>CAJAVE010000026.1 GCA_903945325.1 uncultured beta proteobacterium | reverse complement strand
GCCTTGATGGTGGTGGCCGGTGTAACCGACTTCAGCGCCCACCACTTTGACGAAGCCCACCGCAGCGACCCGCACAAAGCCATGGCCAACGCACCCGATCACGCGGTCTTCAAGATGCTGCTGGCCCACCAGCCGCGCAGCGCGCAGGCGGCAGCGGATGCGGGGTTTGACCTCCAGCTATCCGGCCACACCCACGGCGGCCAGTTTTGGCCCTGGAACCATTTTGTGCCGTTACAGCAGCCCTTCACCGCCGGGCTGCACAAGCTGAAGGAGCTGTGGGTTTACACCAGCCGGGGAACGGGTTACTGGGGACCTCCCAAACGCTTTGGCGCACCGTCCGAGATCACGCACCTGCGGTTGGTGCGGGCGTAAGCACTGCTAAACCGCGGGGGCAGACCGCTATCTGCTTTCCGGTAGCTCGATCTTCAGTTCCAGAACTTCCATATTGTCCTGGCGCTCCAGGTTGACCTTGATGTCGTCCGGATTGATCTTGATGTACTTGCTGATCACGGCGATGAGTTCACGCTGCAGGTCGGGCAGGTAGTCGGGCTCGGCGGCGTTTCGGCCACTGCGCTCGTGCATCAGAATCATCTGCAAACGCTCTTTTGCAACGCTTGCAGTTTTTTTCTTTTCACCCAGAAAAAAGGAAAAAAACGACATGGCTTATTTTCCTCCGAAGAGACGTTTCAACAAGCCCTGCTTGGGCGCTTCGGTAAAGCGCATGGGTTTGTCTGCCCCTAAAAAGCGGTCAATCACATCCTTGTAGGCTTCGGACACATCGCTACCCTGCATGTGCACCGCCGGCACGCCCTGGTTGGAGGCCTGCAGCACCGACTCGCTCTCGGGAATCACACCAATGAGTTTGATGCGCAAAATGTCCTTGATGTCGTCCAGCGACAGCATCTGGCCCTGGTCCACGCGGGCCGGGTTGTAGCGGGTGATCAATAGGTGTTCCTTGATGGGCTCTGCACCTTCAATCGCACGTTTGGTCTTGCTGGCCAGCATGCCCAGAATGCGGTCCGAGTCGCGCACCGAGGACACTTCAGGGTTGGTTACCACCAGCGCCTCATCGGCAAAGTGCATCGCCATCAGGGCGCCCGTCTCGATACCGGCTGGTGAATCACACACGATGAATTCGAAGTCCATCGCCGCCAGGTCATTCAGCACCTTTTCCACACCCTCCTGGGTCAGCGCATCCTTGTCGCGGGTTTGGGAAGCGGCCAGCACGTACAGGTTGTCGCACTGCTTGTCCTTGATCAGGGCCTGATTCAGATTCGCTTCGCCCTGGATCACATTGATCAGGTCATACACCACACGGCGCTCGCAGCCCATGATCAGATCCAGGTTGCGCAGGCCCACGTCAAAGTCGATCACCGCAGTCTTGTGCCCGCGTAGCGCCAGGCCGGTTGCAAAACTGGCACTGGTGGTGGTCTTGCCCACACCACCCTTGCCCGACGTCACCACAATAATTTTTGCCATATTCTTAAATTGCTTCCCAATGAAATGTTGTAGCCAGTCGCGCTGGAACAGCCTCAATTGTTCAAGGCCTCAATAATCAATTTGTCCTGCCCGTCGTTGCTCAAGCGAACCTGCGCGGCCTTGCCATGCACGTCCGGTGCCAACGCGTTTTCACTGGTGCGGTAGACACCGGCAATCGAGATCAGTTCAGGCTCCAGGCAGAGCGAAAAAATGCGTGCATGGGTATTGCCCCGCGCACCCGCCAAGGCTTTGCCGCGAAGCGGTGCATAGACATGAATATTGCCGTCTGCCACCACTTCAGCACCCTGGTTGACCATGGCCAACACCACCAGGTCACAACCCCGGGCGTAAATTTTTTGACCTGAGCGAAGCGGCTTATCCACCACCATGGTTCCCGGTCCGGGCACTTCCCGGACCACTTCGTGCACCACCTCACGGATGGTTTCCTGCACTTCAGTTTGCGGAACCGCTTCCCGGTGCTTGTAAACCTCGGGCGGAGCCTCCACCAGACCCACCGCCAATGCCGCCGCCATCGCCTCCACACTCGCACCCCGCACAGCGACCGGAACCAGGCTACAGGACCGCAATACCTTCAGCAAGGGCACCAGATCAAAAACTGGCGTTTCTGCATCGAGGTGCGAGAAATCAATAACCAGGGCGTCGTGGTCAAAAAAATCAGGGCTTTCGCCACTGGGACCAAATTTTTTTAGCACATCAGCCGATACCAATGCCATATCGCTGGATCGCAAATGCAACGCCACCAAAGGCAATTGGGCACTTTTGATTTCAAAAGAAACAGACATGGGATGGGGTATGGGATCTTAAAAGACAGTGAAAACGACGATGGGAGGCTTGAAGTCGGCGAATCTTACTTGATTGAAGTCCCAAAACCCGGTCTGGTACCGCATCTTTTCAAGTGTTCACACGCAGACAACATTTGATTCTAAAAACTGTTTTTTTGCGATCAGTTTGTTCAGTCCTATCTTCTTAAACTCCTATTTAAAGAATAGTAGTAGTAGATAAGGAAGGGTACTTTCAGTGCACAAGGCCTTTTTATTGATGTGAATCAACAACTTGCGTGAGCTCAACTCCTGTGTGTGACCCTGCTTTATGGGTGCTCCGCTAATATGAATAACTTTTAAAAATGGGGCTAGTCTGTGGATAACTAGTGATTTATGCCAGACCTATCCACAGCTTTTTACATTGACAGGAGAAACAAAGACCCGTGTAGAGTGTGGTCCCATGAAAGTATTTTTACGCATCCTGGGTGTGATCTTGCTCGCATGCCTGGTTTTTGCCGTGGCGGGCGTGTTGGCAACTTGGGCGCCTGACCGGTCTGTGCAGCAACTGTCAGTCAAGTGGGCTGCTCAACCATCGCAGTTTTTGGAGGTCAACGGCATGCAGGTGCACCTGCGCGATGAAGGGCCGCGTGACGATCCGGTGCCCATCGTCTTGTTGCATGGAACATCAGCCAGCTTACACACCTGGGATGGCTGGACCCAGAGCCTTGCGGGCGAGCGTCGCGTCATTCGCTTTGATCTCCCTGCCTTCGGTTTGACCGGACCTGATCCGCAAAACGACTACTCCATTGCCGCCTATGTGCGTTTTGTGACGGCTGTTGTGGACCAATTGGGTGTAAAAAAATTTGTATTGGCAGGAAATTCATTAGGGGGACAAATTGCCTGGAACACGGCGCTAGCCATGCCGCAGCGTGTGACAAAACTCGTGCTGATTGATTCAGCCGGCTATGCCATGCATCCCACGTCGGTGCCTATTGGTTTTGCAATCGCGCGCACGCCGGGTCTGCGGGTTTTGATGGAGTATGTTCTTCCCCGTGGGGTGGTTGCCAGTAGCGTTAGAGATGTGTACGGAGACCCCGCCAGAGTCACACCGGAGTTGGTGGACCGCTATTACGATTTGACTTTGCGCTCCGGTAACCGCCAGGCGCTGGCCATTCGTCTGGAACAGAATCTCAGCGGGGATGAATCTGCGGTAAAAATGCTAAAACTACCCACTTTGGTCCTGTGGGGTGCCAAAGACAGACTGATTCCTTTGGATAATGGCAAACGGTTTGCGTCTGATGTAGAGGGCTCCAAACTGGTGGTGTTCGAAGAATTGGGGCACGTTCCGCACGAGGAGGACTCCCAGCGTACGGTAGAGCCATTCAAGGCCTTTCTAAATATGCCCTGATGTCGAAACGTCCGTTGATTGGTGTTTGGTGTTTAAATGTGGCTTCATCCCCCGTGAAATAAGCGTAATTAGCTATTTATTTTGTAGCAGGTTTCAGTTATGAGTGAAAAAAAACCGTTTGAAATTGCTCGTGAAACGCTCAAGCAGCTGACCACCCAAAAACTGGTTCCCACACCGGCAAATTACCAGGCAATTTACAACAGCATTGCCGGCGTTCCAGTCGTTCCACTTGTTCCCCCTTTCCCGGCCGATACCTTGCGTGACATTGCCAAGTCATTGCCTGTCAAGACGCCAGGACAGCAAAAGCAGCGTGGTCTTCTGGAATACGCGATTGACCGTTTGAACTGGGATGGCGTCAAGACTGCATTGGTTGCCTACGGCAGTTTTTCTCCATTGACTGCGAGTGACGACTCAGCTGCTCCTGCTGCGAAGCCAGCAACAGGCGTTGGAGCCCCTGCATTGACCAATGAATTTTTGGGACAAATGGGGTTGTTGATTGAGCACACCCAGCCCGCATTGGGAACGGACGATGAACGCTTTGGCGAACTGACCAAGAACCTGCTCATTGCATTGAAGCAGTCAGGCGCCGATGTATTCGCACTCAAAACCATGCTGGTCAACTACAGCGACCGGGTTTCCTTTGTGGCGGAAGACCAGGCAGAAATCAAAAAGACGCTGCTCAAACTGCTGCACCTGGTGTTTGAAAACATTGCTGAATTGAGTCTGGATGAACAGTGGTTGCACGGGCAAATGGAAGCTCTGATGAGTGCTGCCACGCCACCGCTGACCCTGCGACGGCTTGACGATGTGGAGCGTCGACTCAAAGATGTGATCTTCAAGCAAAAAGATGCAAAAGAACGGGCGGTGCAGGCGCAGAATGAAATGCGCGAAATGCTGGCCATGTTTATTGACCGCCTGTCAGACATGGCCAAGTCCACAGGATCTTTCCACGAGAAACTGGAAGAAAACGCCCGACAGATCGAACAGGCCAAATCGCTCGCAGAAATTGCGCCGGTTCTCAAAGAGGTGGTGAGTGCGACCCGTAACATGGCCGCCCAGAGCAAGACATCCAGCGAAGAACTGCAGACCATGCGCGCGAAGGCCGACCAGACCGATGCGGAATTAGTCAAATTACACCAGGAACTGGACCGCGTCAGCACCCAGGCGCGCCATGACCCACTTACCGGTGCACTGAACCGTAAGGGACTTGATGAGGCGGTCGAACGTGAAATGTCCAGCGTGCGGCGCAAGGAAACGCCCTTGTGTGTGGCCCTGCTGGACATCGACAACTTTAAAAAACTCAATGACACACTCGGGCACGCCACCGGCGATGTTGCATTGACCCATCTGGCCACTGTCGCCCGTGAATGCATGCGTCCGCAGGACACACTGGCCCGTTATGGTGGTGAAGAATTTGTTCTGTTGTTGCCCGATACGCAACTGGAGAAAGGGATTGAAGCCATGACACGGTTGCAGCGTGAACTCACTAAAAAGTTTTTCCTGGCCGGTACTGAGAAAGTGCTGATCACCTTCAGTGCCGGGGTGGCACAACTGTCGGCTGACGAAAGCGGTGCCGACGCCATCAAGCGTGCCGACAAAGCCATGTACCTGGCCAAGCGAGCAGGTAAAAATCGCGTAGTAGGGGGTTAATCATGGCCTATCTGATTGCCGGTCTGGTTATTTTTCTGGGCGTTCATTCGGTGCGAATTTTTGCCGATGGCTGGCGTACGCAGACGTTGGCGCGCATGGGTGAGGGAGCCTACAAAGGCATTTACTCGTTGCTGTCGATCGCAGGTTTCGCCCTGATCATTTATGGCTTTGGACTGGCCCGCGAAACGCCGGTGGTCTTGTGGACGCCACCCGTTGGTTTGCGCCACGCCGCCTCATTGCTGACCCTGATTGCTTTTGTATTTTTGACCGCAGCGTATGTGCCACGCAATGGCATCAAGGCACGCTTCCATCACCCCATGGTGCTGGGCGTCAAGTTCTGGTCGCTGGCCCATTTGCTGGCCAACGGCCAGTTGCCACAGGTGCTGCTGTTCGGATCTTTTCTGGTTTGGGCTGTGCTGGACTTCATCGCGTCCCGCCGCCGGGACCGCGCAGCAGGCACACACTACGCCGCTGGTACGCTAACCATGACGGTAATCACCCTTGTGGCTGGCTGCCTTGCCTGGATGGCGTTTGCCCTGCACTTGCATGGCTGGCTGATTGGCGTACGGCCGTTTGGCTAGCCAGACGCGCTTATTTGTTCTCCATGTACCACTGAATAATGAACTTGGCGACAAAGCCCACCATGCCAAACGCCAGCCCCAAAAAAATCACAAATGTCCCAAACTTACCGGCCTTGGACTCCCAGGCCAGGTGCCCGATGATGAACAGCATGTAGAGCATGAAGCCGCCCACCCCAAAGGAGAGGCCAAAGCCGGCGATCTGTTCTTCTGTGTAACCAAACATTACTGTGTTCCGTGTCCGTTGGGTGTTGGTGGTGCTACATCGCGCGCAGGCAAGGTGGAGGCATCCACCAGATCGCGATACGCATGCCAGCTGGCATGACCCAGCATGGGAATGACCGCAATCAATCCCAGTAAAAGAGAGCCCAGGCCCAGCAGCGTGAAGCCCATGATCAGCGCCGCCCATAAAGCCATGGGGACGGGATTGACCAACACGGTTTGCCAGCTGGTTAAAACGGCCTGCATCAGGGTGACGCGGCGGTCCAGTAGCAAGGGCATGGAAACCACGCTGGAGGCAAACAGCGGTGCCGCCATGATGCCTCCCATGGCCAGCCACAGCTCGAACAGCCAGCCGTCGTGGGCCAGCACCACGTGGCGCACAAAGTCCACCGGCCCCAAAATGGGCGCTGGTGCCAGCAGGGTGATGAGGGCCGCTGAGGTGAGTACCCAGCCGGTTGCTGCGAGTGCCAGCAGGGCGCCGAACTGCACCATGCACCAATAGTCGTTACCCCATTTGTTGAAGTGGCTGTTTTGCCAGTTGAGCCAGGTCTTGGTGACCACGCTGAAGTCGGCCTTTTCGCCGCGCTCCAGTGCGCGGCTTAGAGCGTACAGGCTGGTTGCCAATACTGGCGCAATGACCATGAAGCCCGACAGTGCGCCCGCCAACAGCCAGAACCGGTTCTGAGCGATGGCCACAATGGCGGCACCCACGGCAGCCAGGGCAAGCCCGTGTGCAAAACTGGCCCAGCCTACTTGGGCCATGTCGCGCCAGGCATAGACCAGCCAGACCAATGGGCGCCAGGGCGAGATGGTGCGCACGGCAGGGAGTGTGGCTTGGGGCAGGTTCATGTTGGCGTGGCGCGTGAGCGGCGCAGTGTAGGACTGCGAACACTATAGCGCCTTGATGTCGGTCAATGGGCCCGACAATTTTGCAAATCGCCCATCCATAATGCAGCTTTTTACACAAAGGGCTCACTATGTCGCGCGCTATCCTCGACGAATCCCATATTCACCCTGCCATTCGTGAGCGGGTGGCAGGCCATCAGCAGGCCATTGTGACGGAAGTGCAGAGTGCAGTGGCCCAACATGCCGTGGTGGTGGTGGGCATGGGGCTCAACCCATTTCCCAGGAAGGCTCGCAAGCTATTGGATGAGGCCGGGGTCGCCTACCACTACCTGGAGTACGGCAATTACCTGAACAAGTGGCGTGAGCGCAATGCGCTGAAACTGTGGACCGGCTGGCCCACGTTTCCCATGGTTTTTGTGAAAGGCACCCTGGTGGGGGGCGCCAATGATGTGCAGAAATTGATCGCCAGCGGCGAACTTAAGACCCTGCTGGCCTGAGTTTATTTGCCCATGCCCATGCCCATGCCCATGCCCATGCCCATGCCTTGACCTCCATGGCCGCCCCGGTGTCCACCCTGGCGGTCACCCATGCGGGCATGTTCTGCATCAAACACCTTCTTTTGGTCGGCATTGAGCGCGGTATAAAACGCTTTTGTGGCGTCTTCCCGCTTGCCCATGGCTGCATTCATGGTGGCCATGCGTTCGGTGCGCATCGCATGCATCTTGTCTATGCGTTCGGGGGTGGTCAGCTTGTCCATCTCGGCGCGGTCGGGGCGCTTGTGGTCCATGGCAGCCGGTGGCTTCATGGCCGAGGTGAACGTGGTCCAGGCACCCTCTTGTTCGGTCGTGATCTTGAGCTTGGCCTTCAGATCTGCTTGGCGCTTGGCCATCATGGCTTCCATTTTTGCGGGGTCCATCTTGCCGCGCATGCCCATTTTTCCACCTTGCTGCATGGGGCCGCTGGCACCCATCATGGGTCCACCGGCGCCCTGACCCATCATGGGTTGGGCAAAGGTGGCGAAACTGGCGCTAGCCAGCAAGCCTGCGACGACGAGAGATGTGAGTCCGGATTTCATGGTGATTTCCTTTTTGGTTACTAGTGTCTGACGCAGACATTGCGATCAGGCTGGTATTTAATGTGCGCGCCCCTTGTATCGGACGTATTTGCCCCACGAAAAGGCTTTGTAAAGATACTTAAAAGGCGCCCTTCGGGTTGCATTGACAATACAGCCCTCAAGTGAAAAACCAATCGTAATAAAAGGCAAAGCAGTGTTCAAGAATTTGATGATTTACCGCCTGGTGTCAGGCTGGCCCACTTCTGCAGAACCCTTGGAAGAGGCGCTGGGTAAGGCCCAGTTTGTGGAATGCGGCGCTTCTCAGGAAAAGTCGGTCGGCTGGGTGGAGCCGCGCGGCCATGCCCATGGCCCGATGGTGGAGGTGGTGGGCGGCCAATGGCTGCTCAAATTGATGATGGAGGTGAAAGTAGTGCCGGGCTCAGTGGTCAAGCGCAAGGTGCAAGACCAACTCGACCATATCGAAGCCACTACCGGGCGCAAACCAGGCAAGAAGGAAAAGCGCGACATCAGCGAAGACGCCCGCCTGGCCCTGTTGCCGATGGCGTTCAGCAAGCAGTCCAGTGTGCAGGTCTGGGTAGACCCGGCCGCGGGCTTTTTGCTAACCGATGCGGGTAGTTCGGCCAAGGCCGATGAGGTGATGACCTGGCTGATCAAGGCGGTGGACGGGTTGGTGGTGCAGCTGGTCAATACCCAGACCTCACCGGCATCGGCCATGGCCCTGTGGTTGTCTACCAAAGAAGCGCCGCCGGATTTCAGTGTGGACCGGGAGTGTGAACTCAAGGCGGCGGATGAGTCACGCGCAGTGGTGCGCTACACCCGCCACGCGCTTGACACCGAAGAAGTGACCCAGCACATTGCCATGGGCAAAATGCCTACCCGCTTGGCCCTGACCTGGAGCGACCGGGTCTCCTTTGTACTGACTGAGGCAATGCAGCTCAAGAAGCTGGCATTTCTGGAAAGCGTGTTTGAAGGCGCTACGGCTAGCCCAGGCGATGG
>CAJAVE010000025.1 GCA_903945325.1 uncultured beta proteobacterium | reverse complement strand
TTCCACCGCAGTGGCAGGCAAAAGGTATGACAGAGCCCGGGCATTGGTCCACATGCCGTGCGCAATGGCGCGCTTAAAACCAAATAGCTTGGCCGTCACAGCTGCCATATGGATAGGGTTGCGGTCACCCGACACGGCGCCATAGCGGCGACCCATATCGGCCGGCGCTGAAAATTCGGTCTGGCATGACAAGGGTGCATCTGCCGCGATCTGGCTGGCGTAGGGTGCGCCAGAGGTTGACTTCACACCCACACGCAGCAGGCTTTGTGTGGCGCTCCAGACCAGATCATCGCCGCGCAGAATGCGCAGATCCAGTGTGAAGACCTGACCTTTTTCATGCGCGAACAGGCTGCCGGTGGCCATTTCCACGCGCACCACGTCACCGGGATGGAGCGACTTGTATTGCTCAATCGTATTGGCCAAATGCACCGTGCCCATCGCGGGCCACGGACATTCGGGTGAGCACATGTAGGCGGTCACCAGCGGGAAGGTCAGCAGCTGCGGATAGATCAGCGGCACGCCCTGGCCCATCTTGAACCCGCACAGTGCAGAGTACTGCCCAATGTGCTGGGCGTTGAGTTCCACGCGCGACGAGAACAGCTCCACTTTGGGCAGTTCCTTTACCAAACCGGGTCGCTTGGCGCCGGTACCCAGGGCACGGAAAAAAGTCGCCGCCAGGCTGGGCGTTTCGGTTATTTCAATGGGTTTCATGTTCATGCCCCAATCAGGCTTTGGCCGCAGACGCGCACCACGTTGCCGGTCAAACCGCTGGATGCGGGTGACGCAAACCAGGCTATGGTTTCAGCCACATCCAAGGGTTGTCCGCCCTGCCCCATGGAGTTCATGCGCCTGCCCGCTTCACGGATGGCAAAGGGCACCGCTGCGGTCATCTGGGTTTCGATAAAGCCGGGCGCCACCGCATTGATGGTGATGCCTTTTTCGGCCAGCACCGGTGCCATGCTCTGCACCATACCAATGACTCCGGCCTTGGACAACGCGTAGTTGGTCTGGCCCAGATTGCCGGCAATGCCCGAGATGGACGACACACAAACGATGCGCGCACCCGCCTTGAGCGCGCCAGCTTTCACCAGCGCGTCGTTGATGCGCTCCTGGGTCGACAGGTTGACGTTGACCACGGCCTGCCACAGGTGATCTTTCATGTTGGCGATGGTCTTGTCACGCGTGATGCCGGCGTTGTGCACCACCACATCCCAGCCGCCATCTGCCAGAGCCGCGTCGACCAGCGCCTGCGGGGCTTGCGTTGAACCAATATCCAATGCCAGCGATTTGGCGCCCAGCTTCATGGCGATTTCGTCCAGGCCCTCTTGCGCCTGCGGCACATCCAGACATATAACCTGCGCGCCGTCGCGTGCCATCACCTCGGCAATAGAGGCCCCGATACCGCGCGATGCGCCAGTGACCAGAATCTTTTTTCCTGCCAGTGGCTGGTTCCAATCGATGGCGGCACACACAGGCCCCACCGGCAAACCAACCCGCACCACTTGCGCCGACACATAGGCCGAACGCGGTGACAGCAAGAAGCGCAACGTGCTTTCCAGCTGATCTTCGGCACCCTCGGCCACATACACCAGTTGCACCGCGATGGCGCGTTTGAGTTCCTTGGCCAGGGCGCGGGTCAGTCCTTCCAGCGCACGCTGAATGGTGGCCTGGCGGGGTGTTTTGCAGCCTTCAGGCGGACGGCCCAGCACGATCACGCGACCGCAGGGCAGCACCGAGCGCGCCGCATCGTGAAAGAAGTTGTAAATCGCATCACTCTGTGAGCTGTCTTCCATGCCAGTGGCATCAAACACCAGTGCCTTGACCTTTTCGCCCGGCTTGCCGTCGGTGCCCCAACGCCCGGTCATCAAACCGGCCTGGTTGGCGACTCCCATCCACTGCGGCACATGCTTGTGCGACACGGTCTGGGCGCCCATCGCCTTGAACGCCGCTGCCAGCTGAACCAGCAATTGCGGGTTGCTACCGCCGCCCACCAGCACGCCACCTTTTACCACCGGCTGCCCTGCTTTGTAGCGCTCCAGTGGAAGCGGTTGCGGCAGTCCCAGAGCGCTTGCGATGCGTGAACCAAGGGGTGAGTTGGCAAAGCCAAGATACGAATCTGTCATGTGGATACTCCTTTTGGGGCGGATGTTACCGACCAATTGGTCATTTGCTGTAGAGCGTTCTGCCTAACCGAATATTGCAGTGCGTCAATTCGCAGTGGATTCGTGAATAAGCACTATTGTGTACGTTTGTACACTCACAGTCAATAGGCATAGAAATTGTTAGTACAAGCACCCAATTTTCACGCTACAAACTCTGCCTCAAGTGCAAAAAATGATATTCGATAGAATACAAACGTACACAAACAAATGTCACCATGACCCAATCCCCTACCGCTGCCGACCGCAAGGACAAGCTCACCCGTACCGAGCGCAAGGACATCACCCGCAACAGCCTGTTGCAGGCAGCGCTGGCGCTGATGGGTGAGGGACGCAGCTTCACCAGCCTGGGCATTCGCGAGATTGCGCGCGAGGCCGGCATGGTGCCGAATGCTTTTTACCGCCACTTTCGCAACACCGACGAGCTGGGCCTGGAACTGGTTGAAGAAGTAGGTGTCACCCTGAGGCGCTTGCTGCGTGAGGCAAGGCAATCCGGCGTGACCGAAGTGGACATCGTCCGTCGATCCGTCAAGGTCTACCACCAGTACGTTGTCGAAAACCGCTTGCTCTTTCTATTTGTCTCCAGCGAGCGCTCTGGCGGCAGCCGCATCCTGCGCCTGGCCATCCGCAACGAAGTGAGCCACTTCACCAACGAAATGGCACAGGACTTTCGCCGCCTGGGCGTGTACAAAGAACTGGCTACGGCCAACCTGCAAATGGTGTGCAGCCTGATCGTTACGACCATGCTGGCAGCGGCACCGGAGATTTTGGATTTGCCCCCGGATCAACCCATGCTTGAAGACGAAATGATGGAAAACTTCGTCAAACAATTGCAGCTTGTCCTGCTGGGCGCCTCCTATTGGAAAGACAAGCCGCGCACAGAGTGAATCGGCCTCGGGGATAATTGACACCATGACAATTACCTACAAAGACGCCCAAGGCATTGAAGGCATGCGCATTGCAGGCCGGCTGACCTCCGAAGTGCTGGACTACCTGACACCATTTATCAAACCCGGTGTCACCACCAACGAAATTGACAAACTGACCCACGACTACATCGTCAATGTGCAGGGTGGCATTCCCGCACCGCTGAACTACACGGGCGGGGGCAACAAGCCCTACCCCAAGTCGGTCTGCACCTCCATCAACCACCAGGTCTGCCACGGCATACCCAACGACAAGCCGCTCAAAAAAGGCGACATTGTCAATGTGGATGTCACTGTCATCAAGGACGGCTGGCATGGTGACTCCAGCCGCATGTTCTTGGTCGGCGACGTGTCCATCGCCGCCAAACGCCTGTGCAGCGTGACCTACGACGCCATGTGGCACGGCATCAAAATGGTCAAACCCGGCGTCCATCTGGGCGACATTGGCCACGCCATCCAGCAGTTTGCCGAAGGCCAGGGTTTCAGCGTGGTGCGCGAATTCTGTGGCCACGGCATTGGCCTGGGTTTCCACGAAGCGCCGCAAGTGCTGCACTACGGCCGTCCCGGCACGCTGGAGAAGCTGGTTGAAGGAATGACCTTCACCATCGAGCCCATGATCAACGCCGGCAAGAGGGACATCAAGGACGGGCCCGAAAAAGACGGTTGGACCATCGTCACCAAAGACCATTCCCTGTCCGCGCAATGGGAGCACACCATTCTTGTCACGCCCACGGGCTATGAGGTGCTCACACTGTCTGCTGCGTCTCCGCCCATACCCGCGTTTGTGCCACCTCAGGTTGCCCCATGACTCGCACCGCACTCGCGCATTGAACCTATGGCCGACCTCCTGGCAGTCCGCACTGCATACAAGGCTCAAAAAGCGCAAATCCTGCAATCCATAGGTCACCCCGGTGCCACCGGGCGCGATGTGCACAAGGCCCTGGGCCGCCTGGCACAGTGGGCCGATGGCGTATTGCAGCAGTTGTGGACCCATGCAGGGCTGCCCGCACCGCTTGCCTTGCTGGCGGTTGGCGGCTACGGGCGTGGCGAATTGTTTCCATTTTCCGATGTGGATGTAGTGGTGCTGATGCCCGATGCATTCGACCCCGATCAAGACACCGAACTGAAAGGCCGCATCGAATCCTTTATTGGTAGCTGCTGGGACACCGGTCTTGAAATTGGTTCCAGCGTTCGCACGCTGAACACCTGCCTGGCCGAGGCGGCGAGAGACGTCACCATTCAGACGGCCCTGCTCGAATGCCGCCTGGTAACCGGCAGCGCAGCATTGATGCACGCGTTTCAAAGTGCTTTTTTTGCGGCCATCGACCCGCAGGCCTTTTTCGTGGCCAAAACGCTGGAGCTGCGCCAGCGCCACACCAAGTACGAGAACACACCCTATTCGCTGGAGCCCAACTGCAAGGAATCCCCCGGGGGCTTGCGTGATTTGCAGGTCATCCTGTGGGTGGCCAAGGCTGCAGGATTTGGCGAAAACTGGCAGGCTCTGGCAGCCAACAAGTTGGCCACACCCTTTGAAATCCAGCAAATACTGCGCAACGAATCCTTGCTGGTACGCGTGCGCGCACGTCTGCACCTGTTGGCCAACCGGCGCGAAGACCGCCTTATTTTTGACCTGCAAAACGCAGTGGCAGAGTCCTTTGGTTACGCCAATGAAGCGCCCAATGCCGCAACGGCCGCCAAGCATGGTGTACGCGCCAGCGAAAAGCTGATGAAGCAATACTACTGGGCCGCCAAAGCCGTGGCGCAGCTCAACCAGATTCTGATGCTCAACATTGAGGAACGGCTCAACCCCTCCACCCATGTTTTGCGCCGCATTGATGACGACTTCAATGACAAGGCCGGCATGATCGATGTGGTCAGTGACGACCTGTACCAGCGCAAGCCGCACGCCATCCTGGCAACCTTTCTGGCCTACCAGACCACGGTGGGTGTCAAGGGGCTCTCGGCCCGCACACTGCGTGCGCTCTATAACGCCCGTGACCTGATGGACTCGGGCTTTCGCAGTGACCCGGTCAACCGCGAAACCTTCCGCAAAATCTTGCTGCAGCCGGGCGGCATCACCCACGCCATGCGGCTGATGAACCAGACATCGGTGCTGGGGCGCTACCTGTGGGTTTTCCGCCGTATCGTGGGGCAAATGCAGCATGACCTGTTCCACGTCTATACGGTGGACCAGCACATCCTGATGGTGTTGCGCAATATGCGCCGCTTCTTCATCGTGGAGCATGCGCACGAATACCCGTTCTGCTCGCAGCTGGCCAGTGGCTGGGACAAACCGTGGCTCTTGTACATTGCCGCGCTGTTCCATGACATCGCCAAAGGTCGCGGCGGTGACCACTCTGACCTGGGCGCGATCGAGGTGCGCCGTTTCTGCAAGCAGCATGGTTTCCCCCCTGAGGACAGCCAGCTGATCGAGTTTGTGGTGCGTGAACACCTGACCATGAGCCGCATTGCGCAAAAGTCGGATTTGAGCGACCCGCAAGTCATTGCCGACTTTGCCCGCCGCGTAGGCAGCGAGCACCAGCTCACCGCCTTGTACCTGCTGACGGTGGCCGACATCCGCGGCACATCGCCCAAGGTCTGGAACGCCTGGAAAGGCAAGCTGCTCGAAGACCTGTACCGCTACACCAGCCGTGCACTGGGTGGGCATGCGCCCGACCCCGATGCCGATGTGCAGGCCCGCAAACGCGAGGCGCTGGTCATTCTGGCACTGCACTCCTCGCCTTTCGAATCCGAAAAAGCCTTGTGGGCCACGCTGGATGTCAGCTACTTCATGCGCCACGACGCGGTGGACATTGCCTGGCACACCAAGCACCTGTCACGCCACGTCACCACCCAGATCCCCATCGTGAAGTCGCGTCGCTCACCGCCGGGTGGCACCGGTTTGCAGGTCGTGGTTTACACGCAGGACCAGCCCGACCTGTTTGCCCGTATTTGTGGCTACTTTGACAAGGCGGGTTTCAGCGTGCTCGACGCGCGCATCCACACCACCCAGGCGGGCTACGCGCTCGACACCTTCCAGGTCATCTCACCTGCGGAGGACATGTCTGAGCACTACCGTGAACTCACCAGCATGCTGGAAAACGGGCTGGCCCGGGTGATTGCCGAGGCCGGGCCGCTGCCCAAACCCAGTCGGGGGCGCGTGTCACGCCGGGTCAGGAGCTTTCCGATTGCGCCGCGCGTGACGCTGACGCCGGACGAGAAGGGCCAGCGCTGGCTGCTCAATATTTCGGCCAGTGACCG
>CAJAVE010000024.1 GCA_903945325.1 uncultured beta proteobacterium | reverse complement strand
TCTGGATGGGTGGCAGTGCAGGGGATGACAACGGCTTTCGCGGTGCCTTTGTGATGCTGGCTTTGCTGCCCTGGGCGACCTGGCTGTGGGTGCGTCACACGGTTGAACTGCCACCGGCACAGCAGCCGCCAGGGGCTACGCGCCAGCACGTGTGGCACCTGCTGCGTGAGCCGCGCATGCGCCGGCTGCTGATCGTGAACTGGTTGCTGGCCAGCTGCTGGGACGTGCACACCTTTGTCGTGCCCGTGCTGGGGCACGAGCGTGCTTTCAGTGCATCGGAAGTTGGGGCCATCCTGGGCGCGTTTTCCCTTGCTGCGGCCGCAGTGCGGGTGGCCATGCCAATGCTGGCATCGCATTTGCGGGAGTGGGTGGTGGTCAGTGGTGCCATGCTGGCCACAGGGTTGCTGTTTGCCATTTATCCCTTGATGTTGTCACCCTGGACCATGGGCGCGTGCTCGGTGCTGCTGGGCCTTGCGCTGGGCTCGGTGCAACCCATGATCATGAGCACGCTGCACCAGATCACGCCGCACGCGCTGCACGGTCAGGCGCTCGGCCTGCGCCTGGCCAGCATCAATCTGTCCAGCGTGCTGATGCCCCTGCTGTTTGGCACGGCGGGCATGGTGGTGGGCGTGTCCGTGGTGTTCTGGACGCTCGGGGCGATGGTCAGCGCGGGGTCGCGTCTGGCGTGGAAGCTGCGGCCCTGAAAGCGCGCCCACTCGTGCGGCAGGGTGTTATTGCTGTGTCGGCTGCAGCGCCTGCTGCACTCGCTGGCGGTAGCTCGCCAAAATCTGGCGCAACGCGTTGCGATCTTCGCCTCTCAAACTGCGCGACTCGTTCATCGCTTTATTTGCGGCCACGATAAAGTGGCAGGCTTCGTCGAAGTTGAATTGCACCGCCTGGCAAAGCCCTTGGAGCAGGATACGGTACTCGCTACCCGTGAGTTCCGGGAAATACACCGGCAACAGTATCTCGCGGACCCGGGTTTTTTCTGCATCGACTCCGGTTGGGTCCTGGGTTACGTTTTCGGCGTGGCGGCGGTAAAGAAGCAACTCTTCTTGAATGCCGTAAAAAGTGGCGCCAAGGCGCATCATTTCCACATAAAAACGATGGGACATGTCGCGCGGAAAATTGGCATCGTTGCGAAGTGCGTGTCGCTGAATGAAGTCCCGTCTCAGCATGGCGGTGGGATGCAGGATGGCGGAGTCAACCAAGAGCAGTCGAGCTTTGATCACCCCGTCCGTTTCTGGGTAGCGCATATTGATACGCCGCCCGTCCGGCAGCAGTTTGATGGAATTGCTTCCACACAGGGTCACTTCGGGATGCGCATCCATCCAGGCAATTTGTGTAGCCAATCTATCTGGTAGTGCGATGTCGTCGGAGTCCATGAAGGCGATGTACGGGGCGCGGCTCGCCAACAGGCCAGTATTGCGCGCATTGCTAATCCCCATGTTGAGCGGCAGGTGAATGTTTCGGATGCGGGCATCACGGTAGCTGCTGACAATGGCCTGTACAACGGGCGGGGGGCCATCCATCACTACGATGAGTTCAAAGTCATTGAAGGTCTGGTTAAGTATGGATTCAAGGGCTTCAGCCAGAAACGTTTCCCGGTTTCCAACGGGGAAAATCACCGAAATTTTTGGATGCATGGTTTGGTGTCACTCAATCGTTGGCGTAGTGTCCATGTGAAGCGATCCCAATAGCATGGAGGCCAGGCAGCGCAGCTGGATCGAGCAGATATTCGATTTTGAAAGCAGGAATTTGAGTTCGGAAATCCGAAGCCATACCCCATTTGGCTTAGCGCCATATGAATCCATGATGAGTTCATAGTGACTGGTGTCACAAAAGAACCTCCCCCCTTCATCGGACTCCGTGGTTTGTAAGAGGATCTTGCCCTGTGGCGGCGGGCTATCGGCAGTAGTCCCGGGGTAGCGCAAATAGCTTGGGAGCAAGGCTTTGCCGGTTTGCAGGCCTGTTTCGGCCTGGACTCTTACCAAAACCTCGAGCGATTCGTCAACCATGCGGCACAGCAGACTGGCGTGCCCGTCTGTCTTGCTGCTAACCAGGGGCTGGTTCCATTGAGCCACTTCGCGGCCGCGTACTTCCACATGGTAGTAGCCAACTTCAATGCCTTGTAGCGCCTGGTGTTCCACCAGACCGGTGTCAGAAACCAACCAATTCGTCATTACTGAGATATCGCAAAAGCGGTATTTGCATATGTTGCCTTGCAATAAATTGAAGACGTCACCCATCACATTGGATCGTATGGGCTGCTGCAGGCCAAGGCGAACAGCCGGAGTCATCGGCCATAGGGTGACTTCCTGTGGACCAAACCAGTCACACATGGCTAGAAGTGAGCGCAAATCAAACGTTGAAAAGTTCGATTGCGCAACAAGCTCGTTGATCAAATGAACAGGCACCCAGACGAATCCGGCCTCGACCGGGATGTCAGGGTCACACTGCGCAACGATCAGCCGCTTGCTCTTGAAAAGATAGCGCTCGCCATAGTCAAGTTGCATGGAGTCGTGCAACACCTGTATTTGTGACTGATGGGTCGTAAACAACTCAATGTAGGGCGAAGCCTTGCCGCCGTGCGCCCGAAGGTAGTTTGCTGGAGTGCTTTGAACGGTAGGCCCAAATTGTGCATGCGCAATATTGCCGGGTTCGGCGCGCGCCTGCAATAGAAAGTGACGTTCACCACCGATCAGACTCGTCAATAGGCCGGTAATTGCTGACTGAGGCTGGTACAGAAAAATGGCCTGTCGGATTTGCTCACCTTCAAGTTGAACTCCAGCGACGCTGAAGAAACCGCCGGATCTGTGGGACAAGGCACCATCTGAAAAGTGCCAGGACGCCATTTCACGCAGTCGTATAGGAGCGACGAGAAAGCCAATTTTGCTTTCTGCGAGAAAGCCATAGAGCTCCTGCATTGATTTGGCTCTTTGTGGGGTGCCCACGACTTCCCCCTTACTGGTCAACATAGGTCCAATCCTGAATTTTCAGACTTCAATTTCCTGGAACTACAGCCTGCAGTTTGTAAAACGCCTGGATCGTGTCCCACGCTTCCTGCGGATCGTCGGTGAACTTGAAAAGGTTCAGGTCTGACTCGGAGACAGCGCCTTCTTCGACCATGACATCCAGGTTGATCAGACGGTTCCAGTAATCCTTGCCAAACAGGATGATGGGCACCGGCGCAGACTTTTTGGTCTGCACCAGTGTGATGACTTCAAACAATTCGTCCAGTGTGCCAAAGCCGCCGGGAAACGCCACCATGGCCTTGGCGCGCATCATGAAATGCATCTTGCGCGCAGCAAAGTAGTGGAACTTGAAGCTCAGCGAGGGGGTGACATACGGGTTGGCCTGTTGCTCGTGCGGCAACGCAATGTTCAAGCCGACGGTCAGCGCCCCTGCGTCGTGCGCCCCACGGTTGGCAGCTTCCATGATGCCGGGGCCGCCGCCGGTGCAGATGTAGAGGCGTTCACTTTCCGGCAGTGTGGCGCTGTGGGTGGCAACGATATGGCCAAACCGGTGTGCCAAGTCATAGTAAGCCGCATTGCGCATGTGGCGTTCAGCCTCTTTCAACGCGCTGACATCGCCGCTTTTGCGGGCAGCATCCAGCAGTTGCTGCGCGGTTTCGGGGGAACTGAAACGTGCGCTGCCAAACACCACCACGGTGTGGTTGATGCCCTGTTCCTGCTGGTCCACATCGGGCTTGAGAAGTTCCAGCTGGATGCGGATGCCGCGTGTTTCGCGGCGCGCCATGAACTCGGGGTCGGCAAACGCCATGCGGTAGGCATTGGGGCGCAGGGGAAGCCCTGCATCTGAATGCGCTCTTAAGTAAGCCCAAGCGGCTGCGAGGGAATTTTCGTCAAGGTCGTGCGGAGTGTCCAAGCGAGGGAGTCCTAAAGGGTGTGAGAAATGAGCGTTTGTGCAATCAGACCCGCCATGCTAACGGCATTGCTGGGGTGGGCAATGCAGTCCGTGCTCCAGATCTGACCCACGCCGGCTTGTTTGATGAGTTTGACGGAGTCACCGGCAAACAGCGCGTGGGTCACCGCGACGTCCACCGATGCAGCGCCTGCTGCCAGCAACAGTCGCGCGGCACCGGCCAATGTGTGGCCGCTGCTGGCTACGTCGTCCAGCAACACCACATTGCGGCCCGTGACCGGCGTGTCGGGCAAGGCAATCTGCACATCACGGTCGCCATGGCGGACTTTGTGGCACACCGCGTGCTCGAAGCCATGGCGTTGAGCCGCCTGGGCGACCCATTGACCGGACTCTTCGTCCGGGCCGATCAGCAGCGGACGTGGGTAGTGTGTGGCGATCAGGTCCGCCAGCAGGGGCGCACCGCTTAGCACAGAGGCTTGTGGCACGGGCACCGCCTCTTCCAGGGTGGCGACGCGGTGCAAGTGCGGGTCCACGGTGATGACGGCATCAAATAGTTCGGCCAGAAATGTGCCAACGACGCGCTGGCTCACCACTTCGCCCGGTTGAAAGGCCATGTCCTGGCGCATATAGGCCAGGTAGGGTGCCACCAAAGTGACATGAACCGCTCCCAGCGCACGCGCGGTGCGGGCGACCAGCAACAGTTCCACCAGCTTTTCATTCGGGTTGTCCAGCGTGCGCAGCAGCACCACGCGTGCAGGTAAGGCGGCAGGCAGGCGCAGTTTGAGTTCACCATCCGGAAAGCGGTGACGCTCAATGGCGGCCTGTTGGAATCCGGCTCCCTGGGCGATGGCGGTTGCGCTGGCCAGATCTTCTGCAAAATGCAGCACAAAGGTCATGTGGTTCATCAAAACTCCACAAAGGCGTGCAGCATGTCAGCGGCGTTGCCCAGGCAAAAGCCAATGGATTTCTTGCAGGCCTGGCGGGCAAATTCCAGGTCCGTCGGGTAACTGGCATGCACCCGGTAGAGCAGGGCGTCAGCTTGCACTTCGTCGCCCAATTTGCACAGCAAATCGACGCCTGAGCTCTTGACCTTGGGGGCTCCGGCCAGGCCGGCAATGCGGGCCAGTTGCAGGTTGTCGATGCTGGTCACCATGCCGGCGTGGGGTGCACGCACCTCAAAGCTCAGAGTGCCCAGTCCTGGCTGGTTGTGGTCAAACTGCTTGCTGCCCTGTGCCTGGATGATGTCGTTCATTTTGGCCAGGGCGCGGCCTGAATCCAGAATGTCGCGGGCAATGGCAAAGCCGTCGCCGCCGCGCACATCGGGGTCGCATTCGATCAGGCGTCCGGCCAGGCGCAGGGACTTTTGGCGCAGGTCCATGGGGGCACGCGGGTCGTTTTCCAGCACGCGCATCACATCACGGGCTTCCAGCACCGGGCCGATGCCAAAGCCAATGGGCTGGCGGCCATCGGTGATGACCACATCGAGCGAGAGCTGCATGCGCCGCGCCACATATTCAAACAGGCGACGCAGGCGCTGCGCCTCGGGCATGGAGCGCACCTTGGCGGTCGGGCCAATCGGAATGTCCAGGACCAGGTGGCTGGAGCCCGCTGATATCTTTTTGGACAGGATGGACGCCACCATCTGTCCCGGTGAATCCAGCGACAGGGGGCGTTCTACCGATATCAGCACATCATCGGCTGGCGAAAGGTGGGCTGTTCCACCCCACGCCAGACAGCCGCGGTGTGCGCGCACGATGTCTTCCAGTTGCTCAATGGGCAATTCCACATTGGCCAGCACTTCCATGGTGTCAGCCGTACCCGCAGGCGAGGTAATGGCCCGAGACGAGGTCTTGGGGCACAGCATGCCGTGTGCCGCCACGATGGGCACCACCAGCATGGACGTGCGGTTGCCGGGAATGCCGCCAATGCAGTGCTTGTCGACCACCAGGTTCTCGTGCCAGTTCAGGTGTCGACCGACGTCGATCATGGCCTGGGTCAAAAAATAAACCTCTTCCCGGTCCAGTTCATCGCGGTTAGTGGCGACTACAAAGGCGGTGAGTTCGATTTTGGAATATCGATGCTCGGCAATGTCGTGCACGATGGCCTTGAAGTCTTCCAGGTGGAGTCGCTCGCCACCCAGTTTTCGGTGCAGTGCGCCAATGGACTCGGGCGGTTCGGCTTGCGACACGGTGACGGTGTGGCCGTCGTCCAGGCCCATCTGCGCGAATGCAGATTTGGACAATCCCAATTCGCCGCAGGCGACGATTGCCTCGTCGTCCACCACGTTCAAAGTGGCCAGAATGCTGCGCCCGTTGGTGCGGACTTCCACCTTGGACAGGGCCTTGAACCCTTCTGCACGGTAGATGTCGCACTCCCGGTGCATGTAGGCCACGTTCTCATGGTAGGTGTCGATCAGCACGCGCCGCAGCGCGAGACGGGCTTGATTGGTACTGCCATTGCTGGTGACGGCTGCGTTGACAGGTGGTTCGCTGGTCATATGGCGATAGCCTACACCCAAATCGCAAGCTAAATGGCAAGGTAAACGGGCAAAAAAAAGGCTCCCGAAGGAGCCTATCGCATCAAGCGCAGAGAGGATTCCGCGCCAAATTACACACGTTTGCGGTATTCACCGGTACGGGTGTCGATTTCGACCTTGTCGCCCTGGGCTACAAAAATGGGCACGCCCACTTCAAAGCCGGTTGCGATCTTTGCAGGCTTGAGCACCTTACCCGAAGTATCGCCCTTGACGGCGGGTTCGGTCCAGGTGATTTCGCGCACGACGCTGGTGGGCAGTTCGACCGAGATGGCCTTGCCGTCATAGAACACGACTTCGAGTTCCATGCCGTCTTCGAGGTAATTCAGCGTGTCGCCCATGTTTTCAGCTTCGACTTCGTACTGGTTGAACTCTTCGTCCATGCAGACATACATAGGGTCGGCAAAGTAGGAGTAGGTGCAATCCTTCTTGTCCAGAATGACCTGGTCCATCTTGTCGTCGGCCTTGAACACGACTTCGGTGCCGAAGTTGGCGATCAGGCTCTTGAGCTTCATGCGCACGGTGGCAGAGTTGCGGCCGCCGCG
>CAJAVE010000023.1 GCA_903945325.1 uncultured beta proteobacterium | reverse complement strand
TTCCGATTCGCCCCATGCGCCTTAACTTCAATGCGCCGGTACCGGCCAGGTTGTTGGCCGATATTCGGCTGAAATCCGGCAAGGACACATTCAAGCCCGCCGCTGATGCGAACGGCGAGGCAGCCATGGACGACGACCACGTGGTCAACAGCGTCACGTTCAAGGGGACTTTCCCCGAGCAGACCGCTTTCATGCTGGAGCTGCCCGGGGGCTTCAAGGACGCCTCCGGGCGTGGCCTGCGCAACGCCGACAGCTTTCCGATGAAGGTTTCCACCGGAGCCATGCCACCGCTTGCCAAATTTGCTGCAACGCCTTTTGGCATTGTGGAGCGTTTTGCCGAGCCCAATGGGGTGGCGCTGCTGCCGGTGACGCTGCGCAACGTGGAAAGCGCGCCGACTGGCAAGGTCAGCACACTGCAACCCACCACCGATGCCGACATCATCGCCTGGTACATGAAGGTGCAGCGTTACGACAACTTTACGGTCTCGCGCAACATCGCTGCGCGGGATGTAAAAGGCTCGCTGCCCAAGGCCGTGGACGACTACGACCGCAACCAGGTGCAGTCGCGCATGGTGTCGCTGCTGCAGGGCCAAGCGGGGGTTAAAACGCTGGAGCTGCCGCAACCTGCGAGTGGTGACCCGCGCCCATTTGAAGTGGTCGGCATTCCATTGGGCGCAGGGTTTCACGTTGTTGAAATTACCTCGCAGAAACTGGGTGCCAGCCTGCTGGATGAGCGGCACGGCAAGGACCGCAGCATGGTCGTGCGCACCTCCTCTCTGGTCACCAACCTGGGCGTGCATTTCAAACTGGGCCGCGAGAACGCTGTTGCCTGGGTCACCACGCTGGACAAGGGTGCGCCGGTGGCCAACGCGCAGGTGCGGGTATCCGATTGCCATGGCAAAGAAATCGCGAACGCAACCACCAATGCCCAGGGTCTTGCCAACCTGAATGGCATCTCGCCGCAGGCCCCCACTTGCACGGGTGAGGGCAACTACAACCAGGCCTACTTTGTCAGTGCCCGCGCAGCGCAGCCATCGGGTGACGGTAAGAGCACGGTGCAGGACATGGCATTCACCTGGAGCGACTGGAACCGCGGCATCGAGCCCTGGCGCTTCAACCTGCCCACCAGCCGCGAGGTGCAACCCGAAGAACGCGCCCACACCATCTTCGACCGCACACTGTTGCGCGTGGGTGAGACCGTATCGATGAAACACATTCTGCGCAGCGAAACCAGTCAGGGCTTTGGCCTGACCAACGCGCAGCCGGGCACTTTAGTGGTCACCCATATCGGCAGCGGCCAGCAGTACACGCAGGCGCTGGCCTGGCGCAAGACCGCCACGGGTGGACAGAGTGCAGAGAGCACGTTCTCGATTCCGCCGGCAGCCAAGCTCGGCGTCTACCAGGTCGAGTTGCGCGGTGGCGGCAACGAACGCAGCTACAGCACCGGACAGTTCCGCGTCGAAGAATTCCGCCTGCCGGTGCTGGAAGGCCGTGTTACGCCCACAGAGAAGAAGGCACTGGTGAGTGTGAAAGCCGTGCCGGTGGATGTGCAGATCAACTATGTTTCTGGCGGCGGTGCAGCCAATTTGCCGGTGCGCGTGTCGGCTCTGGTGCGCGGCAAAACCCTCAATTACGCCGATTTTTCCGAATTCAACTTCCAGGCGCCCCGCGGCAACCGTGATAACCGCTCCGAAGGCGAAGAAGAAGCCGACGCCACTTCCGACGCCAAAGTCATTGCCGACAAACTGCCTTTGAGCCTGGACAAGAACGGCGCAGGCAAAGTCACTGTGGACAAGGTTCCCGCCAGCCGCCAGCCGCAAGACCTGCTGCTGGAAGCCACCTACTCCGACCCCAATGGCGAAGTGCAAACCATCCGCAGCACCCAAACCCTGTGGCCCGCTGCGGTGGTGGCTGGCATCAAGACCGAAGGCTGGGTCTCCAGCAGCCAGAAGATCAAGTTCCAGGCGCTGGCGCTGGACCTGTCTGGCAGGCCGCAGCCCGATGTAACGCTGGAGGTCAAAGCCACGGCCCGCATCGTCACCACCACACGCAAGCGCATGGTGGGCGGCTTCTACACCTACGACAACAAAACCACGGTCAAGGAGCTGGGCAGCGTGTGCAGTGGCAAGAGCGACTCACGCGGCCTGCTGTTGTGCGAAACCAACCTCAACGAGGCGGGTGAAGTGGAGTTGGTGGTTACCGCCAAAGACGCTTCCGGCAACAGCATTCAGGCCGCCAGCTCGGTGTATGTGACCAAGCAGGGCGAACTGTGGTTCGGCGGCGAGAACCATGACCGCATCGACCTGCTACCCGAGAAAAAGAGCTACCAGCCGGGCGAGACCGCCAAGTTCCAGGTGCGTATGCCGTTCCGTTTTTCCACCGCGCTGGTGGCGGTGGAGCGCGAAGGCATCATTGAAACGGAAGTCGTGCAACTCAACGGCCAGGACCCGACCGTCAGTTTGAAGATCAAGGATGGCTGGGGACCGAATGTGTATGTCAGCGTGCTGGCATTGCGCGGCCGCCTGCGCGAGGTGCCGTGGTACAGCTTCTTCACCTGGGGCTACAAGGCACCGCGTGAGTGGTGGACGTCGTTCTGGTATGAAGGCCGTGAGTACGTGGCCCCCACCGCGCTGGTGGACCTGAGCAAGCCTGCCTTCCGCCTGGGTGTGGCCGAAATCCGCGTCGGCACCAAAGCCCATCAGCTGGATGTGAGCGTGAAGGCAGACAAGGAAAGCTATGCGGTGCGCAGCCAGGCCAAGGTGACGATCACCGTCAAACTTCCGAATGGCCAACCCGCTGCGAATGCTGAAGTGGCTTTGGCCGCTGTGGACCAGGCGCTGCTGGAACTGATGCCCAACACCAGCTGGAACCTGCTCGACGCGATGTTGCAACGCCGCTCCTGGGGCGTGGAAACGTCGACCGCGCAGATGGAAATCATTGGCCGGCGCCACTATGGCCGCAAGGCCGTTCCCGCCGGCGGCGGTGGCGGCAAGAGTGGCGCGCGTGAGCTATTGGAAACCCTGTTGCTGTGGAACCCTGCCGTGAAGCTGGATGCCAACGGCCAGGCCGTGGTCATGGTGCCCTTGAACGATGCGCTGACCACGTTCAGAATAGTCGCCGTGGCCGATGCCTCCACCGGCCTGTTTGGCACCGGGTCAACCAGCATCCGCGCCACCCAGGATCTGCAAATCATCAGCGGCCTGCCACCGCTGGTGCGCGAGGACGACCAGTTCCGCGCCCAGCTCACGCTGCGCAACACCACCCAGCAGGCGATGAAGGTGGAAGTGACACCAAGGGCCACGCTGCTTGATCTGAAATCCCAGACCGTGGACATCCCTGCTGGCGATGCGCGGGAAGTGTCGTGGATGGCGACAGCCCCGGCGCAACTCGCCCAGATCCGATCCGAAGCGATTCTGTGGGAGATCGAAGCCCGGGACACGATCACGGGCGCGCGCGATGCCTTGAAGGCGCGCCAGAGGATCATCCCCGCTGTTCCGCTGACGGTGCAACAGGCCACCCTGGTGCAGCTGGACGGGCCGTTCAGCCTGGACGTCAACGCACCCGCCGACGCCATCCCCGGCCGTGGTGGTTTGAAGATGTCGCTGCAACCCAAGCTCGCCGAAGGCTTGCCCGGTGTCAAGGACTGGTTTGCCCGCTACCCTTTCGCCTGCCTGGAGCAAAAGGCCAGCAAGAGCGTGGGCCTGCGTGACGGCAAGCTGTGGCAAACCGTAGCCGCGCAAATCCCCAGCTATCTGGACAGTGATGGCCTGGCCAACTACTTCCCGCCACGCGATGGTGAAGCCAACCGCGGTAGTGACACGCTGACCGCCTACTTGCTCTCAAGCACGCACGAAGCGGCCGGCATCAACCCGGCATTTGCGCTGAGTGACGACATCCGTGCGCCGATGGAACGTGGCCTGATCGCCTTTGTGGAAGGCCGTATCCAGCGTGATTTCTGGAGCCCGAGAAATGGGAAAGGTGGGGATCTGGACATCCGCAAGCTCGCCGCGCTGGAAGCCCTGTCGCGTTATGGCAAGGCCCGGGGCCGCATGCTGGGCAGCATCACTATCGCACCGAACCAGTGGCCCACGCACGCGGTGATTGACTGGCTCAACATCCTCAAGCGCGTCAACGATGCGCCGGATCGCGACAAACGAATCGCTGAGGCCAACCAGATTTTGCGCAGCCGCATCAGCTACCAGGGCACCAGGATGGTCTTCAGCACCGAGAAAGATGACTACTGGTGGTGGCTGATGCAAAACGGCGATGTCAACACTGCGCGCCTGATGCTGACGGTCTTGGACGACCCCGCCTGGAAGGACGACATGGGCCGCCTGGCCAACGGTTTCATAGCCCGCCAGCAACGCGGCGCCTGGCACACCACCACGGCCAATTTGTGGGGCGGTTTGGCACTTGAGAAATTCAGCGCGAAGTTTGAAGCGGTCACGGTCGCTGGCAACACCAAGGCGTCCATGAGCACGGGAACTGCATCCGTGGACTGGAGCAAGGTCGAGCGCATCAAGACCAGCGATGCCACAGGCGCCGCCCACCAGAGCACCTTGTTTGGCGCACCTGCCGCACCGGGAAACCTGCGCAACAACAGCATGTTCCTGCCGTGGGGCAAGCCAGCAGATGGGGCGGTAGAGCGTTCTGCGCAGGTAAAAGGAGGAGACCGCAGGTCGGGGGACACGGAGCAGAACGCTCTGCCGCCCCGCCTGCCGGAGGCCAAGGACACTTTAAGCGTTACCCACCAAGGCCCCGGCAAACCGTGGCTGACACTGCAATCGGTGGCCGCCATCCAGCTGAAAGAGCCTTTCAATGCCGGCTACCAGATCAAGAAGACCATCACACCGGTGGAGCAGGCCAACAAGAGCCTGCCCGCCGGTAGCTACACGCGCGGCGACGTGCTGCGCATCACGCTGGAGGTGAACGCCAGCGCCGACATGAGCTGGGCCGTGATCACCGACCCGGTGCCCGGCGGCGCCACGATTCTCGGCAGCGGCCTGGGCCGTGACAGCGAGATCGCCACGCAGGGCGAAAAGAAAGAGGGCTACGGCTGGGCGGCATTCGAGGAGCGCAGCTTCGAGTCCTTCCGCAGCTACTACCAGTACCTGCCCAAGGGCGTGGTGAAGATGGAATACACCATCCGGCTGAACAACGTGGGCGAGTTCTCGCTGCCACCGTCGCGTGTGGAGGCCATGTACGCGCCCGAGATGTTTGGCGAAGCGCCGAATGCACGGGTCAAGGTGGAAGCAACAAAGTAGACAGCTTTCAACAGACACAGCGCCCTTTTTGCCTCTGTCATGACCCTGATCAAATTGGCCTGTATATTGCTTGCCAATAATGATGTCATCAACAACCCGAGGAGTCGCCATGGTCACCAGCAAGAAAGTTACAGCGCCTGTCACCAAAGCACCTGCCAAAGCTGCCGCCGCGAAAGCAGCGCCAGTCAAGGCTGTTGTTGCCAAAACACCTGCTGACAAGCCTGTGCCCACCAAGGCGGTAGTCGCCAAGCGCATACCCGCTGTCAAAGCAGCACCGGCTGTAGCGGCCCCGGCTACCGCAGTAAAGAAGCCAGTCGCTGTGAAGAAAACTGCCGCTCCAAAAAAAGCAGCCTCATCAGCAAAATCGCCCATCAGCGCTGAACAGCGCAACAACTACGTGCAGGTGGCCGCCTTCTACATCGCCGAGCGGCGTGGTTTTGCCTCCACCAACCCGGCAGACGACTGGATTGAAGCCGAAGCCGAAATTGACCGCCTGATTGCCAGCGGCAATTTCGCAGGCTAAAGCGCACAGAGGCGCTTCGCCCCCGTTTAAGCCAGCGTTGCCAACGCGGCGGGTGAAAAATCGGACAGCTCGGCGTTGCGCCCATCGCGCACTTTGACGGCCCAGTCGGGGTCGCTGATCAGCGCGCGGCCCACGGCCACCAGGTCAAAGTCGCCCCGGTCCAGTCGGCGCAGCAGTTCGTCCAGCGACGCAGGTTTGGACGACTCGCCGCCATAGGCCGCGATGAACTCACCCGACAAACCGACCGAGCCCACAGTAATGGTGGGCCGGCCGGTGAGTTTCTTGGCCCAGCCGGCAAAGTTCAAATCCGAGCCGTCAAATTCAGGCTCCCAGAAGCGACGCTGCGAGCAATGAAAAATGTCGGCGCCCGCGTCGGCCAAGGGCTGCAACCAGGCGGCCATTTCGTTGGGCGTTTGGGCCAACCGCGCAGTGAAGTCCTGCTGCTTCCACTGCGACAGGCGGATGATGATGGGGTAGTCGGGACCTACCTCGGCCCGCACGGCTTTAAGAATGTCGGCCGCAAAGTGCCCGCGCTGTACCAGATCGCTGCCGCCGTAACGGTCGTCACGCAGGTTCACACCGCTCCAGAAAAACTGGTCGATCAGGTAGCCGTGCGCACCATGAAGTTCGATGGACTCAAAGCCCATGCGCTTGGCCGCACCCGCCGCACGCGCGAAGGCTGCAATCGTGTCGGCTATGGCCGCGTCCGTCATGGGTTCGCAAATCTTCTTGCCGGGCGACGAATAGCCCGAGGGCGAATCCCAGGGGCCAGGTGGCAGCCAGGTCGTGCGGCGGTTGCGCACGGCGCCTACATGCCACAGTTGCGGCGCCATGGCGCCACCGACGCCATGCACGGTGTCGATCACGTTTTGCCAGCCCGCCAGCGCGTCATCTCCCCAAAAGCGGGGCACATCGGGGTCGTTGGAGGATGCCGGACGCTCGACCACCGTGCCCTCAGACACAATCAACCCCACGGCGGCGGCGGCGCGCTTGCGGTAGTACTCGGCCACGGCTTGCGTGGGCACGCCGCCCGGTGAAAACGAACGCGTCATGGGAGCCATGACAATGCGGTTGGGCAGCTTCAGGGTCTTGTGAACAAAGGGCTGAAACAGGGGTGCGGCGTTGGACATGTTTTTTCGGTCAATCATGGTGGAAGCAAAGGATCAGTCTACGGCCTTGCCAGCAGCTTCCGGCAGCCACCGTGTCGCCAAAGCGATTGCTATATTTTTGATAGCTGCTTGCGCACATTCCACGGGGTCTACAGCCCAATTTGACCAGATAAAGGCCGACTACCGGTCTTCTGACACCCTGATTCTGGACCGGCATGGCGAACTGCTGCACCGCCTGCGCACCGACGCCACCGTTCGCCGGGGCCAGTGGGTAGCGCTTGCCGACATCTCCCCCGCCCTGCGCACCGCCCTGGTGCTGAGCGAAGACAAGCGCTTTTACGAACACAGCGGGGTGGACTGGCAAGCGGTTTCGAGCGCGGCATGGGCCAATCTGTGGAACCGCAAAACGCGCGGTGCCTCCACCATCACCATGCAACTGGCAGGTTTGCTGGATGACGACCTCAAGCGTGGTTCTGGTGGGCGCAGCGTGGCACAAAAGCTGGGGCAAACGGTTTCGGCAGGCCTGCTGGAGCGCAATTGGCGCAAAGACCAGATTCTGGAGGTCTATCTGAACCTCGTGCCCTTCAGGGGCGAACTGGTGGGCATAGACGCCCTGAGCCGCACCCTGTTTGGCAAAGCCGCGCACGGGCTGGACGCGCGCGAGGCGGCGGTGGCAGCAGCCCTGGTGCGCTCACCCAACGCCAATTCAGCACAAGTGGCACAGCGGGCCTGTGCGGTGCTCAAAAGCCTGCAGACCACCGGTGCTGACTGCGAGGCGCTGGAGCTGTTTACCACCGGTGCCTTGCAGCGAAGAGACTACGCGGCCAGCAGCGGCGTGGCACCACATGTGGCACGCAGGCTGACAAGCACGGGGCCGGCTGCTTCCACCATCAGGACCACCTTGCGCGCACCCCTGCAGCGTTTTGCCCTGCAAACCCTGCAACAACACCTGCGGGAGTTGGTGGGCCGCCATGTGGAAGATGGTGCGGTGGTGGTGCTGGACAACGCATCCGGCGAAATGCTGTCCTGGGTGGGCTCGGCGGGCGAAGACATCAGCAACGCTGCCGACGTGGACTTTGCCAACGCCCTGCGCCAGCCCGGCTCCACACTCAAGCCCTTCCTGTACGCACAGGCCATTGCGCAGAAGCGTATCACCGCTGCCTCGCTGCTGGACGACTCAGGCACGCAGATTCAGACGGCGTCCGGTCTCTACATTCCTCAGAACTACGACCACCAGTTCAAGGGTTGGGTCTCGGCCCGCACCGCGCTGGGCGCCTCGCTCAATGTGCCCGCTGTGCGCACGCTGGTCATGGTGTCGCCCGACGCGTTTCACAAACAGTTGGTGCAGCTGGGCCTGCCTTTGCGAGAGAGTGGCGACTATTTCGGCTACAGCCTGGCACTGGGCAGCGCCGAGGTGTCGCTGCTCAACCTGACCAACGCCTACCGTGCCCTGGCCAACGGTGGGCGCGCCAGCCCCACCACGCTGGCGCTGGGCACCAGGCCCGCATGGCGTGCCGCTCTGGACTCTCGAGCCGCCTTTATCGTCAGCGATATCCTGAGCGACCCCCTGGCCCGCGCCCGCACCTTTGGCACCGACAGTGTGCTGGGCACGCATTTCTGGAGCGCGGTCAAAACCGGCACAAGCAAGGACATGCGCGACAACTGGGCGGTGGGCTGGTCGCAGCGCTATACGGTGGGCGTGTGGGTGGGCAATGCCAGCGGCGCACCCATGTGGGATGTCAGCGGCACCACCGGCGCCGCCCCCATCTGGGCGGCGGTGATGAATCACCTGCACACCCGCCAAAGCAGCCGCGCACCGCAACCACCCGCGGGTCTGGTGCAGGCGGCGGTGCAGTTTGAGCGTTCAGGCACCGCTGCGGTGGAAGCAGCGCGCAAGGAATGGTTTCTGGCAGGGACGCAACAACCGTCATTTGCTATGCATTCAATAGCTACTTACGCACAGTATGCGGGGGCTGGAGGTCAAAAACACTCCAAATTTTCTGAAGAACAGACGGCCCGCATCACGACCCCCACCACCGGCACCATCATTGCGCTGGACCCCGACATCCCGCCCAAAAACCAGCGGGTCAGCTTTCAGGCAGACGGCGCCAACCTGCGCTGGCTGATGGACGGCAAAGTGTTTGCCAAAGGCCCGACCGCCCAATGGCTGCCCTGGCCGGGGCGCCATGTGGTGCGAATTGTGGATGCAAGGGGGCAGGTGCTGGATGAAGTGCGCATTGAGGTGCGCGGGGCCGGGGTAGTTAATCCCAAGGCGCCCTAACCCCTCTTCGCGTTGCTCCTGTTCCGGTCTGCCAGGACGGTGATCAGACCATCCACCCCCTTGGAATTGATTTCCTGGGCGAATTGGCTTCGGTAGGTTTCTACCAGCCACACACCCATGACATTGAAGTTATAGATTTTCCAGCCGGCACCCTGGTCAGGTGTTTTTTCCAGGCGGTACTCCAGCTGAATCGGCATGCCTTGCCCACGGACCTCCGTGCGGACAACGACCTCCTTGTCATCAGGAGCGCCGCGCATCGGGCGCACCACAAACGTCAGATTGCTGGCCTGCGTCAACGCACCCGAATAGGTGCGGACCAACAGAACCTTGAACTCTTCCTGCAAGCGCCTTTGTTGGTCCTGCGAAAGGTGCCGCCAGGTCGGGCCAACAGCGGATGCCGTCATGCGCTGGAAGTTGACATGCGGCATGATTTTGGCGTCGACCAGTTCGATGACTTTGGCCGGGTCACCACTGCGAACCGACGGGTCTGACTGGATGCTGCGAAGAACCTCCGTGGACACGCGGTTGACAAGCGCATCCGCCGCTTCGTCCAACGCAAGCGCGGGCAGCGCGACACAGCTGGCTGCTGCTACGGCCCACACGACGGCTGCGCGCCTTAGTGCCCTCACGCGAGTTCGGACGGTGTGAATGCGGGCATTGGTGGGCATAGGTTTTGGCATGGTTATTTATATTAGTACTTGCTGATGTAATGCATTATGCCGGATAATTTAATACCCCGTGGGGTATAGTGCCAATCAACCAACAACGCCACATCTACGAACAGGCAGACAAACATGTGTGAGCTATTTGCAATGTCCAGCCGGCTGCCCAGCACCGTCACGCTGTCGCTGGAAGAGTTTTCGCACCATGGCGGACGGACCGGCCCGCACAAGGACGGCTGGGGAATTGCCTGGTATGAGCAAGGCGATGTGCATTTGCTGAAAGAGGCCACCTCGGCCTCCAACAGCCGGACCATGCAGTACATCAAGGACAACCCGTTTCACAGTGATTTGGTTCTGTGCCACATCCGCAAGGCAACGCAGGGCGATGTGGCTAGCCGCAATTGCCAACCATCGCTGCGCGAACTCGGCGGCGTGTGGCACAGTTTTGCCCACAATGGCAATTTGAAAGGCCTACAAGACGACCTGCGGTTCAAAACCGGCCGCTACCAACCGGTTGGCGAGACTGACTCCGAGTATGCGTTTTGCGCCTTGCTGGAGAGAATGCAGTACCTGTGGCACTCCGGCCAGCAGCCCACTTACGCGGCGCGGCTCGCCATCGTCCAGACCTTTGCGGCGGACCTGCGCGACCTGGGTCCAGCCAACTTCTTGTACAGCGATGGAGAGGTGTTGTTTGTGCACGCCCACCAACGCCACCATGCCGATGGAAGCATCCGCGCGCCAGGGCTTTGGCGACTGGCCCGACACTGCGCCGAGGGTGGTGTATTCGAAGGCTCCGGTCTGCAGGTTTCTGCACGCGACGCCGAGCAGGACGTCGTGCTGTTTGCCAGCGTGCCCCTGTCGCAAGAGAATTGGGAGCCCTTGGCCGAGGGCGCTGTGCTTGGCGTGCGCTTGGGGCGGCAGCTGTAAGCTAGCGCATTGACTGCGGAAACCTCACATGAAATTGCTCACCGATTTATTGACGACCGACTACGGTCTGGCAGCTTTGCTGGTCACTGTGCTATCCATCGCCATGGCGATCGGGTTTCGCGTATTCTTCATCCGAAAAATGCGCGAATCTGCCGGCGAATCAGAGCGCTAGTGGCCCCACAGGCAGTGGTTGCGGTGCATCAAACTCTACCCGGTTGCGGCCATTGGCCTTGGCGCGGTACAGTGCCTCATCGGCCAGGTGCAACAAGGTGTCGACATCGGCGCCGTTGTCCGGAAATGCGGAAATGCCCGCCGACAGGGTGATCCGAACGCTGAACGCACCGTACTGAATGGATGTTTTTCCCAATGTGCTTTGCCAGGACTTTGCGCGCGCCAGAGCCTTCTCGACAGTCATGTTGGGCAGAGCTACCAGAAACTCTTCACCGCCAAAACGGCAGATGATGTCGCCCTCACGGGCGCCATGCAACAGGATGGATGCCATGGCTTTTAGCACCGCATCGCCGGTGGGGTGGCCATAGGTGTCGTTAACCCGCTTGAAATGGTCCAGGTCCACCATGACCAGGGCCATTGGATAACCCACGCGCTTCGCCCGTGACAGTTCCCGGGGCAGGGTTTCCTCCAGATAGCGGCGGTTGTGCAGCCCGGTCAGTGGGTCGCGCAAGGTCTGCTCGGTCAGCATGGCGTGCAGTGCCACGTTTTCCTGCAATTGCTCCTGTAGCTGGCGGTTGGCTTCTTCCAGCTTTTGCTGGTACTGCATACGCTCGTGAATGTCGCGCATGATCCCGTTGAACGCCACGATCGCGCCTGATGTGTCGTAAATAGGGTTGGAATTGATCTCCACCCAATACGGTTCCCCCACCTTGCGGATGTGGGGCACTTCAAAACGCAGCGACGCATTGGTCAAACCGGCTGCTTCGTTCTGCTTGCGCTTCATCATCATGCCGGCAACGATATCGCGCCCCTCGGGCGTAAAAAACTCCATGACAGACCGACCCAAAATCTCATCGCGCGAAAATCCCGTGCTTTCCAGGTAGGCGCCGTTCACATAGGTAAAGCACATGCGGCTGTCAAGCCGCCATACCGTGTCGGCCGTGTTCTCTGCCAGAAAGCGATATTGCTCTTCGCTCGCCTGTAGCGCCATTTGCGCCTTCGTGCGCTCGGTAATGTTTTCCGCAAACACGGCCACCCGCCGCACCACACCGTCCGGGTCGAACGCAGGCACCAGGCTGTGGCGAAAGTACATGCCATTTCGCTCGTCTTCCAGTACCACCGGCACGCGTTGCAACTCTGCCTGGCGCACGATGGCACGCCGCCCTGCAGCGGTCGCTTCATCAAACAGCGCGTAGACGTTGGTGCCAATCAACCGGTCCATCGGTATACCGAAATGCGTGGTGGACTGCAGGTTGGCGCACATGATGGTTCCTTGCAGGTCGATCAACAGCGAGACGCCCGGCGTTGCGTTGACCAGCGCCTGTAACTCCGCCTCGGTAGTTGGGGGCGTTGCCGGGTGACCAGACGCCCCTACCGCCGACATGCACTGTTCCGCTGGACTGCCATGATTTCTCCGCTTATTTCTTGTTGAGGCCCTATCGTAGGTCCAAATCGAGCTGGCTGCTTACGGCGGCCATGTCAGGACGCCGCGCTGGATCGGGGTGCAAACAGGCCTGTGCCACTGCCTCCAGGCCAGACACTGCCGGGGCGTGCCTCCCATCCGCATGCACATGGGTCACCAGTTCTTCAAGCAGGCAACCAAAGGCGCGCACCTCCAATGCTTTCAAAGCGTTCGCCAGAGCGCTTTGGTCGATCGGCAACAGGGTTGCCGCCCCAAAGTCACTCAGCAAAGCGTCGCCGTTTACGGGATTCCAAAGGATGTTGTGGGCGTACAGATCGCCATGCATGACCCCCTGCGCGTGCAGGTGCGCCACAGCACCACCCATGCACTGCGCCACGCGCAACAGGCATGGCAGCGGAATGCGCAAATTGCTCGGGTACACATCGCGGGTGCAACTGTCCAGGCTGGGCGGTCCCGCCAGATTGATGTAGTTGACGGGAATCAGGGGCAGCAGCAATCCGCGCATGCCATCCGGGTGCGCCACCAGTTCGCCCGTGGGGGTGCACAGCGCCGGGTGCTGACCGGCTGCCAGGCAAGCCGCCAGCTCATGCTCGGGCAAGCCATCGCTGGTCACCGCGCCCTTGAACAGTTTGAGCGCCGACACTTCTTTGCTTCCCCGTCGGTACACCTTGTAAATGTGGCCGGAAGCCCCCTCGCCTAGCAGACCGTCCAGCCGCAGCTGTTGCCAGGACAAGGCCGGCAACGCAACCGACAGCGGTCGGTGCCAACCAAGCGGGTTGCCCGCCAGCGCCAGCCAGCTCAGGCGGGGCAACTCCGTCAACCAGCCGGGCAGTTCTGTGAAGTGGTTGGCGGCCAGGCGGACCAGTTCCAGACCCTGCGCATCGGCCAGGCCGCAGGGTAACCCGGCCAGCCGGTTGCCCGCCAGCATCAGCTTTTGTAGCGCCGGGCGCTTACCCAGTTCCGCTGGCAGGCTGGACACCGCGTTGTCGGTCAATATCAGCCAGCGCAGCGTGGGCGGCAGGGCGGCACCGGGTACGTCGGCAATCCGACAGGCCTTGAACCCCACCACCTGCAATGTCTCGCAGTCGCCCAGCACTTCGGGCAGTTGGGTGAAGGGATTGTCCGAGCAAAAAATGACTTTGAGCTTTTTCAGGCGAGGCAGTTCGGGCGGCAAACTGCTGAGCTGGTTGCCCGAGAGATTGAGCACTTCCAACGTATCGGCCAGGTCCAACACCTCTGGCGGTAGCGTACGCAGCCCGCACGACAGGTCCAGTCGGCGGGTTCCGGTCAATGCGCCGCTGCGCAGTTGGTCTAGGGTGTGCATGCTGCCCATTATCCCGGGCGTCGTTCATGGCGAAAAATGCTATCTATTTAATAGCTGGTTGCGCATGTTCCATGGGCGCTAGAGGCCGAAATGTCACTAAATTTACGGCTTGGCGCGGAGTTGACGCAACAGTGAAAATGTCACACCGCCCAGCGCCAGCACGCCCGCACCCAACACGGCCCACAACAGCACGGTGCGCAGCCCTACACCCTCGGGCAGCCAGGCAGGTGCCACACGGTCCAGGCCGCTTGCAGCCTGAATCTGGACCTGTGCCACGGTGGCGGCGGGGAGCTCGGCCAACTTGGCAGGTGATACCGCCCCCAGCAAGCTGGCGTCTACCGCAGCGCTTTGGGTTTTCGCACGCCCCACCGCCAGCGTGAACGGCCCGGTGCCCGACGCTAGAAAGGCCACTTGCAGCGGCGCAAACTCCACCGTGGCCTGCAGGCCGCCTTCGGGCAGAGCCATGCCCCGGGCCGCCTCGACGCGCAAACCACGCAATGAAACACCGTGCAGCGGCGTGGGCGGGTTGCTGTTGCCCTGCCCCACCGTATCGAGCCGGTACACCACTGATGATGCCAGCGTGCGCCAGGGTTGGGCACCATCGTTGCGCCCCAGTATGCGCACCGGCACCAGGGTGTTGTCGCGTGCGGCCTGCAGGTGCAGGGCGGAGATCGGCATTGCAAAGGGTAACGTCCAGCTCAGGCCGTTGCCGTCCATTGTTCCGGGTGGCAAGGGCGCGCGGGTGGGCTCGGGCAGGGTCTGCGTGGCGGCGACGCGGCCCGTCAATGCCCTGACCGTCACACCCGTCTGCCCCGGCCACGCCAGGCGCAAGTAGCGCCCCTTCACCGCCACGGGCTGGCGAAACTCCAGCGTGTTGGTGCCGGGAGCGTCGGGACCTTCAAACTGGTATAGCGGGCCCCTGGTGGCCAATAGGGTCCAGTCCTTCAGGTCGACGCTGCTGGCTACCGACACGGGCACAAGCGCGTTGTGCGGCAACTCCAGCTTCAAAGCCAGCGCGTCCAGCGTCTGCTCTTCAGAGCGCAGGTCAAACAGCGCGGCCTGCAAAGGCTGGGGCACAGCGCCCGCACCCGACGCCGCCGGACCTGAAGCATCCCAGCGTACCCAGGCGCTGTTTTGGGTGGCGCCACTGTCAATGCGCACCTCGACCGCGCCGCGCGCGGGCTTGGCAGCGTCTACTGCCGCGAAAAGCGGGTAGGCGCTGTAGGGTTTGGTCATCACAGCAGGTGCGGCATGGCTCAGGTCAGTGCGTCCCAGCAGGGCAAAGGGAACCACGGCACCGGCAGCGTTGAATACCCGCAAATCATGGGCTTCGCGGCTTTGCAGTTGCAGCAGGGCCTGCACCGGCACATCCACCCGCACCAGACTGGCCCCGGCGGGCAAAGCCAGCGCGCCGCGCCAGGCAAACTCATTGCTGGCCGGGGCATCGCTGGACCCTGCACTGGCCGACAGACAGGCCAGAGAAAGGGCGCACACACCGGCAGCATGCATCACACGACTGGGCAGACGCATTCGGTTTTGCTTCATGCTGAATCCTTTACCAGATCCGGATCATCGGGTTGTGCTGCCGGTGGAATGGGTGCAAAGTAGCCCACCACCAGCATGAGTGCGCCCACGGCGATGAAGGCAATGATGCGCTCCGAGCCACCCCGGTTCGACAGGTCCACCAGGAACAGCTTGGCGACCGTCAGACCCAACAAGGCCGCGCCCCCCATCCACACCGGCCGCACCTCCCGGCTGTGCGCCACCAGCATCAGGCCCAATGCCAGCAAGGTCCACAAAATCGAATACCCGGCCTGCACCAAAAACGAGGCGTACAGACTGTTGGCCCGCCACGGCACGCCGCCCAGATGATGTGCCGCGCGCAACCACACCGTGTTGATGGCGATGAAAGCCAACGCGGCCAGCAGCAACGTCCAGCGCGCGCTCATCACACTTTGCGGCAACACCAGATCGCTCTGGCGCACCCGGGTCAGCCACAGGGCACAGGCGCCCAAGGCCAGGGCTACCGTGATGTCGGTCGGGTTGAGCAGCGGCAAGTAGGGCAAGGGACGCGCATCGCCATCCGAATGCAGGGCCACGGCCAGCGCACCCAAGGCCACTGCAAACACCAAAGGTAGCGCAGCGCGCCACAGGTAAGCCATAGCAAAGCGGTCGAGCGGCCAGCGCAGACGCAGCGGGCTGTCGGCCTCGTACAGGGCACGCAGTGTCAGGCACAGCAGCACCAGTACCCCAGCCACCAGGTAAATGACGCTGGCCCACGCCGTGTGGCGCAAATCGGCTTGCTGCACCGCCCACACCAACAGGTTGCCGGCCAGCAACACGGCCAGCCAAACGCCGCCGCTGTGCACCCACGACCACCAGCGCTGCGGCACCATGGCATCCAGTTTTTTGAGGGTTGCGAAGTGCAGAACCAGCGCCAGCGGCCACACCAGCCAGCCCCAGGACTCGAACACATGGCGCAACTCCAGCACACCATAGAGGGCTGCAAACAGCATGATGGGCAGGGAAAGCAGCGACGGTGTTGCCGCAACCGCCCAGGGCCTGGCGCGCGTCGGCAGTGCAAGGTGGTGCACCAGCCAGGCACTGCCCAGCCAGACCAGCATTTCCAGGTACACCCTGAGCACACGGTTGAAAACGTGCTCCCAAACACCCTCTGCAGTGGGTTCATAGCGTTCTATCTCGTGGCCCAACGCAAATTGCCACCACAGAAATCCAACCCAGAACAACAGCGGCGACAGCTTTTGCTCCAGGTCCATGAACTGCCGTGCCCATGGTGAAGCGCCCACCTGGGCTGCAGCACGCGACCAGTGCGCAATGGCCAGAGCCGACACTGCCAGCAACACCGCACCAATGAATGCCGGGTTGGCAAACGGCCAGTTGGATGCCTGTACCTGGTCAAACGAACGCAAAAAGCTCAGGGCCGCAAAGGCCTGCAGCGCAAGCCCCGCCAGGCGCGCCAGCCAGCGATCCTGGCGCTGGCCCATCCAGTAGACGGCCGCACCCTCGGCCGCCCAGACGGCCGCGGTCCAGCGCGCATCCAGTGCGAGCGGAACCGCCAGGGTGACAAAGCCCAGGCCCAAGGCGGCAAAACACTCGCCCAGCCATTGCCCCACACCGTCGTCCTTGCGCTTGAGCGCCCACCGTCCCAGCGCCAGGTACAGCGCGCCCATGGCCAGGGACGAATAGGCGGTGGCAAATTCCACCTCACGCACCAGACCTGCCTGCAAACCAAAAGCCGCCAGCGGCACGCCGAAAACCAGCGTCGCATCCACCGCCTGCTTGGGTTTGAGGCTGTGGCGCGTGGCGTACAGCAGACTGGCCGCCAGGTACAACAGGAAAAATGCGATCAGGAATGGCTCGGTACTGGCCAACTGCTCAGGCTGGTACTTCAGCACACCCCACACTGTGGCGACACCAAACGTGGCAAAAAACCCCAGCAGATTGAGCGCCCGCCAGGCCCGCAGCCACGCCACGCTGACAATGGCCACGCCCAGCAACAGGTAGTAGCTGAACAGGCTGACGTGATCCCCCTGCCCGGTGGACACCAGAATGGGTGCCGCAAACGCACCGGCAAAGCCGATGAAGGCCATGGCCATGGCATTTTGCAGAAGCGCAATGGCAGTTGAGAACGCACACACCAACCCCAGCACGACAAAGGCCGAGCCCGCAGGCAGAAACTGATAGAGGCGGAAGGCGGCAAACACCGTCAGGTACAAAACGCCAACGCCAGCCCCTTGCAACGTCAGTGCGTATGCCAGGCGAGTGGGCTGGCGGTTGCGCAGCTTCCATCCGAATGCAAACAGTCCAATGCCGGCCGCGCCAATGGCAGCCAGACGCAGCTCGGGCGGCAGCATGGCGTTGTCGATGGCGAATTTGGCCAGAAACGCCAGGCCCACAAACAGCACCAGCACACCCATACGCACAATCGTGTTGCCGCCGAGCAGCCAGTTGCGGGCAACCGCAATGCCCCGGGTCAGCAACGCGGGCTCCAACGACGTTGGAAACTCGGGCAAATCTTCGGTGCGACCCACAGCGGGCTGGCCGGGTAGGGTGTCTCTGAAATCGGCTTGGGGCTGCAAGACAGGTTTTGCCGTGGACAACGGCTCCTGCTGACGCAGCGGTTCCGGCTGGCGCGATGGCGGCGCGGACGGCGCTACGATTGCCCGCGCAGCTTCGAGCAAAGCACCTTGCCCTCTTTGTACCTCGCTGCGCACTTCCTTGAGCACTTCGTTGCGCAAAGTGCGCGCAGCGAACCAGCCCAGCAGTGCGCCCACCAGCAGGCCAAACCCGGCATCGTGACGGCCGATAAAGTAGCCCAGAACGGCACCCCACATTGCACCCCACCACAGCATCGCGTACTCCTCGAATGAATGGCAGTCTAGCCCAAGCAATCAAATAATTTCAAACCACCGGTTGCTGATTTCACACCAAGCTTTGCCGCGGGCGGCTACCATCTTCACCACATAAGGAGACACTGGCATGACCGTCATCACCAATATCGAAGACCTGCGCGTTCTGGCCCAAAAGCGCGTGCCGCGCATGTTCTACGACTACGCCGATTCCGGCTCGTGGACCGAAGGGACCTACCGCGCCAACGAGTCTGATTTTCAGAAGATCAAGTTCCGCCAGCGCGTGGCGATCAACATGGACAACCGCAGCACCGTCAGCACCATGATCGGCCAAAAGGTTGCCATGCCAGTGGCGCTGGCCCCCGTGGGCCTGACGGGCATGCAGCATGCCGATGGCGAGATCAAGGCTGCCAACGCGGCCAAGGCCTTTGGCGTGCCCTACACACTGTCCACCATGAGCATCTGCTCGATTGAAGACGTGGCCGCAGGCACTGGCAACCACCCGTTCTGGTTTCAGGTTTACGTGATTCGGGACCGGGGCTTTATCGAACGCCTGATCGAGCGCGCCCGGGCTGCGAATTGCTCGGCCCTGGTGCTGACCCTGGACCTGCAAATCATTGGCCAACGCCACAAAGACCACAAGAACGGTCTGTCTGCCCCACCCAAGCCCACATTGGCCAATATCCTCAACCTGGCGACCAAACTGCGCTGGGGCATGGGCATGCTGGGCACCCCGCGGCGCGGTTTTGGCAACATCATCGGCCACGTAGACGGTGTGACCGACCCCAGCAACCTCTCAGCCTGGACCACGCAACAGTTTGACCCCACGCTGAACTGGGCCGATGTCGAGTGGATCAAGAAGCGCTGGGGCGGCAAACTCATCCTGAAAGGCATTCAGGACGTGGAAGACGCACGCCTGGCGGTGGACAGCGGTGCCGATGCGCTGATCGTCTCCAACCACGGCGGACGCCAGCTCGACGGTGCTGAATCCTCCATCAACGCCCTGCCCGCCATCGTTGATGCCGTGGGCAACCAGATTGAAGTGCATATGGACGGCGGCATTCGCAGCGGCCAGGACGTGCTCCGCGCGGTGGCCCTGGGTGCCAAGGGGGTGTATATCGGACGCTCTTATATCTATGGATTGGGTGCCATGGGTGAAGCCGGTGTAACCAAGGCGCTGGAAATCATCCACAAGGAAATGGACATCACCATGGCCCTGTGTGGCAAAACCCGCATTGAAACCATTGACAAGAGCATTTTGCTGCCTGGAAGCTACCCCACCTGAGCCTTCACTGCGTTCACAGATTCACGACCGCGTCAATAAAAACCCGGTCGTTTTGCGTTAGGATGACCCGGTTTGCAGCATATAAAAAGGATCGCCCATGAGCCCGAGCAAATTCCGTCTGGTAACCCGCAGCGACTTTGATGGACTGGTCTGCGCCGTACTCCTCAACGAGTTGGACCTGATCGACGACATCAAGTTTGTCCACCCCAAGGACATGCAGGACGGCAAGATCGACATCACCAGCCGCGACATCACCACCAACCTGCCCTACGTGGCCGCAGCGCATCTGGCCTTTGACCACCATGAGTCGGAGACCATCCGCAACACCGGCGAGCGTACCAACCACATCATCTCGGCCCATGCCCCATCGGCGGCACGCGTGGTGTACGACTACTACGGCGGTGCCAAAGCCTTCCCCAATATCAGCGTTGACATGATGGTTGCGGTGGACAAGGCCGACTCGGCCCAGTTCAGTCACGATGAAATCTTGAACCCTACCGACTGGGTGCT
>CAJAVE010000022.1 GCA_903945325.1 uncultured beta proteobacterium | reverse complement strand
GCAGGCCTGGCCCTGGCAGCAGTTTTGGGTGAGATACGCCAGAACGGCGTTCATGCGGTCGTATTGGGCGCGGTAGACCAGATTGCGCCCCACGCGCTCCTGCGTCACCAGATCCGCATGCACCAGTTCTTTCAAATGGAACGACAGCGTGTTGGGCGCCACGCCCAGACTCTCGGACAGCGCGCCAGGGGTCAACCCTGCTTCCCCCGCTACCACAAGTGAGCGAAAGACCTCCAGACGTGAAGACTGGGCGAGAGCGGCAAGCGCTTTGATGACAGCTATTGATTCCATAATTCGATGATACTCGAATTATTGGATAAAACCAAAGCAGTCAGAGCGCTATCTATCCGCCACAGGCAACTGCAAACCTATTGCAGGCACCTTAAACGCTCTGCTTTTGATAGCTGCTTGCGCAATGATTACATGGTCTAGAGGCCAATTTCACCCATAATTTTCAGGTGCCCGACTTCTTCAACATCTCAGCCATGGCTTTATAGCCGCGGGCTTGGGCCAGTGCGAGGGGCGTGTTGCCTTCGCGGTCGGTCAGCCGGGTACTGGCCCCGGCTTGGAGCAGCGCCTGCAGCACCGCCTGGTGCCGTGCACCGCCGTCGCCCAGCACGATGGATTCAATCAGCGCCGTCCAGTGCAGGTTGTTGACATGGTCCAGCGGCGCACCGGCGGCGATGAGCTGGCGCACGACGCCATCGTGCCCCAGGTGCGCAGCGGCAATCAGCGCCGTGCCGTCGTAGCGGCTGGTGGTGAGTTTGGCGCTGGCACCCAGCTCCAGCAGCAGGCGCAGGGTGGGCTCGTCGTCGGCCACCGACGCAATAGTGACGGCGTCGTAGCGGTCGTTTTCCAGCAGGCCCAGGTTGGCACCGCTTTGCGCCAGCGCCCTGATCACCTCACGCTGGCGGGCGAAAGTAGCCACATGCAATGCCGTGCGGCCATAAGGGTCCCGTGCGTCGACTAGGGCACCACCGGCCAGCAGCTTCTTGGCCTGCGCCAACTCACCCCGGTGCGCTGCTGCGTGCAGGCCGCTGTAGCGTCCCACTTCGGCGGCACTGGGCGCAACCTGGGCCTGTGCAGCGGGAGCGATGGCTGCGAGCGCCAGGCAGGCCGCCACTGGCCACGCCAGTAATCGGGTGCAGATTGATGACATGGTGTCTCCCGGGGTTGTGATCGAATGGTTTACTTCAGCATATCCTGCACGCTGGCAATGCCGGCCAGAGCGCACTTCTCGTCCAGATGTCCGCCAGGTGCGCCACCCACACCCACCGCGCCAATCACCTCGTCACCCACTTTCACCGGCACGCCGCCGCCCAGCAGCAAGAAGCCGGGGATCATGGCCACGTTGGTGGACGCAGGGTTCTTCTGAACGCCTTCCCACATGGCCAGGGTGGTGTTTTTGGCAGAAGCCGAGGTGAACGCCTTGGCTTGGCTGGCAGCCAGCGTGTGGGGGCCGGCATTGTCGGCACGCTGCACGGCGCGTACGCCACCTGCGCGGTCGACTACGGTGGCGGTGACGTTGTATTTGTCAGCGCTGCAGGCGGCCACGGTGGCGGCCGCAATTTTGGTGGCCAGCTCCATCGACATGTTTTTTTCAGCACGAACGGCCTGGGCACTGGCGCCCAGCGTGGCAAAAGACAAGAGGATGGCGGAAGCACATTGAATGGAACGCATGGGTTTTCTCCGGTAACTAGTGGAAGTTGGGGGAGTGAATCAAGCGTTCACCCCTGGAGAAAATGTAATTTTTCGCGGGCGTTCCCGCCATTCGTGCGGCTACGCGTCAGGCTCCGTATAACTACGCAGTGCGAAATGGAATCAGGAACCGGATTGGGCAGCCAGCGCAGCGTAGTGGCGAATCAGGTGGGCCAGTGAGTCCACCTGCAACTTGGAAAACAGGTTGGCGCGGTGGGTTTCCACGGTGCGCGGCGACAGGCCCAGTGCACGGCCAATTTCCTTGTTGGTGAGGCCTTCCACAATCAGGCCCAGCACCTCGCGCTCGCGCTCGGAGAGCTGTGTGTAGTGCTCGCGCGCCTGCTGGTTGGCCTGGTGGCGCTCGCGCGAGCGCACATGCTGGCGCACGGCGTTTTGCAGGGCTTCGAGCAGCACCTCGTCGTCCACCGGTTTTTCCAGAAACTCGGCCGCACCCGACTTGAAAGCGCGGCGACATAGTTCCACGGTTCCATGGCCCGTGAGCATGATCACAGGCTGATCCACCCCCTGGGCCACCAGCGTGTCGAGCACGGTCAGGCCGCTGATGCCGGGCATGCGCACATCCAGCACGATGGCCCCAATGCTCTGGCGGTCAAAGCTGCGCATGAATTCCTGCGGGTCAGCCCAGGTCTGCACCCGCAGCCCAACCGTGCCGATCAACAAAGCGAGGCTGTCGCGCACGGCGGCATCATCGTCAATCAATTGGATCAGGGGCGAGAGCGGGATATTCATGGAGCGGGTGCCATTGAATCTGCCAGTGGCAGTACGAGAGTGAACAGAGCTCCGCGCGGGGTATTGGCCTGTGCGCGCAACTGGCCGCCCATGCCCGTGGCCAGTGTTTCGCACAGGCTCAAGCCCAGCCCCAGACCGCCTTCGCGGGTGGTGAAGAAGGGTTCGAACACGCGGGGCAAAACATCCGCTGCAATGCCCGGCCCGCTGTCGGCCACGCGCAGCACGCCGGTGCCTTGCTCCACCGAGATGCCCATGGTCAGCTGGCGTTCACCCTCGGGCACCGCGTCCAGCGCCTGCAGCGCATTGGTCAGCAGGTTGTGCACGATCTGCTCCAGCGCCACCCGCTCGGCCAGCACCGTGGCGCCCTGCTCCACCCGCACCGTCGCAGAGACGGTGCGGCGCCTGCATTCGGGCTCCAGCAAATGCAGCGCATTGCGCACCACCCGCTCCAGGTCGACCGATTCACCCGGCTGCGACGTGCCAGGTTGCTCCACGCTGCGGCGCAGGCGCGCCAACACCTCGGCAGCGCGGCGTGCCTGGGCTACGGCCTGGTCCATCGCCTTCAAAGCGGTGGGCAGTTCCGGTGACTCATCCTGCAACAGGCGTTTGGCGGCCTGCGTGTTGGCCAGAATGGCGGTTAGCGGCTGGTTGAGTTCATGCGCCATGCCGGCGGCCAACTCGCCCAGGGTGTTCAGGCGGGCCACTTGCCCCACCCGCAACAACTCTTCTGCGCGACGCCGCGCGCTGCGCTGGCTTTGCCAGGCCGACCAGGCTGCCACGCCGCCTGCCACCCCGGCGACCCACAGCGCCATCAACGCCCAGGGCAACTCAACCCAAAGCACCTGGCGGATCGCCACCACATCAAATGGCTGGCTGGCGCTGGCCAGATGCTTGTGAAACGTAAAGCGCCAGCCCGCCTCGTCCATGCGCCCCGGCTGCACCACAAAGGTCTGTCCGGCGTGCTCCAGCGTCACGCGCACCGGGCTGGTTTGCACCGGCATGGACCAATCGCTCCACGGCACGCTGGCGTGCATGTCGATCAGCAAAGCGAAACTGGCGGGTTGCCCTGCCAGTACCAGTTGGTAGCGGGCACGCTCTGCGGATAAATCAAGGTTGGCCAGCACGGCCTCCCGGTTTTGACGCGAGGCCTGCTCGGCGGCTTCCAAACCTGTGCCAACCCAGGCACCACCAGGGTCACGCCGCTGCACACCCAATATTTGCGGGTAGACGGACGATAGGCGTTGCTCGGCCGAATCCGCGCTGCCGGATGGAGAGTTGGGCTGCAACAGGGCCAGCGTGGCCAGCACCGCATCGTGCTGCACGGCGCGCTGGCTCAGCAGGCGGTGGCTGATGCGGGCATCGGTCTCAAAGGCATCACGCAGCTGGGCCAGCTCCAGACGAGCCAACAGCACACAGCCGATGGCCGACAGCCCCAGCCACACCATAAGGCGGGCGCCGTAGCGCTGGAGCAGAAGGGGCATGGGAGGAAACCGCACGCGCCTGAATGCGCGTCAGCGTGCGGCCGCGCGCTGCTCGGACCTTGCCAGCGTCCACAAGAGACCGACACCCACCGATGTGCCGGTGGTCTGCTGGAACAAGGGGCTGGCCTTGTTGGCCGCACCCTCCATCAGTTCCTGGCGCACAAAGCCAAACACGCGTACATCGGGCGTCAGGCTCTTTGACAGGCTGACACCCAGCCGGGTGGTGATCAACCCGGCCTGCGCGTCATACGTGGGGCGCGCGGCAGTGGCATACGGCGCGGACACTCCATAGAAATAGTGGTTGAGGTCCTTGTCGCCAAACACCAGACTGGCCGTGGCGCCAAGACTCCAGCCCGCGCCTATATCGCGCACTTCCAGCCCCAGCTCGGGCTCAAACGCATAGCCCTGCTGACGCACACCGTTGTTGAATTCCAGCACCGCACGCAGCGGCAGCTCCAGCCGAACGCGACTGCCGGGCGAGGGGCGTGCCAACGTGAACTTGACCCGCGGGCCAAATTCCACCAGCGTGCCCAGGTCGCTCATGCCCTTGCGGGCAGTGAGGTCGTCTGACGTGGCGGGCAGCGATGCGGCAAAGCCCAGGTCCAGCTCGGCATCGTCGCTACTGAAAAGCCGGGCTCCAATGTCGCCGCGTTCAGCGCGGAACACCTCGCCCCGGTACACAAAGATGGGCAGCAAAAGGGTGCGCGATGCGCGGTCTGCCGAGCCCGGATAGGCCGGTGTGGTCGCGGTGCCGGCAAAAGCGCCCAGTTCCCACAGAGGCAGCGGCGGTGCTTGGGTCTGTGCCTGTGACTGCGCGGATATCGCCATAGTGAGCGCAAGGGCTCCCAAACACTGTACAAACCGACTCTTCATTGCCGCGCCCCCTGTGTAGTTAATTGCAGTTCCAGACTGTACCGCGACTGACCACAGCCTGTCGGTCACTTTGCAGAGCCCCCACAGTTGCTATTGTTTTAGTAGCTGTTCGCGCAGCTTGTACGTTGGGTTGGAGCACAAATGGGCTTGGAACAGTTTTGGCCGATATCGGTTGACGGCGCCGGGACCCTTTCCTCCCTATCACTTTTTACCTGGATGCATCCATTGAGAAAGAAAAATCGCCCCGGCTTTCGTGGATGCTTGTTGGCATTTGCGCAACCCATTGACACCGAGTTGACACATTGTGCCGATATGTTCCCTCTACTGCTCTGGAGTAAATATGTCGGCTGCCATTCATATCCATTTACTAAACAAGACTTTTTTAGGAGGTCGCAAGGCTCTACAAGATGTCTGTCTGGCTATTGCGCCCGGTGAAATGGTTGCGCTGATTGGCGCATCAGGTTCGGGAAAGTCAACACTGCTGCGGCACATATCAGGTTTGATGGTGGGCGACAAGACGGACCAGGGTTTGATCCAGATCCACGGAAAAACGGTACAGCAACACGGCAGGATTGCGTCGGATATTCGTCAAACGCGAGCGGGCATAGGATTCGTCTTTCAGCAATTCAATTTGGTAGGCCGTTTGCCAGTGATTGTGAATGTGCTCGCCGGAACTTTGCACCGTGTTCCCTTGTGGCGAAGTCTGACACGCTGGTTTACTGCGGCCGAAGTGGCGCGGGGCGTCGATGCCCTGAAGCGCGTGGGCATGCCAACAGTATTGGAGACCAGGTTGTTCGGCAACCGGGCCTACTGACCCCATTGCCATGAACCACATCCATATTGCACAACACAACGTGCAGCCGCACTGCGACCTGATGTCGGCCGACATCGGAAAGTTCTCCAACATCGCTTCCATGGTCCGTATTAACCCCGGGTTTCAACCGATGGAGCAGCCCAGCTTGCACCACTTTATGTATCGCCCGACGCTATACGACATGGCTGAGCAGGACGATGCTGAACTCTTTGCCTGGCGCAGGCGCCAGCGCGTAGTCATCGGCCATGACACCTGGATTGGCCACGGCGCTGTCGTCATGCCAGGCGTACACATTGGCAACGGTGCCGTGGTTGGAAGCAACGCGGTGGTGACCAAAGATGTGCCACCGAATGCCATCGTCGGCGGCGTTGCCGCCAAAGTGATTCGCCAACGCTTTCCACGGGATATCGCAAAGGCCAACGAATCTACGGCATGGTGGGACTGGGATCACGAGACCCTGACAGTACGCCGGGAAGCGTTTCGCGATCTGCGGAGCTTTCTTGGTAAGTACGCGACTTAGCGCATTGTTGTCTCGACCTTATGCTCCATCTGATTGCACTTTCTGTCATTTTTTCACGCACCAGGACAGCTTGGCGTGCAGTGCTCATTGCATCGATATTGCTGTGTTTGAGTGCCTGCTCACCCAGGCATTTGATAATTCAGGGCATTGCCAATGAGTTGGCTAGCCAAGGCCAGGCATCTGAAGACGACTTGGTTCTGGCACGCGAGGCAAGCGCGTTCTACCTCAAGCTATCGGAGTCCCTACTGCTATCAGTACCGGACAATGCCAAATTGTCGGAATCAGTTGCCACCGGTTTCACGCAATATGCGTATGCGTTCGTCTCGTTTGAAGCGGAACGCATCGAAGGCAAAGACTCCCGGGCAGCACAGGTACTGCGCGAGCGCGCGGCACGCCTCTATTGGCGTGGAAACCGCCATGCGATGGCGGCCCTGGAGCTCGCGCATCCGGGTTTTCGCAAAGCATTGCAGAGCACCCAGCCAGCAGACTGGCCGAAAATCAGCGCAGACAGCGTGGGACTGGCGTACTGGGCCGCCGCGTCATGGGGGGGATTCATTTCCCTGTCCAAAGACAGCCCTGACACAGTAGCCGACCTGCCGCTTGCAGTGCGATTGGCCCATCTCGCATATGCAAAGAATCCGCAATACGGCAAGGGATCTCTTGCAAGCCTGATGGGTACTTTTGAAACCGCGCGGGCGGGCGGCTCCAGTGCACAGGCATTGATCTACTTCGATCAGGCAATTGCCCTGGGTGCAACGCACAGCGCCAGTGCACTTGTGGCAAAGGCTGAAGGCGTCTCACTGCCGAATGGAAACAGGCCTGAATTTGAGTCTCTGCTTCGCCAGGCTTTGGCGGTGAGCATCGCCCACCCCGACATGCAAAACGTCGTCATGCGCGAACGCGCACAGTGGCTGTTGGGCAATGTGGACGATCTCTTCTAACAATTTCTCCTTCCTACCCGTCTCATGAAAAATACACTGACGACACTTTTCGCTTTGGCACTGATCCTCGGAAATTCAATCCTTGCCCATGCAGCCGACATCACGCTGCGTGTGGGCACACTGGCGCCCAAGAACTCTCTGTACCACCGCCAATTGATGGAGATTGGTGAAGCATGGCGCACTGTGCAGGGTGGCGCTTCCAAATACGTGGTGTACCCCGATGGCAGCCAGGGCGGGGAAGCGGAAATGGCCCGTCGCCTGCGCATCGGCCAGTTGCAGTCCGCACTGATGTCTGTAGTCGGGCTGCGTGAAATTGAACCTTCCATCACTGCCTTGCAAAGCTTGCCACTTCTCTTCAAAAGCTGGGAAGAACTGGACTATGTGCGTGAAAAGATGCGGCCCGCAATGGAGAAGAAGTTTTTCGACAAAGGCTTTGTGGTGCTGGCATGGGGCGATGCAGGCTGGGTGCGATTTTTCTCCAAGGATGCAGCCGTTCGTGCAGACGACTACAAGCACATGAAGTTCTTTTCCTGGGGCGCTGAGAAAGAGCAACAGTCCATCATGAAAAGCCTGGGCTATACCCCCGTACCGCTCGAGACTGCCGACATTCTGCCGGCCATGCAGACCGGCATGATCAACGTGGTGCCGTCAACACCCTACTTCGCGCTGGCCAGTCAGATCTACAACACGGCACCCCACATGCTGGAGATCAACTGGGCTCCCATCGTCGGTGCCATGGTTGTCACAACCAGGGCGTGGGACGCAATGACTCCCGCGGCACAGGATGCGTTGCGTGTGGCGGGTGAAAAGGCCGGGATACAAATGCGCGCCCAGGCCCGCCGCGAAGTGGACGAGGCCGTTGAGGCCATGAAGAAACGCGGCCTTATCGTGCACAAGCCCAATGTGCAGGAAATGCAGGAATGGAATGATTTGGCTGAAAAACTGTATCCACGCATTCGTGGCAGCATGGTCCCGGCGGATACCTTTGATGAGGTGTTCACGCACGTCAGGGCTTACCGTCAGACCCAGAGAAAATGAGCGTGATGTCGCGCAAATTACGCGGCGCTGGCCGTCTTGACGAATGGCTGGCATCCTGTGCGCTGGTGCTGATGGCTGTCATACCGCTGGTAGAGATACTGCTGCGTCCCGTCGCAGGCAGTGGCATTGAGAACGCTCCGGTCGTCGTGCAGCACCTTGGGCTTGCCATGGCCATGTTTGGCTCTGTTGCAGCGCTTAGGCATGGACACCTGAGCACGTTTGGCAGCGGCTTCATTCCAGCCCACTATCCGCGCACGTTGGCTCACAGTCAGGTTTTCGCAAAGCTGTTTGGCGCCTTGGTTTGCGGCACGCTGTGCATCGCCAGTTGGCGTCTGGTCGACAGTGAGCGCCAGGTCGCCCACATTTTGGCCTATGGCATCCCGGTTTGGTGGATCCAGGCCAGCATGCCGTTGGGTTTACTGCTACTGGGTAGTCAATTGGGTGCGCAGGGAATAAGCGGACGGTGGCAAAAAATCCTGGGAAGCCTATTGCCAGTGGCGGTGGGCTTCATGCTGGGTTGGCAACTGGACGGTACCGCAGTGCCAATTTGGCCGATCCTCATCGCACTGCTGGCGTCACTGCTGTTTGGCGCGCCCATATTCACGGTATTGGGTGGACTGGCATTGGCCCTATTCTGGCAAGACGCCCTGCCGCTTGCATCCGTTCCCTTGTCGCACTACCAAATCACGGTGAACCCGTCCTTGCCTGCGTTGCCACTGTTCACGCTGGCGGGCCTGGTATTTGCGCGCACTGGTGCCACCAAACGGCTGGGTGCGGTCTTTGTAGCACTGTTCGGGGGTGGCGCTACCGGCACGGTGGTGGCCAGCGCGGTGCTGTGCTCCGCATTCACCGCATTTACCGGTGGCAGTGGTGTCACCATTCTGGCGTTGGGCGGCTTGCTTCTACCCCTGTTGCGCGATGCCGGATTTCCCGAGCGGCGCGGTATCAGTCTGGTCACCAGTGCGAGTGCGCTGGGGGTACTGCTTGCACCATCGGTTCCTCTCATCATGTACGCCATCATTGCCCGCGTACCGATTAACACGATGTTCTTGGCGGGGCTGATTCCCGCTGTCATCATGGTGGCCTTTCTATTGGTATTTGGTGGGTTTCTGACGCGCCAGAGCCCTGTGTCAACCGTGAAATTGGGCGTTACGCCAGCAACCACTGGCCCTGACATCACAACCACCCTGTGGGCAGCCAAGTGGGAAATTCTGGCACCGGTCGTCACGATAGGCGCGCTGGTCAGCGGGTTGGCAACACCCACCGAAAGCGCCGCGATTGCTGCGGTCTATGCCGTATTCACCCAAATGCTGGTCCATCGCGAACTCAGCTTTCAAAAGCTGGCGCGCACCCTGAGCGACTGCGCCCAGATCATCGGTGGCGTGATGCTGATTCTTGGGATGGCGCTCGGCCTGACCAACTACCTGATTGAAGCGGGCATTCCGGACCTGGCGATTGAGTGGGTTCAGGGGGTTATACCCAACAAGTGGGTATTCCTGCTCACGCTCAATCTATTTCTGTTTGCTGCTGGAGCATTGATGGAAATCTTTGCTGCCATTGTGGTGCTGGTGCCATTGCTTCTGCCAGTGGCACTGAGTTACGGCATTGACCCGGTGCACTTCGGCATCATCTTTCTGGCCAATATGGAACTGGGATTTTTGTGCCCACCGGCCGGCATGAACATCTATTTTGCGTCTGCCATGTTCAACAAACCCGTGCGCTACGTGGCAGGTGCGGTTGTTCCGGCGGTGTTGGCAATCTTTCTGGGAACCCTGGCAATTGCCTTTGTACCCGCCACCGCCACTTATCTGCCGGGTCTCTTGTATGCCCCGTAATTTCTACCTGCTCCTGATCGTACAGTTCATCTCGACGATTGCGGACAACGCCTTTCTCATTGTCGCCATCGCAAGGGTGATTGAACTATCGTCTGCGGACTGGGTGACACCGCTGCTCAAGATCGGTTTCACTGTGTTTTACGTCCTGCTCGCGCCGTTTGTCGGGCCGTTGGCCGACGCGATTCCCAAAGGCCGCGTCATGGTTATGGCCAATGGGATCAAGGTCGGAGCCGTCATGCTACTTCTCTCTGGTGTCGACCCGGTTCTTTCGTTGCTGTTTGGCGGCTTGGGCGCGGCAATTTACGCACCCGCCAAGTACGGACTCATGACTGAACTGTTACCCCCCAAAGACCTGGTGCGCGCCAACGGCTTCTTTGAAAGCACAACGGTTTGCGCCGTCATCCTCGGCACGGTGCTGGGAGGCGTTTTGATCAGTCCCATCATGCCGCACATTGACCTGCCGACCGATTACTCCCAATTTGACACCACACCGACCCAGTTGGTTGCGGGCATGCTCTGCCTGGTGGGCCTCAACGCGCTGGCACTGTGCCTGAACTTTGGCGTGTCTGACAGCGGAAAGCGCTACCCGGCGCATTCATTTCATCCGGTGCTGGTGATCCAGCGCTTCTTCCGTGAAAACGCCGTCTTGTGGAGAGATCCGCTGGGTGGCATCTCCATGTCCGTCACCACCTTGTTGTGGGGCGTTGGCGCAACCTTGCAACTGATTGTGCTGCGATGGGCCAACGAGGCGTTGGGTCTGTCGCTGGCGCAAGGTGCCTACCTGCAGGGTGTGACCGCATTTGGTGCCATAGCAGGCGCTGTTTTGGCCAGTCGGTTTGTCTCTCTTCACCAGGCCATCAACGTTTTGCCCCTGGGAATTGTGATGGGTCTGTTGTTTCCAGTCATGCTGGGTGTTCAGTCAGTTACGGCTGCGGTCGTGCTATTGATCGTGCTGGGAACACTTGCAGGGTTCTTTATCGTGCCCATGAACGCCCTGTTGCAACACCGTGGCTGCAGTCTGCTGACCGCTGGTCGCTCCATTGCAGTCCAGGGGTTCAATGAAAATGCCGGCATGCTCGTGATGCTGGCGGTCTATGCGGCAGCTACAGCCGCACAACTATCCCTGCATTCGCTGATCTGGTGTTTTAGCGCTCTGGTAACGGTGACGATGGCCGTTCTGGTCTTCAACCGTCAAAGGCTGCTATTGGCACCCGGCGCCAATCCCTACTGAATTGCGCCTGTAGACACACCGTCTTAAAACTGTCAAGAAATCATCATCAAACTGTTATCTTTGACCAGTAGCCTTGAGTGCGTGAACAATCCATATGAACTATTTGTAGAGTCCTTCGCGGTGCGAGCGCCAAGCTTGCGGATTGCGATAGTGACGGAGACTTTTCCACCCGAAGTCAATGGCGTTGCCATGACTCTGGGACGTATCGTCGATGGCTTGCTGCAACGCGGACACGCGATCCAGATTGTCAGGCCACGCCAGGCCAAAGAAGCCAACCTGGACTCCCGTGTCGGGCTCGATGAGGTCTTATCCAGGGGTGTTCCTGTGCCAGCCTATGGGGACCTAAGGTTCGGCTTGCCATCGAAAACCCGACTGATCAAACTCTGGAGTGAAAAGCGCCCGGACATCGTGCACGTAGTTACTGAAGGCCCCCTGGGATGGTCCGCAGTTGCTGCAGCACGCGCCCTGCAACTTCCCGTCACCAGTTCCTTCCACACCAATTTCCAGAGCTATTCACAACACTACGGAATCGGACTCTTCAAGAAGCCCATCGAAGGCTATCTGAAAAAATTGCACAACCGCACGCAAGCCACACTGGTACCCACCCGTGCCATGGTTGCGGAGCTGCAATCGCGAGGCTACAACAACGTGACACTGATGTCTCGTGGCGTTGCAACAGACCAATTTCACCCCGACAAACGTTCGCACACATTGCGCGCGAGTTGGGGCGTGGAGCCCAACACCCTGGTTGCAGTGCATGTGGGCCGGTTGGCAAAGGAAAAAAATATCGCTTTGGTGATTTCAGCATTCCGTGCGATTCAGGCTCGGGTGCCGGACGCGAAAATGGTTTTTGTAGGCGACGGGCCTTTGCGAAAGCAAGTTGAAGTAGCTTGCCCGGACGCCTTGTTTGCCGGTGTGCGCAAAGGAGAGGAACTTGCCACTCACTACGCCAGCGGCGACCTGTTTCTATTCCCCAGCCTGACCGAGACTTTTGGCAATGTCGTACCCGAAGCATTGGCCAGCGGTCTGGCCGTACTGTCATATGACCATGCAGCAGCCAAGGAACTGATCACCGATGGAAGCAACGGCGCATTGATAACCAAAACCGACGAACTCGACTTTATCGATGCAGCAGTCGCATTGGCACTGGATCCGGCCAAGCTGCAGAGAATTCGCCAGGCCGCTCCAGCCAGCGTAGCCCATGTGGGGTGGGATGCCGTATTCGACAGCTTTGTGGAAACCCTCTCGGGCGTGTTGGAGCGGCATGGTAGGCAGTTCACTCAGCCTAGCCAGCCCGTTCGCACCTCACCGCTCAGCCAGTCCAGCGCATGAGGGCCTGACCCATGCGCACATGGGACCCTTGTTCATGACCATCGTCGAGGGTAAAGCACTTTGGCGCCAGAACAATGATGGTGGATCCGTGCTGAAACCAGCCCATCTCATCACCTTTTTTGAACGGTGCGTCGCACACGATGGACGTGGGTCCGTTGTACTTCAGATGAAACAGCACATCCAAAAAGTGCAACCGGATACTCGCCACCAGAATAGCGGCTACTGGCACCAGCGCCACATGCAAACCGGCACAGGGGCCATCTCCACCAAGCCTGGTACGTATAAAAGCCCGTTCGTTCTTGCAGAAAAGCTTCTCGACGCGCCGCAGTGCGATGGGGTTGACGTTCCAGGTGTCGCCCGAGAAGTACCGTACCTTTTCGACTGTGCAGTCACAGGGTGCGTGGAACCGGTGGTACATGCTCGACGTCAGTCGCAGGGTGACAAAGCTGCCATCCACCCAGTCACTGATGTTTTCCTCATCACCCAGAAGGTCTTGCAGCGTGTACGGAAAACCCTTGGCCTGGAACACACGCGTGCCCTCGATGGGACCGAACGCGCCAATGATCGCGTCTACCGGACTCGCCATCACCCGGGGGTCCATCGCCAACGGACGCACGCCCGGTTGGAGTTCGCGGGTGAAGCAGTCGTGCATGCTGGTGAACTGAGTCTTCCTCGCCTCCGTGAGGTCAAGGGCAGAAAAGTACTTCCAGATGGCAATGGAAAAGTCCCGCACCAGAGGCTGTTCGATCTTGCTGAACCAACCCATGAACTGGGTCAGAAAGCGACGCGGCAGTCGATTGGTCAGCAGGAAATTCAGGTCTTCCTGGTTAAGCAGGCTGTGGATTTGTTGACGCAGGCTCATTTCTCAAGGTCTCGCAAGTTTGTTGTCTAAAAAAGGAATATTTCCGTGAACGAAACGATTGGATTGAATGCCTGGCTGCTCTATGGTGTGAGTACAGCGGCATTTTTGTTGGCGCTCAAACGCCTCAAGGCACGCGGGGAACTCTCGCTGGCCAAGCACCGCTCTTTGGCGGGCCATCCGCGCATGGCGCGAAGATTGGCCGCCCTGCTTCCGAGCTACCGCTACAGCGATGAAGAGGTATTCGGCGTGGATGGCGCGCCAGCTGACATTGTCGCAAGGCGGCAGCAGGCGTTTAATATTCTGGTTGCAGAAATCGGCGCACGGTTCCCCAAAAGCCTTCATCAAGGTGCCGACGTTGCCAGTGGCCTGTCTGACCTGCAATTTGTCAGCGCCTACAGAATTCCCTACCAGTTCAGAAACCTGGCAACCAAAGGCCTGAAAATTGCCTCGTTTGTGCAGTCGACCGACGGAGTAACGCTCACCGATCTGGATAACAACAGCTTTTACGATTTGACTGGGTCGTATGGCGTCAATCTTTTTGGAAACGACTTCTACAAAGAGTGCATCGACGAGGGCGCTGACGCTGTACGCGCCCTCGGACCGGTTCTGGGTTCGTATCACCCGGTTGTTTCCGACAACGTGGCTCGATTGAAACGCATCTCGGGCATGGACGAAGTGTCGTTTCACATGTCGGGCACCGAGGCCGTCATGCAGGCCGTGCGCCTGGCACGCTTCCATAGCGGACGCAGCAAGATCGTGCGTTTTTGTGGTTCGTACCATGGCTGGTGGGGCGATGTACAGCCTGGCATTGGCAACCCGGTCACCGAACGCGACACCTTCACTTTGGAGGAAATGGGTGATGCAACCCTGCGCGTGCTGCGCAACCGCAACGACATCGCTTGCATACTGATCAATCCGCTCCAGGCTTTGCACCCCAATGCCGCCGCACCAGGCGATTCGTCTTTGCTGGACAGCGCGCGCAAAGCCCATTTCTCGCGCACGGCCTACACCCAATGGCTGAAAGACCTTCGCGCTATTTGTGATCAAAAATCCATCGCGTTGATATTCGACGAAGTCTTTGTCGGCTTCCGTCTGGCGCCTGGCGGCGCACAGGAATACTTTGGGGTGAAGGCTGACATGGTCACCTACGGAAAAACGCTGGGTGGCGGGCTGCCTGTTGGCGTGTTGTGCGGCAAGCGTGACTGGATGCAACGCTTCAGCGATGAGTCTCCCGCCAACATCTGTTTTGCACGTGGTACCTTCAATTCCCACCCCTACGTCATGGGCGCCATGAACGCATTTCTGAAGCGTCTTGACAGTCCGGATATTCGCGCACTTTACTTGGGGCTCGACGACATCTGGAATCAACGTGCGCAAGCGCTGAACCAGCGTCTGCGGGATGCGAAGGTTCCGGTCCAAGTGGCCAATATGTCCTCGATCTGGACCGTCTTGTACACGCAGCCGGCTTGCTACAACTGGTTGTTTCAGCACTATTTACGCCTGGAAGGCTTGGCTCTGAGTTGGGTGGGCAGCGGCAGAATCATCTTCAGCTTGAATTACACACAAGCCGACTTTGACGCAGTGGCAGACCGTTTTGTAAAGGCCGCCCAGAAGATGCAGCAGGACGGCTGGTGGTGGCTCGATGCAGAGATGACGAACAAGTCCATCAAGCGTCGAATACTTCGGGAAATGCTGGCGGCCAAGTTCTAACAATGGCAAGCTCCTCCAAAAGAGGGGCTTGCGAAGCGAATCAGGCGTGGTTTGCGCCGCTTTTGCGCGGCTCGATCAACTCGCCACGCATCAATGCAAACGGCGCTTTGTGGTACAGGTAAACATCATGAAACGGGTCCGTCAGAATCTTGGTCATCCAGACCAGACCCGACATGACATCTTTCAGGAAGAAAAGGTGCACGGTCCTGAAAACAAGCCCGCCCACCCCAATCCACAACCAGAGCAGACCCGTGTTGTGCACAAAGCCCTCAAAGCCGGGACGCGCTTCAAACAAACCCATCAAGGTGGGATCCATCACGATCACCATGGGCGAGACTGCCCAAATTCCAAGCAAGACCAGCTTGCGTCGCAGGTTGTAGCCAACCTTGATCGCCTCTTTGTGGGAGTTGGTCGCCTGGTTCACCTCGTCGTACCCTAGTGGTTCGAAAAAGAAGTGCCCTGACTGGCGCGCAGTCATGGACACAAGCCATCCAATCAGTGCAGAAATGGCCGGATCCTTGAACAGGAATGCATAGGCCACTAAAAAGCTGATCGCACTGAGCAGGTGCAGCGACTGGTTGATTCGGCTGTGATGATAGTAGCGGTGGTCGTCCCAACGCTGAACGGCAAGTTGCTTTAAAAATTCAGACATCGATGGTTTCTCCTTTACCTCAATTTAGTGGCAATTGATGGCAGTCGTGTGACAGGCAGTGTGACGGTATGGTGAATTGGCGTGCAAGGGAGGGAAGACATTGATGCGCCCTGGGCTCGACACATCAGCGGCCAATAGCCATGTATTCGAAGCCCATGCCGCGTATAAGTTGCGGATCGTACAAATTCCGTCCATCAAATATGACGGGGGACTTCAAAGCTTTCTTGATCGCATCAAAGTCCGGGCTACGAAACTCTTTCCATTCCGTCACGATAATCAGTGCATCCGCGTTGCTCAGACTGGCCGACTGGGAATCCGCAAAGCTCAACCGGGCTTCATGGGCATAGATCCGCCGCGCGGCATCCATGGCGACCGGATCGTAGGCGGTAACCGTTGCGCCCGCCGCCAACAAGTCGTCGATGACGGAACGGCTGCTGGCTTCACGCATGTCATCCGTGTTGGCCTTGAACGCCAGACCCCAAAGTGCGAAATGCCGCCCCGTCAGATCAGTACCGAATCGGGCCACAATTTTGTTGCCCAGCACATGCTTTTGTGCGTTGTTGGCAAACTCGACCGCGTTGAGAACTTTGAGATCGATACCCGCTTCGCTGGCCGCAGTCCGTATCAGCGCCTTGACGTCTTTGGGAAAGCAGGAGCCGCCGTAGCCCGCACCCGCATAGAGAAAATCGTAGCCGATACGCGGGTCGCTCCCAATGCCCTTTCGGACACTTTCGATGTCGGCGCCCACTTTTTCCGCGAGATTGGCCAGCTCATTCATAAAGCTGATACGCGTGGCGAGCATGGCGTTGGCGGCGTATTTGGTCAATTCAGCACTGCGAATATCCATCAACACCAGCCGTTCGTGGTGGCGTTGGAACGGCGCATAAAGTGCCCGCATGTTCAACGCCGCCTGTTCGTCATCACAGCCCAGGACGATGCGTCCCGGGCGCATGAAATCGTCGATGGCAGCGCCTTCTTTCAGAAACTCCGGATTTGACACCACACTAAACGGTGTATCCACCCCGCGCTGCGCCAGTTCCTCCTGTATCGCAGCCCTTACAGCATCTGCGGTTCCGACCGGGACCGTGCTCTTGTCGACCACCACCTTGTAGTCGTTCATGTGGCGGCCAATGTTGCGTGCGGCTTCCATCACGTAGTGCACATCGGCACTGCCATCCTCTCCCTGGGGAGTTCCCACGGCGATGAACTGAACGGTGCCAAACTGGGTTGCCAATTCGACACTATTCGTGAAGTGCAGACGTCCAGCGCTGACATTGCGCCGAATCATCTCCTGAAGACCCGGCTCATAAATCGGAACCTCGCCATTTTGCAGACGGTTGACTTTGTCCTCATCCGTGTCGAAACACATTACATCATTGCCCACTTCCGACAAGCACGTTCCCGTTACCAAACCGACATACCCGGTTCCTATCACTGAAATTTTCATGGTCTGGATTCCTTGAGGAAAAATGTTCCAAGTCTGTCCGGGTATTGCGATAGTTTTGTGACATATGAATAGGTGGGTGTGGGCAAGGGTTCACCATCACGACCTTGTCACAATTTCGCCTTATGCTCGCCGGACCCACAACCATTATTCAACACGCCATGAGTCCTGATTCCACGCAACCACATGAAGACCTGATCCGCCGGATCAGGGAAGACCTGATGGACAGTTATGACGAAGAGCTGGAAATGGAGCTGGAAGACCGCAGCATGGACGAACTCAATGCAGCGGCCAGTGGTGTGCGAACGGATGCAGAAAGAACCGCCCGGCGTCAATATTTTCAGGAACTGTTTCGACTGCAAGGTGAGTTGGTCAAACTACAGGACTGGGTGGTACGCAGCCGACACAAGGTTGTGATTTTGTTTGAAGGGCGCGATGCGGCCGGCAAGGGCGGCGTTATCAAGCGCATCACGCAAAGGCTAAACCCCCGCGTAGCACGCGTGGCAGCACTTCCCGCTCCCAATGACCGGGAAAAGACGCAGTGGTATTTTCAGCGCTATGTCTCGCACTTGCCTGCAGCGGGGGAGATCGTTTTGTTTGACCGCAGTTGGTACAACCGGGCCGGCGTGGAGCGGGTCATGGGCTTTTGCAACGATGCGGAATATGAAGAGTTTTTCCGTACCGTTCCAGAATTCGAAAAGATGCTGGCTCGTTCCGGCATTCAACTGATCAAGTACTGGTTCTCGATCACCGACGACGAACAGCACTCGCGCTTTTTGGGTCGCATCCATGACCCGCTCAAGCAGTGGAAGCTGAGCCCCATGGACCTGGAATCCCGCGTGCGCTGGGAAGACTACACCAAAGCCAAAGAGATCATGCTGGACCGCACACACATTCCAGAAGCACCCTGGTGGATCGTCCAAGGGGTGGACAAGAAAGCAGCTCGCCTCAATTGCATACACCACTTGTTGGAGCAAATTCCCTACGAAGAGGTGCAACAAGACGCCGTTGAGTTGCCCGCACGCGTCCGCAACGAGGACTACATCCGCCAGCCGGTTCCACCGGAGATGATTGTTCCGGAGCGATATTGAAGTTGCAGCAACGGGACATGATGGTTCGCCAACCTCATGGCATCGTCCTGCAAAAAATCAGGATGGTGTTAGCGGGTCATACCTCTGGCCCCGCATCAATGCAAACGGCGATTTCCAGTAGATTGCCACGTTGTGGAATGGGTCCAGCAAAATTTTGCAGGCCCAAGCCAATCCCCACGCTGTGCTGCGGATAAAAAACAGATGCACGGTGCGAAAAGCAAGTCCACCCACCCCAAGGGCTAGCCTGCAAGCTTGCAAATCAATGTAAAAACTGAATGTGACGCCTATATGACCCAATTGATGATGATTTCATGAGTATTGCGCCACATCAAAATTACACTCCACTAAGCCAATATTGGGCGTCCTTTCGGACTCTTGAACGTGTCATTTTGGGCGAACAACACAAACATACTCTAGTGCTCCCACTTTTTTCAAACCAACACTCTCCGTCGGTGACACAGTCAATCGGTTGCAGGTCTGTCGCATCCACTCGAACCCATCGCGAATCTCATGTATACCAATAGCGAGCGGCTAATAATTTTCGACGCTGATGGCACGATCATTGATGCCTATGCAGCGATCGATCAAACATTTTCGACACATGGTATGGAGCTAGGTGATCTGGAAAGATTTCAAAAGCGGCACAAACTATTCAAGTATTTGGGCGGTTTCAAAGAATTTCCTTTGAATTTGAAGAGGCAACTGGGCAACCAGAATCGCAAAAAAATATTGGCCACGCTCACCGACGTATACCGCAATGACGCGAAACTCTATCCTGGTGTCGCCGACCTTATTCACACCCTCATTTCGGCACCCGGCATCCGGGTTGGTATTGTCACTCGCAACATTACTAACGAGCCAGAGTTAACCATTCGCAAGTTGTTGGCTCGACACGATATTGACCTCGACGCGTTGGACTTCATAGCCCACGTGCCGTTGGGCCAGGAAAAAACTTCGACTTTCAGAACAACCAGAAAGAAATTCGACATTAACCCGGCGCGTTCTTTTGCGTGCGGCGATGAACACAAAGATTTCAACGCTGCCACGGCTGCAGGAATGCATTCATTTATGGTTTCATATGGCTTTGAGGACTACATACGCTTGACGAAAAAATTCAAGGTACCTGAAGACGTGATTTCACGAACCCCTCAGGAGCTGTGTGCTCGTGTTCTACATGCATTGGACATCGGGTAAATAAGGTGATTGCCGCCGCAAACAGTGACAAAACGTCTAATAACTCGTGCAAGGCAACGTACCACGCGAAAGCACTTGGCCGCAGTGGCGTGGACGTGCGAATCAGCAAGGTCAGAGGAGTTTAATCCGGGGGTTTCACCTTGGTTGGTGATGATGCCTGGAAATCGCGGCAGCGGACGCCAACGCGCCCTGCTCCACCATCCACTGTGTCACCGAATGCGGGTCGTGCAGCGTACGCAGTGCAGCATAGGCCACTTCAGCTTGCGGATAGCGATGGCGCAAAAAATTGAGCCATTGCTTCAAGCGACCGGCCTGCTGGCGCAACTCCAGCCGCTCCACCACCAACACCCAGAAGGTGCCGATCAGCGGCAGTAGCTCTTCCCAGGACACTTCGGGTCCACCCGCACCCTCATCGGCGCGGCGGATGGCCAGTGCAAGGCCGGGGTCGGTCACCATGCCGCGCCCCAGCATCAAACTGGTACAGCCCGAGGCCTGGCGGCAGCGACGCGCATCGTCCAGCGTCCAGATTTCGCCGTTGGCAACCACGGGAATGGAGACGCCCAGGCGAATGTCGTTGACGCGTTCCCAGTAAGCGGGCGGGCGGTACGCATCGGCTTTGGTGCGCGCGTGCACCACCAGCTCGTCCGCACCGCCGTCGGCCAGGGCCTGCGCGCACTCCACGGCACGCGCATCGTCGTTGAAGCCCAGACGCATCTTGGCCGACACCGGCATGTGGGCCGGCACCGCACGGCGCACGGCGGACACAATGCGGGTCAGCAACTCGGGATCTTCCAGCAAAGCTGCACCGCCGCCGTGGCGGTTCACCACCTTGGCCGGGCAGCCGAAATTCAGGTCAATGCCGTGCGGACCCATGGCGGCCAGGCGGGCCGCATTCTCTGCCAGGCACACCGGGTCAGAGCCCAGCAACTGTGCGCGCACCGGCACGCCCGACGGCGTGCTGCCCCCATTGGCCAGCTCGGGAATGACGCGCAAAAACACGTGTTCGGGCAACAATGTGTGCGTGACGCGGATGAACTCCGACACGCAACGGTCCACTCCGCCGACGCGCGTCAGGATGTCACGCAAGACAAAATCAAGAAGCCCCTCCATCGGGGCGAGGTAAATGCGCACTGCTGCGTATTCAGTGGCGGATCAGGTGGTCAAAAGCGCTCAGCGCCGCCTTGGCTCCATCACCGGCGGCGATGACGATCTGCTTGAAGGGCACCGTGGTGCAGTCGCCCGCGGCAAACACGCCGGGCAGGTTGGTTTCGCCCTTGGCATTGACGATGATCTCGCCAAACTTGCTGAGTTCCAGCGTGCCCTTGAGCCATTCAGTGTTGGGGACCAGGCCGATCTGCACGAACACACCTTCCAGCGCGACAGTGTGCTCTTCGCTGGTCGCCCGGTCTTTATAGCGCAAGCCGTTGACCCGCCCAGCAACTCCAGTTATCTCCAGGGTTTGTGCACTTGTATGAACGGTCACGTTGGGCAGGCTGTGCAGCTTCTTGACCAACACTGCATCGGCCTTCAGCTCGGTCATGAATTCGACCACGGTGACGTGGCGTACCACACCGGCCAGGTCAATCGCAGCCTCCACGCCGGAGTTGCCACCACCAATCACCGCCACATCCTTGCCCTTGAACAACGGGCCATCGCAGTGCGGGCAGTAGGCCACGCCCTTGTTTTTGTACTCGGCTTCGCCAGGCACATTGACATTGCGCCAGCGCGCACCGGTGGACAGGATCACCGTCTTGCTCTTGAGAATGCCGCCGTTGGTCAGCTTGATCTCGATCAGGCCGCCGGGTTGGGCGGCTGGAATCAACTGCTCAGCGCGTTGCAGGTTCATGATGTCCACATCGTAGGCGCGGGTGTGCGCCTCAAGTGCCGCAGCAAACTTGGGGCCATCGGTTTCCAGCACCGAAATGTAGTTTTCAATCGCCATCGTGTCATTGGTCTGGCCGCCAAAGCGTTCTGCCGCGATGCCGGTGCGAATGCCCTTGCGGGCAGCGTACACGCCCGCAGCTGCACCGGCGGGGCCACCGCCAACGATGAGCACATCAAAGGCCTCTTTCTCGGACAGTTTGGCAGCGTCCTTGGCGGCGGCACCCGTATCGATCTTGGCCAGAATCTCTTCCACCAGCATGCGGCCAGAGCCGAACATGACTCCGTTCAAAAACACCATGGGCACGGCCATGATGTCGCGCTCGGTCACTTCCTTCTGGAACGCACCGCCTTCAATTACCGTGGTTTTGACCTTGGGGTTGAAGATGGCCATCAGACTCAGGGCCTGCACCACGTCCGGACAGTTATGGCAGGTCAGGCTCATGTAGACCTCAAAATTGAAGTCGCCGTCCAGCCCTTTGATCTGTTCGATGATGTCGGCCTCCACCTTGGGCGGGTGGCCGCCCGTCCACAGTAGCGCCAGCACCAGCGACGTGAACTCATGGCCCAGCGGCAAACCGGCAAAGCGCAGACTGGTCGCCGTTCCAGCACGCTGAAGGGTGAAGGAGGGCTTGCGGGAGTCGGTGCCATCCGTACGCAAGGTGATCCTGTCGCTGCGCAGACTTTGAATGGTTTGCAACAGATCCAGCATTTCGCGGCCGGTTTCACTGTCGTCCAGTGAAGCCACCATCTCGATCGGCAGCGCCACGCGCTCCAGGTAGGCAGCCAGTTGGCCTTTCAGTGTTTCGTCGAGCATGGTGGTTTCCTTTTACTACAAATTTGATAGCTGCTTGCGCAAGATCCACGGGGGCTACAGCGTGTTTTGCACATAAAAAAGCCGGACGGCAAGGCGCTGGGCGCCCTGACGCTGTCCGGCTGGGGGCGTTTGCTTAGATCTTGCCGACCAGGTCCAAGGACGGTGTAATGGTCTTGGCGCCTTCGTTCCACTTGGCAGGGCACACCTGACCGGGGTGGGCTGCGGTGTATTGGGCCGCCTTCAGCTTGCGCAGGGTTTCCTTGACATCGCGGGCGATTTCGTTGGAGTGCACTTCCATGGTCTTGATCACGCCATCGGGGTTGATCACGAAGGTGCCGCGCAGCGCCAGGCCATCCTCGTCGATGTGCACGTCAAAGGCCCGGGTGAGCTTGTGTGTGGGGTCGCCAATCAACGGAAACTTGGCCTTGCCCACGGCGGGGGATGTCTCATGCCACACCTTGTGCGCGAAATGCGTGTCGGTGGTCACGATGTAAACCTCGGCACCGGCTTTCTGGAATTCTGCGTAGTTGTCGGCTGCATCTTCCACTTCGGTGGGGCAGTTGAACGTGAAGGCGGCGGGCATAAAAATGAACACGTTCCATTTGCCCTTGAGGGTCTCGTTGGTCACGGTCACGAACTTGCCGTTGTGGAAAGCTTCGTTCTTGAAGGGCTGAATTTGGGTGTTGATCAATGACATGTTGGGGATCCTCTTGGTTGCGTTCTACAGTGAACAGGGTGAATCTTAGGGCTTCTATGGGCTTTTGTGGTTTGATTGATCCAATCAATCAGATTGGCAAAACCTATGGCCAGGCTTGCGTCCCGTTGTTTGCAGATGCTGCATCAGCACATCAATCCTCAACAAATGCCTCTTCGCGTTTGGATTTGACCGACGGCATCAGCACGATGACCAGCAGAAGCACAGCACCAGCAAGCAAGCCTGCGGAAATCGGACGGGTTACGAACACACTCCAGTCCCCACGCGAAAGTAGCAGCGCCCTTCGCAAGTACTCCTCCATCATCGGGCCCAGAATGAATCCAAGCAACAATGGCGCAGGCTCGGTGCCCAGCTTGATGAACAAGTAACCGATGAGTCCAAAGAGGCCCACCATCCAGATGTCAAAAGTACTGTTATTGGTGGAATACACACCGATGGAACAGAACAGCACAATCGACGGAAACAGCCAGCGATAGGGAACGCTCAGCAGTCTGATCCAGATGCCGATCAAAGGCAAATTCAAAATGATCAGCATCAAGTTACCAATCCACATGGAGGCGATCAGACCCCAAAATAACTCGGGGTTGCTGGTCATGACCTGAGGACCGGGCTGGATGTTGTGAATGGTCATGGCGCCCACCATCAGCGCCATCACGGCGTTCGGCGGAATGCCCAGGGTCAGCAACGGAATGAAGGACGTTTGCGCACCTGCGTTATTGGCTGCCTCGGGTGCCGCTACGCCACGGATATTGCCTTTTCCAAACGGCACCTCTCCGGGCTCCAGCCTGGTTTTTTTCTCCAGCGTGTAGGCGGCAAATGCGGCCATGACCGCACCGCCACCCGGCAGAATGCCCAACAGCGAGCCCAGCGCCGTACCACGCAACACGGCTGGAATCATGCGCCGAAAATCCTCCTTGGTCGGCATCAAACCGGTGACATTTGCGGTGAACACCTGGCGCTCACTCTCGTGCTTGCCCAGATTGCTGATGATCTCGCCATAACCGAATACACCCATGGCAATCACGATGAATCCAATGCCGTCAGTCAACTCCGGTATGTCAAAACTGAATCGGGCCACGCCCGAGTTAACGTCAGTGCCCATCATCCCGAGCAGCAGCCCCAGAACGATCATGGCAATCGCTTTGATCAGTGAGCCCGACGCCAGCACCACAGCGCCAATCAAACCCAGAATCATCAAGGAAAAATATTCTGCCGGGCCAAACTTGAAAGCCAGCTCAGTCAATGGCGCGGCAAACGCGGCCAGAATCAGCGTACCCACACAACCCGCAAAAAAGGACCCCAAACCAGCCGCGGCCAAAGCTGGGCCTGCCCGACCGCTGCGGGCCATCTGGTAGCCATCAATGACGGTCACGACCGACGAGGATTCACCGGGTAAATTGACCAGAATGGCGGTGGTGGAGCCGCCGTATTGCGCGCCGTAATAGATGCCGGCCAACATGATCAATGCAGCAACCGGTGGCAGCGCATAGGTGGCAGGCAAGAGCATGGCGATAGTCGCCAGTGGGCCAATACCGGGCAGCACGCCGATGACCGTTCCCAACAGGCACCCAATAAAGGCATACATCAGGTTCTGCAGAGTGAAAGCGACACCAAAACCCAGCGCGAGATTGTTGAATAAATCCATGAATATCCCGATCAGGCAGTGAGAAACGCTGGCCAAACAGGAAACTGCAAATTGAGCAATTTGATGAAGGCAAAGTAGCTCATGACGGCCAGAATGGTCGCCAACACAATCGCTTCTTTGAGATTGAATCGATCTCCGGCCAGACAGGCAATAAACGTCAGCGCGTAGATCCCTGCAATCAACCCCATTGGCGGCAAATGGATACGGGGAAGGCCACCAATCATGGCACCAAACACCAGATTGGCCAAAATGATGAAGACCAGCGGCTTCCAGGCAAAGGCACCAATCTTGTCACCATCAAAGGTTTCGACCACCAGCGCTTTGAAGGTAATCACACCGCCCAATACTGTCAGCAACACGCCCAATGCCAGAGGGAAGTAGCCTGGCCCCATCCGTGCACCAGTCCCAATGGTGTAACCGCTGGCACCCCAAGCAAACCCAACGCCAACCACCATAAACATCAGGCCAGAAAAGAAGTCTTTTTGACTTTTTATGTTCACTCAATTGTCTCCTGTCAACAAATACTGACTCCCATACCAGTGTGCCACAAAGCCTCTATCGTCCTGGCGCGGAGCCACGGCAAAGTCACCGTCGACTGTTGCGCTGCTCTTCCCGTTCTCTTTCCATATCCTTGAAACGGATGCACTCTGAGGTATTCTGGTAACGGTCGGTCATGCACTGTTCGGCAAGGCATGCTATTTTGAAAATAAACACCCGGTCTGCACATACCTGCCCTGGCTGGGATGGTCCCTGGGCTTGACCGTGAACTTGCGCCGCTACTGCGGGAACGGCCTCTCGCTGGCTTACCTGAACAGGCGCTGGCCGAACCGCTGTTGAAGCATGCTCCAACGGGGCCGAAGCGACGATGCTCTGCACCTTGGATTTGATGACGGACTTCGATACGCCCATTTGAGGTGGCGAGGCAGCCACCCCTACGGGTGGGGTTGCTACAGGCGCAGAGGGCAGATGTACAAGGGGCTCGGACGGCAAAGCAGCTGCAGTCAAGGCAGCGTCTTCAAGTGCCACTGTAGGGCTCGGGTACTGGCGCTCCGAAACCTCGGGTTTAAAAATCAGGAACAGAGCAATAGCGCCAACCAACAGACTCCCGCCTGCAATCAAAAATCCGGCAATCCGCGTTTTCGCTACGGTGTCGGGCATGGCCGATACCGGGGCAGTAGCAGGAACAACCGCCCGATTGGCCGGCGTCGTGTTGTCTGGCGATAGCGGAGGGAGGGTCGCCACGCCGACGCCTACCGTTGATTGAAACGTTGAATCCCTTGCCAGCGCTCGGTAATGCGGCTGCGTTTCGGCACCTTGCAAAGCAGGGCCCGCTCCGAGCTGGTACACACGGTCTTGGGCACGACGGGCGTAAATGCCTGCGGGGAAACTCAAAAGAAAACTTAAAAAATCCTGGGGATCGGTGGATTCCCTGACCGCACTCCAGGCACCCAGCTCCGCCTCATGGTTAACGGTCGAGTTCAGCGCCACTTCCAGGCTGGGCGCAAATATGCCGGTACTGGAACCGTCGCGCAACGATGCCGGTGCCAGCGCAGGCCGATTGGCAAGAAACTGGCCAAGCTCTGCACCTACATCGGCGCCGAAGCTACCAGTCGTCGCATTCATTTGCTGCGCCACTGCGCGCAGGGCCACTGCAAAATCACGTGCAGTTGCGTACCGTTCATCAGGGTTTTTGGCCATAGCCCGGGCAATGACATCGTCCATCGCGATGGGTACCTCTGGGTTGAGGCTACTGGGCGCTGTGGGCTCATGGCCAACAATCTGGTGAATCACTACAAACTGGTTTTCACCATTGAAGGGCAAGGTACCGGTCAACAACTCGTACAACACTACAGCGGCCGAAAATACATCGGAGCGCGAGTCCCCGCGCAAACCCTTGGCCTGCTCAGGGGACATATATTTGGGAGTACCCACCGCTCCCCCCACTTGGGTCAGGTTGGTCTCATTGGGCTCCTGAATGCGGGCAACGCCAAAATCTGTCAACTTGATTCGGCCAGTCACCTCCATCATCATATTGGCAGGTTTGATATCCCGATGCACCACGTTTTGCCGGTGTGCGTGGTCCAGCGCCATCAGCAGTTCATGCAGCATGACAATGGAAGACCGCACCGAAAACCGCGCGCCGCACTCCAAATGCTGCTTAAGGTCTTCCCCCTGAATGAATTCCATGACCAGGTAGGCAATTCCGTCATCTTGGCCCGAATCAAAAACGCTAACGATGTTGGGGTGATGTAGCCGTGCGGCCGAGCGTGCTTCAGTGCGAAAGCGCCCTTCATACTCCAGGGCCGCCTCAGGCGTCAGGGTCTGCACACGTATGGTCTTAATGGCCACCACGCGGTCCAGGTTGGGGTCGCGCCCTTCATAGACGACGCCCATCGCGCCTTTTCCCAGCACGCGAATAATGTCGTATCTGCCTAGTTTTTCAATATCACCCATTTCCAACCCGGAACCCCTTAGAACTGTGGAAACCTGCACCGATATGCCATGCTAGCAGACACTCCGGCAACCGTCATCCAGCAGTGCGCCCTTTGGGCGCTCCTCTTGCGGCGTTCTATTGCAAGCGTCTGACGAACCCGATAGGATAGGCGCACCCGCCTCAACCGGGCCGAACCGGCCCCACTTCCTGTGCCGAAAGTCTCCTGATGCCTGCTGTTGTATTTGCCGATATTGTTGGAAGCACCGGCCTTTTTGAAAAATTGGGCGATACCAGCGCATCCCAGTTGATGAACCAGTTGACTGGCGTGCTGGGCAGGGTCTTCGAGCAACACAACGGGCGGGTGGTAAAACTGTTGGGCGACGGCGTATTCGCAGTTTTCCCAAACGCGGGAGATGCCATAGCAGCCTGCGTCAGCCTTCAGGCACGCTTCAAGGCGGAACCTGTGATACCGGCAGGTTCCGGGCGCCCCATCCAGATGCAAATGGGTGTCGAGTCTGGTGAAGTGGTTGAGATTGAGGGCGACTGTTTCGGAGACGCTGTCAACAGCGCCGCCCGGCTGGCGGACTTGGCCGGTGCCGACCAGATCCTGACCACCCAAAATGTATGGAACGAAATATTGTCCGCCCAACGGCCATCCTTGCGCAGCCTTGGTCCCATGCACTTGCGGGGTAAGGCGCTGGCCACCCATATTTACCGCGTCGAATGGCAGACCAATCACCACATGGACACAACCGCCATGGGCGTCTCCATGTACGCTCCTGCCAAACACCAGACACTCGCCTTGACTTTGGCAGGACGCACCCAAGTTTTTGACATTGCTGGCGCGGGCATCACGATCGGTCGTTCCACCGAAGCAAAGCTGCCGATTTTGGACCCCCGTGTGTCAAGGGTGCACGCCACCATCACCAATCGAGCGGGCCAAATTGTATTGACCGACACCTCAAGTTTTGGCACCTGGGTGTACTTTGCCAACCAAATTGAAGCGGTGACCTTGCGTCGCACCGAGTGCTTTCTGGTGGGCTTCGGCCAGCTTTCTCTGGGGTGCGAGATCGGTGCTGACAAGGCACCCATGGTGTCATTCGAGGTCGGTTAGCGCAACTCCGGTGTTTCAGGCCAGAGGTGGCGTAGAAGCCAAAATCTCTTCGATGACGGTTTGCCCCTCGGCCATGCGCAATGCGCCTGCCAGACGCAGCGGGCGCATACCATCGGCAATGGCCTGGCGACGCAGAGCATCAATACTAGGATCAGCGACGACCTTCGCCTTAAAACCATCTGTCACGGTCAGCAGTTCATATAGACCCATGCGACCCATATAGCCGGTCATACGGCAGTCCACACAGCCCACAGGTCTATAGGGCTTATAGCCACCGTTGATTTGCCAGGGCTTGACCAGCTCAGTCAACTGTTCGCGGGTGGAATCCTCGTCACGCACCTTACAGTTTTTGCAAAGGGTACGCACCAGGCGCTGCGCCAGCACGCCCAGCAAAGTGGCGTTGATCAGGTACTGGGGAATGCCCAGTTCCATCAGGCGCGTCACCGCAGACGGCGCGTCATTGGTGTGCAGGGTCGAAAAGACCAGGTGACCGGTCAACGCTGCCTGCACGGCCATTTCGGCAGTCTCGGTATCGCGGATTTCGCCCACCATGATGATGTCGGGGTCCTGGCGCATCAGCGCCCGCAGGCCCTGCACAAAACCAAAGTCCAGTTGCGGCTGCACCTGGGTCTGGTTGAAGGCCGGTTCTATCATTTCGATGGGGTCTTCTACCGTGCTGACATTGACCTCTTCGGTCGCCACGCGTTTGAGCGTGGCATAGAGCGTGGTCGTCTTACCGGATCCCGTGGGGCCCGTCACAAGAATGATGCCGTGAGGCTGCTTGACCAGTGCTTCCCAGCGCTGCCCGTCGTGGCTGGAGAAGCCCAAGGCGTCAAGGTCCTTGACCGTATTGTCCGGGTCAAAAATACGCATCACCATCTTCTCGCCAAACGCGGTTGGCAATGTCGATATCCGCATTTCAATCTCGTCACCGCCCGGATTGCGTGTCTTGATGCGACCGTCCTGCGGGCGACGGCGCTCAATCACGTCCATGCGACCGAGCAGCTTGATACGCGCCGTCATGGCATTGAGCACGCCCATCGGCATCTGGTAAACCTGATGCAACACGCCATCGATGCGGAAGCGGATCACGCCCTGCTCACGCCGGGGCTCCAGATGGATGTCGCTGGCGCGCTGGTCAAAGGCATATTGCCACAACCAGTCCACCACCTGCACCACACTCTGGTCATTGGCGTCGATTTGCTTGTTGGACTTGCCCAGCTCCACCAGCTGCTCAAAACTGGCTCCGTTATTGGTACCGTTCTTGTTTGCCGCCTTGACCGACTTGGCCAGCGCGTAGAACTCGGCGGTGTAGCGGTGAATCTCCTGCGGGCTGGCCAGGACACGGCGCACACTGCGGCGGGACTGGCGTTCCACCTCGGCCACCCAGTCGATGACAAACGGTTCGCTGGTGGCCACCGTGATCTCGCTGGCATTGACGCCTACGGGCAGGATGCGGTGCCGCTCGGCATAGACCGCGCCCATCGCGTCGGCCACCTTGCTCACGTCCACTTTCAGCGGGTCTATGCGCAAATAGTCCATGCCCACCCGGGCCGCCAGCCACTGCGTCAGCAGTTCAATATCCAGCGGCTTGTTGTCCACGGCCCTGCGCATGGACACACTGGCCAGGCGCACCAGCGGGTGCTGCACACTTTCGGCCTGTGCGCAGCGCGCAATGGTGCGCGTGGCCTCTTCCTGCGCAATCACACCATCGGCGTGCAACCACTCAACCAGCCGACGCCAGTCAATGGGACCGGCATGGTCAAGTTTGGCACGCGATGCGGTAGGTGTAGGGACGTTCATGGATTCACCGGTTTAAAGACGCGGACCCACTTGTCGGCCGGCAAGCCCCAGTGGCGCTGGATGAAATCGGCGCGCTCCATCAGCACGGAACGCGCCGGGCGCACAGGCGTACGCTGCGCCAGGACCACGGTATTGCCCTCGCGCGTGGCCTTGAAGGCCCAAATGGCTTCTTTGCCAAACGCCGCAGTCATATTGTCGACGCTGCGCTGAAAGCTCGATGAGCGCCCAAACAGATTGACGGTCATGCAGCCGTCCTCGGTAAGCACCTTGCGACAGTCAGCATAGAACTCTGCACTGTCCAGCACAGGGCCGGCTGCTTCCTGGTCATACAGGTCAACCTGCAGGGCATCGACTGCGCCGGCCCAGCGCGGCGCTTTGATCTCCTGCCCGGCATCGGCCAGCACCACCTGCAGGCGGTTGTTGTCCTGTGGCAGCTTGAACCAGCCCCGGCAGGCCGCAACCACCTGGGGATTGAGCTCAATGGCCGTGGTCTTCATGCGCACCACCTTATGGCAGAACTTGGTCAGCGATGCTGCGCCCAGCCCCAACTGCAAGGCCTGGCGCTTTTCCACACCACTGGGGTCCATGAACAGCAGCCAGGCCATCATGCGCTGGATGTACTCATGCACCAGCACCGTGGGTGCATCCATTAGCATGGAGCCCTGTATCCAGATGCTGTCCAGGTGCAGGTGCCGTATCGGGCCATCATCGGAGAAATTGACTTCGGGTAACACCATCGTTGGTTTTTTTGCCATGGAGTATTAAATCACTTGAGGAGCAGCAGCCCGGCCAGCTTTGGCAGAGCTATGCACGCATTGTGAGTGGTGGCTTCAGCCAGAGCCTCTACCGACATCCCGCGCAGTTGTGCCACCACCGCCCCGATGCGTGGCAATTCGCCGGGTTCGTTGCGGCCCTGCGCTGCGCCAGCCAGCCGGTCTGGTGCCGTGGTGTAGAGCCAATGCGGGGGGATGTCGGGCGCGTCAGTCTCCAGCACGATGGATTCCAGCGGCAAGGTTTGCGCCAGGTGTCGCAACTGCAACGCACGCGCAAAGGTCACTGCACCCCCAAAGCCCAGCTTGAAACCAAGCTTGATGAATTCATGTGCCTGTGTCTCGCTGCCGTTGAACGCATGGGCGATGCCGCTCCAGAGCGGACCGCTTCGCCCCAGATCCCGCAAGTGCTTGAGCAGGCGATCCGCTGAGCGGCGCACGTGCAGCACCACCGGTAACCCGAATTGGCGCGCCAACTTGAGCTGCTCGCGGTAGAAAAATTCCTGCTTTTCCCTGAGCGGGCTTTCACGCAGCTCGGGCACAAAGTAGTCCAGTCCGATCTCGCCCACCGCCACCAGCCTGGGGTCATCGCAGTGGGTGTGTAGTGCGGCATGCAAGGTTCCCAGGTCATCAGCGTTGGCTTGCTGGACATAGAGCGGGTGAATACCAAGGCAGTAGCTGTCACCGAAGCGCTGAGCCAGCGTTCGCACAGCGTCGAAATTGGCCACCTGAACGGCAGGAATCACGCAATGTGCTACACCTTTGATAGCTGCTTGCGCACGTACTACGGGGGCTAGAGGCCTATTTGGCTCATAAAACTCCACTGCGTCCAAGTGGCAATGGGTGTCAATCCAGACCATGGCTTGCCGGGCGAATGGCACTCAGGCCAGTGCAAGCCGTCCCGATACCAGCTTCAATTGGCGGCTGCAACGCGCTGCCAACGTGGTGTCGTGCGTGACCAGCACAAACGCCGTGCCGTTGTCGCGCGCCAGGGTCAGCATCAGGTCAAAAACCCCATCAGCGGTGCTTCGGTCCAGGTTGCCGGTGGGCTCGTCAGCCAGCACGCAATCGGGCTTGGTAACCAGCGCCCGGGCAATGGCCACGCGCTGGCGCTCGCCCCCGGAAAGCTCGGCCGGGCGGTGGTGCATGCGGTCCTGCAACCCCACACTCGCTAGCATTTTCATAGCTGCTTGCGCACATTCCGCGGGGCCTAGACGCCGAATAGTCAATGGCATGGCGACGTTGTCCAGCGCACTGAACTCCGGCAACAGGTGGTGAAACTGGTAGACAAAACCCAAATGCAGGTTGCGCATCCGACCCTGCTGGGCAGCACCCATGTGTGCCAGGTCCTGCCCATGCAAATGAACCGAGCCGTTGGTTGGCGCATCCAAGCCACCCAGCAGGTGCAAGAGCGTGCTCTTGCCGGAGCCCGACGTGCCCACGATGGCCAGGGTTTCACTCCGGTGCACCTGCAGGTCAACCCCCTGCAAAACGGTAACATCCAGCCGCCCTTCGGTAAACCGCTTGGTCAGACCCTGTGCGCGTAGCACCACCTCACCGGCTGGCAATGAAGCTGGCGCAGTGCCTGTCAGGTCAGCCACCATGCGGTAATGGGCTGCACCCACCGCCGATTCAAAGTCACTCATACCGAAGGGCCTCCGCTGGATTCACCCGGCTGGCGCGCCAGCTGGGGTACAAGGTGGCCGCAAATGCCAGCACCAGGGCGATCACCGCAACCGGCACAATGTCCGCCTGCTGCGGGTCGCTGGGCATGCGGCTGATCAGATAAATGTCTTTGGGCAAGAAACTGGCTCCCAAAGCCTGCTCCAGCGCGGGCACGATGACGTCGATGTTGAAAGCCACGCCCAGGCCCAGCAGCAGGCCGGCCAATGTGCCGATCACACCCACCATGGCACCCTGCACCACAAAGATGCCCATGATGCTGGCAGGGCTGGCCCCCAGCGTACGCAAAATGGCAATGTCAGCGCGCTTGTCGGTTACCGTCATCACCAGCGTGCTCACCAGGTTGAAAGCCGCAACCGCCACGATAAGGGTCAGGATGATGAACATCATGCGTTTTTCCACCTGCACGGCAGCAAACCAGGTGCGGTTCTGGCGCGTCCAGTCACGGATGTACAAGTCGCCCGTCAGAGAACGCCCCAGCACTTCGGCCACCGCCCGCGCGTCGTGCAGGTCGCGCAGCTTCAGGCGCAAGCCCGAGGGACCTTCGAGGCGGAATATTTTGGCCGCATCGTCCACATGCACCATGGCCAGGGCCGAGTCGTATTCAAAATGGCCGGAATCAAATGTGCCCACCACAGTCATCTGCTTCATGCGCGGCATGACTCCGCCGGGCGTGAGCTGGCCGCTAGGCGCCACTAACGTCACCCGGTCACCGCTGCGCACGCCCAGTGATCGCGCCAGCTCGGATCCCAAAACAACGCCAAAACCACCTGGCACCAGTTGCGCCAGTGCAGCAGCCTGTGCGCCCGCCGCCACATCGGTTACCTGGTGCTCCTGGGTCGGGTCGATACCCCGAACCATGACACCCTTCATATCCTCACCACGCGCCAACAGGGCCTGTGCCGCAATAAAGGGCGCAGCACCAATCACTTCGGGGTTGGCACGAGCCTGGCGAAGGGTCAGGCTCACGTCGGGCAAGGCCTGACCGCCATTGGCATACACCTCGATGTGGGACACCACACCCAGCATGCGGTCCCGAACCTCTTTTTGAAACCCGTTCATCACACTCAGTACGATAATGAGCGCAGCCACACCCAGTGCGATGCCCAGCATGGAAACGCCGGAAATGAACGAAATAAACCCGTTGCGGCGAGTCGTACGACCGGCTCGCGTATAGCGCCAGCCAATGCGAAGCTCGTATGGAAATATCAACATCCCCGGATTGTGGCATCCATGCAGGACAATCTACCTATGCACTTGCTTATTTCCCACGCTGCACCGCCCGGACCCCAATGCCGGGCAACCATTGCCCAACTCGCACTGCCCAACCTGAATGAACTGCTGGGGCTGCTGACAGCTACCCCTGCGCTATCAGGTACACCAGATTCGCTAACCCCTTTGCCTGAGCGCCTGCGTGCCACCCACATGGGTCTGCAGGGTGCTGATGGACTGATACCCTGGGCGGCCATGGATGCCCAGCAACTGGGACTGACCAAGGTTCACGGAGCCGCGGGCTGGGCCTGGATCACGCCATGCCACCTGAACGTTCAGTCCAGCCAGATCCTGATGGATGACCCGCTGGAACTCGACATGAGCGCGCACGAATGCGATACCCTGCGCGCCGCCATGAAACGGTATTTTGACGAAGACGGTATCACCCTGCACCCCTTGAACAACGGCACCTGGCTGGCTTTCGGCGACGTATTCAAAGACCTGCCCACCGCCTCGCTGGAGCGGGTTGCCGGCGCATCCATCGAACCGTGGATGCCACACGAGGAAGGCGCAAAACACTTGCGTCGTCTGCAAAACGAAATGCAGATGCTGCTCTATACGCACGCTGTGAACGATGCCCGCAGTGCGCTTGGCAAGCCCGCCATCAATGCGTTCTGGATCAGTGGAACCGGTACACCCCCGCCGTCACCTGTTGCCAATCCAGAGTCGCTGGAGTCTGTGGACTCGCTGCGCCGGGCTGCACTTCAGGACGACCACCAAGCATGGCAAGCGGCGTGGCAAACGCTGGATTGCACGCGGCTGGCCGGCCTGGTTCAAAGTGCGAAAGCCGCCAAGCCCGTGCAACTGACCTTGTGCGGTCCCCGCATGGCAGTGACCCTGGAACTGCAAAACAAGCCCTGGTGGGGTCGCATCCAGCAACGTTTTTCAGTGTCATCGCCCGAGCAGTTACTGAACAGTCTATGAACATTGTTCCCCGTGACATTCCACCCCGTAGCGTATGGGTGCTGGAGCAGGCTGGTGTCCATCCCCTGCTGGCGCGCCTGTACGCCGCGCGGGGAGTGACCGGCATGGAAGAATTGGACGACGCGCTTGCAAAGTTGCTCCCCCCCTCGACCATGCTCGGCTTGCCCGCAGCAGCGCGCCTGCTGGCAGACGCCATTGCCCAGAACAAAGTACTGAGTGTTGTCGCCGATTACGACTGTGACGGAGCCACTGCTTGCGCAGTTGCGCTGCGTGGCCTGAAGCTGCTTGGTGCGCAGCATGTGGACTACATCGTGCCCGATCGCATCGTGGATGGTTATGGACTGACAGCACCCATTGCACAGCGGGTCAAAGACTCAGGCGCCGACGTACTGATCACGGTGGACAACGGCATTGCCAGCATGGACGGCGTGGCGCACGCCCGGGCCTTGGGCCTGCAGGTGCTGGTAACGGACCACCATTTGCCAGCGTCAGAGCTTCCTGCTGCAGACGTGATCGTCAACCCCAACCAGCCGGGTTGCAGCTTCGCCAGTAAATCGATTGCGGGCGTTGGCGTGATGTTCTATGTGCTGCTGGCGCTGCGTAGCGAATTACGCGCACGCGGTGTTTTTGATGCGACCACACAACCCAAACTGGACACATTGCTGCCGTTGGTTGCCTTGGGTACTGTGGCGGATGTCGTGCGGCTGGACGCCAACAACCGCCGACTGGTAGCACAGGGGCTAAAGCGGGTTCGATCACTCGCCATGCCTTGCGGTATAGCTAGCCTTTTTGTAGCATCGGGCCGCTCTGCCCTAGTTGCTACCACCTTCGACTTCGGCTTCGCCCTTGGCCCGCGTGTCAACGCGGCGGGCCGCTTGAGCGACATGACGCTGGGTATTGAGTGCCTGCTCACGGACGACCCGGCACGCGCGGATGAGTTGGCGAAAATGCTGGACGGCATCAACCGCGACCGCCGTGTGATTGAAGGTGACATGCGCGAACAGGCGATGCAAATTGCCGAGTCGCTGTTTGACGAAGGCGATGAGCCGCCACCCGCCATTTGTGTGTTTGACCCGGATTTTCACGAGGGCGTGGTGGGCATTGTGGCGTCGCGCATCAAAGACAAACTGCACCGTCCGTCTTTTGTGTTTGCGGCCAGCGCCGCACCCGGCAAACAGCATGAACTCAAAGGCTCAGGGCGCTCGATCCCCGGATTTCACTTGCGTGACGCGTTGGATCTGGTGGCCAAGCGCCACCCAGGTGTCCTGCTGCGTTTTGGTGGACACGCCATGGCGGCCGGTTGCACCATACATGAGGACGGCCTGGATACCTTTGAGCAGGGGCTCATTCAAGTTGCGCAAGAGTGGCTTGACGCAGCCACCCTGACCCGCCGCATGGAAACCGATGGCCCATTGGCACCCGAGTATCGGCGCGTAGACCTGGTAGACACGCTGCACAAAGAAGTGTGGGGTCAGGGCTTTGCCGCCCCTACTTTCAGCGAAGAAGTAGAAGTGCTATCGCAGCGACTGGTGGGTGAAAAACACCTGGCACTCAAGCTCAAACACCAGGGGCAGCCAGTCGATGGCATCTGGTTTGGCCATACCGAGCCATTGCCCGCCAAAGTAACACTGGCCTTTCGGCTGGATGCCGACGAATGGAATGGCGTCAGGCGCGTGCGCTTCCTGGTCGAAGGCGCTCAACTACCGGCCTAACGGGTGATGACGACCTTTTGGTACAAGCCGCCAAAGTAAGTCTGCTTTTCCATTTTGGAAATTTTGATATCGGTTGGCAACCAATCGACAATTTCTCCGCGCCACACGTCCATGGCAAATGGCTCCAACGTCGTGAGTATGGGCACCATAATGTACCGAAATGGGTTGACCGCCGCGGGCTTGTGGTAGTCCACAAAAATAAGCTTGCCACCTGGCTTGGTAACCCGCAATGCCTCTGAAATGGTCTTGCGTCGCACATCGGCCGGTTGCTCATGCAGCAGGAAAAACACCACCACCGAATCGTGGCTTCCATCTTCAAAGTGCAGGTCGGTCGAGTCTTGCAACAGCGCGTTGACATGCTGCGGGTTGCTCAACTTGGCTTGCAGGTTCTTGATCTGGATCGGTGCCACATCAATCACGTCGACACTGCCTTGCGGACCCAATCGGCGCACCAGGTGTTCGGTGAAGTCACCATAGACACAGGCAACTTGCAACACACGGCCATTGATAACGTCACCCATTTCCTGCAAGGCCGCATCGCGAAGCTTCGCAAAGTTGCCCCACAAGATGAGATTGACCAGCCATTGGCGCTCAAATATATGAACCGCCCTGGGATGCAAATACGCCCACCAGTAGGTGTTGTGCAGGTATTCGGGAATGACCGCAGGGGTCAATGAACGTCCGCCACCCAGCGTCTGGAGCGAGTCGGCTTGTGCAATTGCAGCAGTTTGTTTTGGACTCACGGAAAAACCTTAGGTATTGCCCCATGGGCAGTCAACTTCACCGCGAGGGCGAAGTTGGTGAAGTAGGTAAAAACTCAGATGCGCAACAAGTACACCAAAGACAAGCCGGTACCGGCTGCGGCAATCAGATAGACCACGACCGCGACGATGGCGTCCTGGCGCAACCCGAAGTCATGCAACGTTACCCGTAATCGATGTGCAGCATGCCACAAAAACAGCGTGATCACGCCCAGTATGATGATTTTCCCCAACCAGTTGGCCGCAAATGCATGCAGATTGGCATAGCTGAACACTGCCGGTGCATGCCCCATGGCCACCATCAGGAACAACAATGCCAGCACGGGTGCCAGGAAGGCAGCCAAGGTGCCGCCCGCCGCAAACAGGCTCCAGAAGATCGGTTTGTTGGACTTGGCCATGGCTAGATCACTCCTGCAAAAAACAGTACCACCAGCGAGGCCACAATCCAGACCGCATAGTGCGCGCCAATGATGTATTTACCCGCAAGAAACTCTTCACCGATCTGGACCGGCAAGGCTTTGGGCGTGACATTGAACCAGCTGGTGGCGTTGTGCAGGGCAAATACCAGCACCAGCAACATTCCGACCACGCTCAGCGGCCCCTGTATCGCGGCGATAAACGACGCGTAGGCTTCTGGCCCCTTGGACAGGCGCTCCAGCGTGCACAGCATCAGCAACGCAAATGCGCCGATAAAAACGCAAGTCACCTCGCGTGACATGTAGCGCATATAGCGCGGGTGCTTCAACCACCAACCCGTCTTGGAAACAGGGCGGACAAAAGGCTTGCGACTCATTTTGAACCTCCGGGTAACAGGTGTTCCTTGAACCAGTCAATGGTGCTGGCAACCTTGACTTGCTGTAGTGCGCCAGCCGGGTCAACCGCCTTGGGACAGACCTCGGAGCAGGCGCCCACAAACGAACATTCCCAGACGCCCTCATTGGTGGCGATCACTTCCTGGCGCTCGTCACGACCACCGTCGCGCGAGTCCTGGTTATAGCGGTGCGCCAGGGTAATAGCGGCAGGCCCTATGAACTTGGGCTGCAGCGCGTATTCGGGGCAGGCTGCGTAGCACAGCATGCAGTTGATGCACATGGAGAACTGGCGGTACTTCATCAGCTGCGCGGGCGTCTGTTTGTACTCGCCCTGCTCAATCGTCTTCTTCTCTTTGGGAATCAGGTAGGGCTTGACCCGCTTGAGTTTGTCGATGAAGTCGTCTGCCACAGTGACCAGATCCCGTTCAATCGGGAAGTTGGCCAGGGGTTCCACCCGAATGACCATGCCCACATAGTCCCGCAGGAATGCGTGGCACGACAGCTTGGGCTCACCATTGACCATCATGCCGCAGCTACCGCACACGGCCATGTGGCAGGACCAGCGGTACGCCAGTGTGGGGTCAATGGTCTCTTTCACGGCGTTGAGCGCGTCCAGCACCACCCACTCCTCAGCGCACATCACTTCGTACTTCTGGAAGTGCGGCTCGGAGTCCTTCTCGGGGTCATAGCGCAGCACTTCCAGCTGGACCAGACGCTGTTTCAGCTGTGTCATTTGTGGTCTCCTGAATAGTCCCGCACACCCGGAGGTGACTTGGTAATCACCACATCGAGGTAATCGATGCGGGCTGTGTCCTGACCCTGGTAATAAGCCATGCTGTGGCGCAGGAAGTTTTTGTCATCACGTTCTACAAAGTCCAGGCGCTGGTGCGCACCGCGTGACTCTTTGCGCGCCAGGGCACCAACCGTGAGGGCCGAGGCGCAATCGAGCATGGAGCCCAGTTCCAGCACCTGAAACAGGTCGGTGTTGAACACATTGCTCTTGTCGTGCAACACCACCTTGTTGTAACGCTGTCGCAGCTCCACAATCTTGGCGACCGCTTCCTGAAGGCCTTCTTCGGTCCGGTACAGGCCACAGTTTTTCTCCATGGTGTCCATCATTTCCTTGCGCAGGCCCGACATGGATTCCTTGCCGTCGGTTCGCAGGAAAAGTTCGCGGATGCGAGCCTGTGAGGCATCGGCCTGTGCCTTTAGTGCCGCCTTGTTGGCAGTGCCAACCGACTTCGCGTGCGCAATGGCTGACAGTGCCGCTGCCTTGCCAAACACCAGCAGTTCGGTGAGCGAGTTGGATCCCAGGCGGTTGGCACCATTCAGGCTCACACAGGCGCATTCGCCAGCGGCAAACAGCCCAGGCAATTCGGTGGCGGCCTTGGTATTGGTGGAAATACCACCCATCATGTAGTGCACCACCGGGCGAATGGGCACTGGGTCCTTGACAATGTCCACGCCCAGGTAGGCAATGGCCAGTTCACGCACCAGTGGCAGGCGCTCGTCGATGTATTTTTCGCCCAGGTGGCGCATATCCAGCAGCACGCACTCGCCCCACGGCGTGGTAACGGTGTTGCCCTTTTGCACCTCGTGCCAGTAGGCCTGGCTCACGCGGTCGCGGGGGCCGAGCTCCATGGTCTTGAGCTGGGGTTTCCCCAGCGGTGTCTCGGGTCCCATGCCGTAGTCCTGCAGGTAGCGGCGACCATTCTTGTTGAGCATCACACCGCCTTCACCCCGGCAGGCTTCGGTCAACAGGCTGCCGGTGTTGGGCAACCCGGTTGGGTGGTACTGAACAAACTCCATATCCTTCAGCGGCACACCGGCCCGGTAGGCCAAGGCCATGCCGTCACCGGTCTTGATGGCACCGTTAGTGGTAAACGGGAACATGCGCCCTGCTCCGCCGCCACAAATAATGACCGATTTCGCATTGAACTGCTTGATCATGCCGCTCTTCATTTCCATGGCGGTCAGGCCCTGGCAACGGCCCTCATCGACCAACAGGTCCAGCGCGAAGTACTCGTCGTAGCGCGTGATGGTCGGGAACTGCAGGGTGGTCTGAAACAGCGTGTGCAGGATGTGAAAGCCAGACTTGTCGGCCGCAAACCAGGTGCGCTGCTTCTTCATGCCCCCAAAGGGCCGCACCGCCACCGAGCCGTCTTCCTCTCGGTTCCAGGGGCATCCCCAGTGTTCCAGCTGCAACAACTCCTTGGGTGCTTCGTTCACGAAGTATTCAACACAATCCTGATCGGACAGCCAGTCTCCGCCGCCGACCGTATCGTCAAAGTGCAGGGCCAGGCTGTCATCTTTCTTGATAACACCCGCGGCGCCGCCCTCGGCCGCACAGGTATGGCTGCGCATGGGATAGACCTTGGAGATGAGCGCAATTTTCAGTGTCGGATCCGTCTCGGCCAATGCAATGGCCGCCCGCAGTCCAGCTCCACCTGCGCCAACAATGACAACATCTGCTTCTACGATTTCCATGTTTTCCTTTCAATCACCAGAAGTGACTCAAATAGCCGAACAACCCGGGAGCCCTGATATCCCAAAAATGCCAACTGTTCCGCACCAAAGCGCTGATTCTGACGCATTCTTGACAAGGAATGCAGAACAACCGATGTTTAAAAGCAGTGTCTTTGCACTTTGTCAAGTCGGACGAACAAGAATTTTCATCATCGCAATGGTTTCGTCATAATGCCGATTGATCTAAATCACGGAGCTTTTGCCATGAGCACTGCCAGTACCGCCCCCCCCACCCAAAACAGCCGTCTGAAGAATATCGGTCTTTTTCTGGCTTCCCCATTTATCGGGCTGATTTACGCGGTGCTGCTGCCCGGCAAGTTGTTCCAGCTGGCAATGGCCGACATGAAGGCCGAAAGCAACAAGAAAGACCCCTCAGTCTCCAAAGAAACACACAAATGAAAAACTTTCCAAAACCGGGCTGGCTTGCGCTTTCATCCCTCAGGACTAGACTGGTACTTGCCAGTTTGGTGGCGCTGTCGTTTGCCTTTGTTGCGCCCGCCGCCCTGGCTGCAGACGTTGAACTCGACGCCCCCGAACTGGCTTGCCTGAAGTGCCACGACAAAGAGGGCCTGAAAATGAAGACCCAAAAGGGCGAGGTGCTACCGTTGAGCATTTCAACCAAGGCATTTGTCGAATCGATGCACAACAAAACCAGTTGCGAAGATTGCCACGACGACCTCGACGAAAAAACGCACGGCAAGGCGCCTTCAACGGTCAGCAGCAAGCGGGAATTTACGCTCAAGATGAGCGACACCTGTATTTCCTGCCACAAAGAAAACGTCGCACTTTTTAAAGATACGGTCCATGCCGCCATGATCAAAGGCGGCAGCGACAAGGCAGCCAGCTGTTCTGACTGCCATAACTCCCATACCGTCAAGTCAGTAAAGATTCTTTCTCCCATCGACCAGGTTCCCTGCGCCCGCTGCCATGAGGACATTTACAAGGCCTACGCCAAGGACGTGCATGGACTGGAACGCGTGGCCAAGGGAAAAGACGCGCCGACCTGCAATACCTGCCACTCTGCGCACGAGATCAAGGCTGCGTCGTTTGGGGATGCCCTGAAAGACAGTTGCATCAAATGCCATAAGGACTCGGCGTCCTCACATGAGAAGTGGCTGCCCAATTCCGCTTTGCACTTTGAAGCCGTGTCGTGCCCGGTTTGCCATGCGCCCGATGCGCAACGGCGGGTCAATCTGCGCATGGTCGACAGCGTTGGCGGCAAACAACTGTTGGAACAACACGGTGTGCCAAAGTTCGAACGCCTTATCAAGACGGCCGATGGCAAGGAGGTTGGCCTGGATGAAAAGGAACTTCGCAGCTTCCTCAAAGAATTCAACCTGGAAAGTGAAGGCCCCAAAGCCATCTTGAGTGGTCGTCTGGAGGTGCGCTCCGGGGTACAGGCACACCAATTGAGTGAAAAAGAAAAGGCCATCAAGGACTGCAAAGTCTGTCACCAGTACGGCGCGACCCCGTTCCAGACCGTGGTGCTGACCATGGCAGGCCCGGATGGACGGCCCCTGCGCCACGGCGTTGAGAAGGAAATTCTGAGCTCATTGACCGCGACCGGAACCATGAAAGGCTTTTACGCAATCGGTAGCACCCGCATCAAGTTGCTGGACTACTTGCTGGTCCTGGTGATCCTGGGGGTGGCATTGGTTCCCATCGCCCACCTGACAGCAAACCGCCTGTTTAAAGCGAAGCGCGAACAACTGAAAGCCGCCAGCAAAAAGGATCAATCATGAAACAAATCTACATTCATCCGCTCCCTATCCGAATCTGGCACTGGGTCAACGCATTCGGGTTCATCATATTGATTGCAACCGGATTACAGATCCGCTACATGGATATCTTGCAAGTCCTGCCCTTCAAATTGGCCGTGGATGTGCACAACTGGATTGGATTTGTTCTGATGGCCAACTACTTTCTGTGGTTAGGCTTTTACATGTTCACCGACAAAATCACGGTGTACTTGCCAGAATTGAACGCCGAGAAGTACTTTAAGGACTCTTGGCGGCAGATCAAGTTTTATGGCTACGAGATTTTTCTGGGCAAGGCCAACCCACACCAGCCCACGATTTACCACAAGTTCAACCCGCTACAAATCATGATGTACCAAATCATCATGCTGATATTTGTCCCCATTCAGTTCATTTCCGGCTTGCTCCTGTGGGATGTCAAGCGATTCGACTTTTTGGTAGAACTACTTGGCGGCGTGCGTATCGTCGACACCATTCACGTGCTGATGTTTATTGTTTTCAGTGGTTTTCTGATCATGCACCTGTACCTGATCACACTGGGCCACACACGTACAGCCCACATCAAAGCCATGCTGACTGGATATGAAGACGTTGACGACGGTGGCAAGCATTGATGGCTGATGGAGACCGTCTGCTGCGACAGCATTCAACACATATCCCTAAGCCTTAGCGACATCAATTGATTTAAATCAAATGCTCACAAAAATTGAATCTGACCGCCTTTACACCACTTGACTTCACGCAAGCACAAGCCTCAAATGGGGCTATTCAATCTCAAACTTAAGTTCTGTTAAGGAAAATTCAATGACCAAGAAACCATTCACCCTGATTGCGGCGGCCGTTGCGATCGTTATGTCCGCTTCTGCCCCCGCCTTCGCCAAGGTTGACGAGGAAGCGGCCAAGGCACTTGCCAAAAGCAACGACTGCCTCAAGTGCCACGCGGCAGACAAGGAGAAGAAAGGGCCGTCCATGAAAGAAATTGCCGATAAATATCGTGGCAAGGCCGATGGACAAGAGAAAGCCATCAAAAACATGACCGAGGCAATGGAAGTTGAGTTGCGGCCAAAAGGCAGTGGCAAGAAGGAAAAGCACAAAGTAATCGACACCAAAGACCAAAAAGAAATCAAGAACCTGGCCGATTGGTATTTGTCGCATTAACTCAGGAATGTGTCTCGGGCTAAGCCACTTGGCTTAGCCAATTTGTTTCAACTGGATTGGTACAGGGGTAGCCGCTATCGGTTGCCCTCACGCAGTTGGGCTTCTCGTCGCTCCTTGTGATCACTTTACGGCGGGACTTGCGCCGGCAGGGTTGCGCCCATGCTGGGCGCACCAAAGTGAAAGCAGCACGAACCTCGCGCCGCTACTTTGCTTCAAGGCTCGGCGAAAACGTGCATCGTGCGTGCTATGGAGTCAAAAAAGTGCTCTCGGCCACGACTTACTTTTTTAAGAGCTTTGCAGCACTGACAGCATCCTGTTTGGCGACCACCAATTTCTTGAGGTCTTCATAAACATCGCGCGCAACGATACCGCGCGTTGTCAGGTGTGATTTGCTGCCAAAGGGTCGCCCAGCGATGATTCTCTCCGCCACAGCATCGGTCACACCGGGAAGCGTCATCAATTCATTACGTCCGGCGCTATTGATATCAACCAGGCGCGCCTTTGGCATAGCCG
>CAJAVE010000021.1 GCA_903945325.1 uncultured beta proteobacterium | reverse complement strand
CTGTACCAGGCGGCGTTTAACCGCACACCCGACAAAGACGGGCTATCGGGCTGGATCAAAGGCGTGGACCAAGGCTTGTCCATGCTCAAGGTGGCAGCGGCATTCATTGAGAGTGGGGAGTTCAAAACCCTGTATGGCAATTCACCCACCGACAGCGCCTTTGTGAACCTGCTGTACACCAATGCCCTGCACCGCACGGCGGACGCGGGTGGTCTGGAGTATTGGGTCAACCAGCTCAGCAGCCACGCCCAAAGCCGGGAGCAGGCGCTCTTGGGCTTCTCGGAGTCGGCTGAGAACCAAGCCTCGCTGATTGGGGTGATTCAGAACGGGATTGAGCTCACAGCGGGGTAACGTAAAGGCAGGTGTCCGCCCTCAGAGAACTCACAAAGGCGATTTGCGGTTCGGGTGAGAGTTATCCGGTGGTGCTGTCCCGCGCCATCAGCACGGCCTGGGCCAGCGCAAAGTCTTGCGGGTAGGTCACCTTGAAGTTTTGGGCGCTGCCCTCCACCAGCAAGGGCGCCTTGCCCACAAACTCCAGCGCGCTGGCTTCGTCGGTCACCGCATCGCCCGCTGAAAGCAAGGCTTGCTGCAACTCGGCTAACCGAAACATTTGAGGCGTTTGGGCCAGCCATTTGTCGGCACGGTCCACGGTCTCGGCCACCCGCCCGCCCACCTCTCGCTTCAGCGTGTCAGGCAATTTAAGCGCCAGCAGGCCACCCACAGCGTCTGGCAGGCAGGCGTCGATAAGGGTATTGATCTGCTGGGGCGTGATCAGGCAGCGGGCTGCATCGTGCACCAGCACCCAGTCACAGGGGGATGCTCCTCGCTCCAGCAACGCATTAAGTCCATTCAAAACGCTGGTAGCCCTCGTGGAACCTCCGCAAGAAGCTATCAAAAACGTAGCATCTTTATCAACAAAGAAGTCATCGCCTGTTGACACCACGACCAGAACACCTGCCAGACGCGGCACCGCCGCAAATGCGGCCAGCGTGTGCAACACCATGGGTTGACCAGCGACCGGCTGGTATTGTTTGGGACCATCAGACCCGGCACGCGACCCCGTACCCGCGCAGGGAATAAGGGCCCACAGACGTGCGGGTGCCGTGGAGGAATCGGTTAGCGAGGGAGATAGGGGTGGGGTAGCGGTCATGGTCTGGGTCCCATTCTAAAATCTACTGCACTGCGTCAACCTTTCCCCCTCAAAACGATTCATGGATTTACCCAAACTAGCCGTCGGCAAACGCTTCACCCTGCCCCGCCCCGCGGGCTCCGCCGACGCGATGTTGCTGGCCCGCCTGGGCGAGCGCGAAAAGGCCGCTGGCAAACCCATGACCGTGGTCACGGCCGATGCCAACGACGCCCAGCGGTTGATGGACGAGATTACGTTCTTCGCACCCGCTCTGCGCTGCGCGCTGTTCCCCGACTGGGAAACCCTGCCCTACGACACGTTTTCGCCGCACCAGGACCTGATCAGCGAACGCCTGGCCACGCTGTGGCGCATCAGACAGCGCGACAAAGACAACGGTGCCGACGTGGTGATCGTGCCCGCCACCACGGCGTTGTACCGCCTGGCGCCGCCCAGTTTTCTGGCGGGCTACACATTCGAGTTCAAGGTCAAGCAAAAACTCAACGAGGCCAAGCTCAAAGCCCAGCTCACGCTGGCGGGCTACAGCCATGTGACCCAGGTGGTCAGCCCGGGTGAATACGCGGTTCGCGGCGGGCTGATCGACCTGTTTCCTATGGGCAGTCTGGTGCCTTACCGCGTGGACTTGTTTGACGACGAGATCGACAGCATCCGCACCTTTGACCCCGACAGCCAGCGCAGCCTCTACCCGGTGCCCGAAGTACGCCTGCTGCCCGGACGCGAGTTTCCGATGGACGACGACGCCCGCACCAAGTTTCGCAGCCGCTGGCGCGAACTACTGGACGGCGACCCGACCAAGAGCCGCATCTACAAGGACATCGGTGCCGGTGTGGCCACGGCCGGTATCGAGTACTACCTGCCGCTTTTCTTTGAAGAAACCGCCACCGTGTTTGACTATCTGGGCCCGGACGCCACCGTGGTGCTGCACGGCGACCTGGAGCCTGCGTTCCAGCGCTTCTGGCAGGACACCAAGGACCGCTACCGCCTGGTGCAAGGCGACCCGGAGCGCCCGGCCCTGCCGCCTGAGGCGCTGTTTTTGGGCACTGAGCAGTTTTACGCACGGGCCAATGCCTATGCCCAACTCGCTATCAAACCAGGAGCTGCTCACGCAATACCAACGGGGGCTGAAGGCCAATCTGGCGTAGAAAAACCCGCCTCACCCTATGCGGAACTGGAAACCCTGCCCCCGATGGCAGCCGAGCGCGGCACAGAAGACCCGCTGGCACGCCTGAAACAGCACGCGCGCAACACCCAGCACCGCATTCTGGTGCTGGCCGAGAGCGACGGCCGACGCGAAAGTCTGCTGGACTTCTTGCGTGCCAGCGGCGTCAACCCACCGGCCTTTGACTCCCTGCTGGATTTCCAGACCAGCGACGAGAAATTTGGCATTGCCACGGCTGCACTCAGCATCGGGTTTAGCTGGCTGGAATACGGCATTGACCTGGTCACCGAGACCGAGCTCTTTGCCAGCGCGCCCACGACCCGTAGACGCAAGAAACAGGAACAGGTCAGTGATGTCGAAGCTCTGATCAAGGACCTGAGCGAGCTCAATGTGGGTGACCCGGTGGTGCACTCCCAACACGGCATTGGCCGCTACAACGGACTGATCAATCTGGACTTAGGACAGAAGCTGGCCAACGGCGAGCCGGAGATGCAAGAATTTCTGCACCTGGAGTACGCCGACAAAGCCACGCTGTACGTGCCCGTCAGCCAACTGCAACTCATCAGCCGCTACACCGGCGTCAGCGCCGACGAAGCACCCCTGCACAGATTGGGCAGCGGCCAGTGGGAAAAGGCCAAGCGCCGCGCCGCCGAGCAGGTGCGCGACTCGGCCGCCGAGCTGCTCAACATCTACGCCCGCCGCGCTGCGCGGGAGGGACACGCCTTCCGCTACTCGGCCAACGATTACGAAACCTTCGCCAACGACTTTGGCTTTGAAGAAACCGCTGACCAGAAGGCCGCCATCCACTGCGTGATCCAGGACATGGTCAGCCCGCGCCCCATGGACCGCCTGGTCTGCGGCGATGTGGGCTTTGGCAAGACCGAGGTCGCGCTGCGCGCCGCCTTTATCGCCGTGACCGGTGGCAAGCAGGTCGCGATTCTTGCACCGACCACGCTGCTGGCCGAGCAGCATTTCCAGACCATCTCCGACCGTTTCGCCAAATGGCCGGTCAAGGTGGCGGAGATGAGCCGGTTTCGCTCCACTAAAGAGATCAACCTGGCGCTCAAGGGTTTGGCCGATGGCACGGTGGACATCGTGGTCGGCACGCACAAGTTGCTGAGCCAGGACACGCATTTCAAAAACCTGGGCCTGCTCATCATCGACGAGGAGCACCGCTTTGGCGTGCGCCACAAGGAACAGATGAAGGCACTGCGCGCCGAGGTGGATGTGCTGACGCTGACCGCCACACCCATCCCCCGCACCATGGGCATGGCGCTGGAAGGTCTGCGCGATTTGAGCGTGATTGCCACCGCACCGCAACGCCGCCTGGCCATCAAAACCTTTGTGCGCACCGAGGGCAACGGCGTGATCCGCGAAGCAGTGCTGCGCGAACTCAAGCGCGGTGGCCAGATCTACTTCTTGCACAACGAGGTGGAGACGATAGAAAACCGCCGTGCCAAGCTGGAAGAACTGCTGCCCGAGGCCCGCATTGCGGTGGCCCACGGCCAGATGCCCGAGCGCGAGCTGGAGCGTGTGATGCGCGACTTCATCGCCCAGCGCTACAACCTGCTGCTGTGCTCCACCATCATCGAAACCGGCATCGACGTGCCCACTGCCAATACCATCGTGATGAGCCGCGCCGACAAGTTCGGCCTGGCGCAGTTGCACCAGTTGCGCGGCCGCGTCGGCCGAAGCCACCACCAGGCCTATGCCTATCTGATGGTGCCCGATATTGAAGGGCTGACCAAACAGGCCACCCAACGCCTGGATGCCATCCAGGCCATGGAAGAACTGGGCAGCGGCTTTTATTTGGCTATGCACGACCTGGAAATTCGCGGTGCTGGCGAAGTGCTGGGCGAAAACCAGAGCGGCAATATGCTGGAAGTGGGCTTCCAGCTTTACAACGAGATGCTTAGCGAGGCGGTGCGCTGCCTGAAGGCCGGCATAGAACCCGACCTGCTGAGCCCGCTCAACGTGACGACCGACATCAACCTGCATGCCCCCGCGCTACTGCCCGACGACTATTGCGGCGACGTGCATTTGCGCCTGAGCTTTTACAAAAAGCTGGCCACTGCCAAAAACGCCGAGCAGGTGGATCGCCTATTGGAAGAAATTGTCGACCGCTTCGGCAAGCTGCCAGCCCAGGCCCAGACCCTGATCGACGTGCACCGCCTGCGCGTGCTGGCCAAGCCCTATGGCGTGGTCAAGGTCGACGCGGCGCCGGGCGTCATCACCATCACCTTCCAGAAGAATCCGCCGATTGACCCGATGAAGATCATCCACCTGATCCAGAAGAACAAGCACATCAAGCTGGCTGGCAACGAGAAGCTGAGGATTGAGCGCGAACTGCCGGAGGCCAAGGACCGGGCGCAGATGGTGCGCGACGTGCTGCGCAATCTGGGACAGCCAGTTGTTGAGACCATTGCGGTTCCTGCGGCTGCGAAGTAGCCGGGAGCGCAGTGGCTGCAGAGCGTCGATTCTGTGACGTTCACTGCAGCGCTTGGAGCTGTCTCACCTGGAAACAGCGGGCTTTACTGTGCAAACGGTTTGCGTCAGTCGCGCAAGAAAATTTCTTCGATTGGCAGGCCAAACAAATCGGCGATGCGAAAGGCCAAAGGCAGTGATGGATCGAACTTGCCAGTCTCGATCGCATTGACGCTCTGACGTGAAACTTCAAGTTTCTCGGCCAGATCAGACTGGCTCCAGTTGCGCTCCGCGCGCAACACCTTGAGCCGGTTCTTCAACACCCTGCTCCCGAAGTTCCATGGGTGAAGCGGTTGATAAGGCCACCCAATCCAAATCCTGTGAACCAGATGACTGCGATCCAATAGGCGTCTACATGGGCAACCAGCCCGAAATTCTCAAGAAACCCCCAGACTGTCGCAATTGAAAGCGCCACCCCGGTAGCGATTAACGTTTGCCTGACGATCAGCATTCGGATGAATTCATCCTTCTGTTCGATGATGAGCTTTGCAATCGCATAGAAGACGCTGGCAACAGCTAGTCCTGGCACTGACCCCAGGATCCAAATGATCGGGCCTTCCACCATGCCACGCGAAATCAAGTATTTCGCAGCAAACAGGCTGATCACATAGATCACCATCGCGCTAGCGAGCCGCCGGTTGTAACGGCGAATGGGCAGAGACGTGGCCATACTCAGGCTTCGTTCTGACGCAGCAAGCTGCATTCGCGCCGGCTCCTGAGTGACAGGACCGCGACAATCGGGAGTACCAGCATCAGTGTGTCGGCAGCTTCGGCATCGAAAACCCCGTACTTCTTTGCGGTCACGACGAGAAGCATGGCTGCAGCCCAGCAGAAGCCCTTGAGGATACTGTTCATTTGTAAAACTCCGTTGTGATTAGACAAGGAGACTTTACATTCAACCTCCTATTTAGTCAAGTTACCTTTACAAAATATCGTATTAACTTGTCTTTTATAGCCCGATGTCGCGCAGTTCACACTGGGGCACGATATCGGCCAACACCCTTTATGAACTGCGAGCGTTGTGCACCAGACCGGGCTGCGTTCAAACTGGCGGGCAATGAGAAGCTGCGCATTGAGCGAGAACTGCCAGAGACCAAGGACCGGGCGCAGATGGTGCGCGATGTGCTGCGCAGCCTGGTGCAGCCAGTGGTGACCCCCGTGGCATCTCCTGCGGTTGCGAAGTAGCTATGAAAGGACGGCTGCCCTCCGATTAGCGACTCTGTAGCATGCGCTGCAGAGTCGCTTTAGACGTGGTGGCGAAGACTGCTGTGTGGCGTAAGCGGGTATTGACGACCGGCAGCTATACGGCAGTCCAGTTTTAACCATCGCAGCCAACCTCAGGGGCCCCCCGCATCAAGATCGCCGCCATGGTGAAAGTAACACATGTGTTACCATGGCGCATGACAGTCAAAGTCGAAGAGTACATCCGTGAGGACGCATCCAACCCGTACAAACAATGGTTTGACAGCCTGTCAGCGCAGGCCGCTGCCAAGGTTACCGTTGCCAAACTTCGAATGACTATGGGCAATACGTCCAGCATCAAGTGGTTTGACGGCATGGGTGAATACGTCATCGACTGGGGACCAGGCTACCGTATTTACCTCGCCAAAGATGGCGAGACGCTCATCGTTCTGTTCGGTGGGGGCACCAAACGCGGTCAGCAACGGGACATCGACAAAGCCAAGGCATTGTTGGTTGAGTACAAGGCTCGCAAAAAGGCGATAACTGCCCAATCAGGCAGCAAGCACAAGGGGTAACAGAATGGCATTGACCAGAAATTTCAAAGAAACCGTCATCCAGCGTGTGCAGAGCGACGCGTCATTTGCGCAGGCGCTGCTTGATGAGGCTGCGACACTATTTCTCAATGGTGAGCCGGAAACCGCCCGACTGATTTTGCGTGACTTGGTGAACGCCACCATCGGGTTCGAGCAACTTGCAACGCTGACCGCCAAGCCAAGCAAAAGTTTGCACCGGATGTTGTCACCCACGGGCAATCCCAGCATGGACAACCTAGCGGCCATTTTTCAAGCAGTGCGCGAACGGCTGCAGGTCAGCCTGTCTGCGCACTCGGTCGCGGCCTAAAGCTGCAGGCCAATCAAATCTCGGTCTGCTCGGCCATTTCCAAAGCGTCATCGACCTCAATGCCCAGGTAGCGAACGGTGCTCTCCAGCTTGGTGTGGCCAAGTAGCAGTTGCACGGCACGCAAGTTTTTTGTGCGCCTATAGATCAAAGAAGCTTTGGTCCGTCGCATCGAATGGGTGCCATATTCAGACGGATTGAGCCCAATCTCGGTGACCCAAGAATCCACAATGCGGGCATATTGGCGGGTTCCAATGTGCGGTGATTCATGGATGCGACTGGGGAATAGGTAGTCGTCCTGACCAAGTTTGGCTACCTTGATCCACTCGCTGACCGCATCCCGGGTCGGTTGTGTAATCTCGAACTGGACAGGTCGCGATGTTTTTTGTTGCATTACGGTGGCACGGGGCGAAACATGTTCGCCATGGCAAATGTCGCGTACCCGCATCTTGACCAAGTCGCAAGCGCGCAGTTTGCTGTCGAGCCCCAGGTCGAACATGGCGAGTTCACGAACGCGGTGCTGAAGCTGAAGCCTGACTCGGATCGCCCAAATTTCCTTCAATTTGAAAGGCGATTTTTGCCCGACGATCACGCCCTTGTTCCAAGGTGCGTGCTGAATGTGCTCAGATGAGTTTTCCATGATGGACTCCTGGTTGATTGAGGGAGTCCAACTGTGAGCCGACGGCAGGAAAGTGCAAGCTTAGAGTTCTCCGGCAGCAAAGCTGACCTTGGCCAACTTCGGCAAGGTGCCCAATCCGGTCGTAGGTTTTTGAAATCAACTTGCTCCTTAGCAGTCACTGATCGGGCGGCAGACTTTGGGGTAATGTGCCGTCAGCATCTGTTCACTTTGGATTCACAACCCGTTTGATTGCGCCAGGGCGCTGGAGCTCAAACGAAAGAGACACTAAACTTCTCCAGATGTATTTCCGCCTAATTGTTGCCATGCTGATTGCACTGGCCAGCCTCGGGGCCAGTGCGGCACCGCTTATGCTGCACGATCTCGCGGTGCTGTCCGACCAGACCGGAGCGTTAACCATCGATGCAGTTGCGGTCACCGACCCTTCGCAGTTCAAACCACTGCCTGAAGGCGGCTTTGCCGGTGGCTTTACCCGCAGCGTCCACTGGTTCCGTTTCCGCGTTACGCAGGCAGGCGAAACCTGGCTCGACATCCAACCTCCGGTGCTCGACGATCTGCGCCTGTTCGAGGCTGATCCGCAGCGCGCGGGTGCCTGGATCGAACGCCGCGCCGGCGACACGCTGCCTTTTGCAGCGCGCGAAGTGCCATACCGTGGTTTTGTCTTCAAGCTGCGCCACGCCGATACCACCGCGCACACCTACTACTTGCGCCTGGCCACCAGCAGCAGTTTTGTCCTTTCTGCGCGCCTGATGATGCCCGACGACTTCATTGCGACCACGACCACCGAGTCCAATCTGCTGACGGCCAGTCTGGCGCTGGTGCTGGTTTTGGCGTTGCTCAACGTCAATGCGTGGTTCTGGTTGCGTGATCCGCTGATGCCGTGGTTTATCGTCAATCTCATAACTTTCGCCGGGCACCTGCTGGGCAGCAGCGGCTTCTTGCAGCAATACCTGTTTCCCTCGCTGCCGCAGATGAGTTTCTATTGGGTTGGTGCCTTCACATTCCTGCTCATTGGCACCAGCTACGGCTTCTATCGGCGACTGTTTGATGTCGGGCACGACCGTCCTGTGCTGTTCTGGCTCTACGAAGCCAACTGCTGGCTACCGTTGCTCGCCATGCCGTTGGCATTGTTGGGCTGGCAGACTGAAATTCTGCCTTGGTTCCTCAACATAAGCGTCCTCATGACGGGGGTCGGCTGCGTGCTGGCGGTGGGTCTGTGGCGGCGCGGTGCGGCCGGCAGCGGTGCCATGCTGCTGGCCAATATTGTTAGCTTGGCAGGGCTCCTGGTCTTCATGCTCCATGCACTGGGCCTGCTCACGGGCGGCTTTTATGTCTGGCACAGTCTGCAGATTGCGTCGCTGGGCAGCGTGTTTGCACTGCATTTGGCGCTGGGAGCACGCTATCGCAGTCTGAGCGAAGACCGTGTCAAGGCCGAGCAGGAGGCAAAGTACGAACACGCCGAGCGCGTGCGCCAGGGCCAGTTTCTGGCCATGCTCGCGCATGAACTGCGTACCTCGCTGACCGTGCTACGCATGGCCATTGGTAGCCAGCCCATGTCGCAAAAAACCCTCGACAAAGCTGAGCGTGCCATGAACAGTATGATGGACGTGATCGACCAGTCGGTGCAGGTGGAGCGACTTGCCGATGGCAAAGTGACCATTGAGCGTTTACCGTGCGACGTAGTTCGCCTTGTCGAGGCGGTGATCGCCGACAGTCGCGACGCCGCCCGCGTCCAGGCCCGGTTGGCCCCACGGCTGGCGCTCGATACCGACGGCAGGCTCTTGCGCATCATTCTGTCCAACCTGGTGGACAACGCCCTCAAGTACGGCAAGCCCAACGAACCGATTGACGTCGAACTCACGGCCGAAGGAGACCACCTGCGTCTGCTTGTGGGAAATGTAGTTGGCACTGTCGGCGCCCCCGACCCCCAGCGCGTCTTCGAAAAATACTACCGCTCACCGAAGGCCCACGAGTTTTCCGGCTCTGGCTTGGGGCTGCACATATCGGAAGCCCTGGCGCAACTGCTGGGCGGGGAATTGCGCTACCTGCCCTCGGCCGAAAGGGTCGTTTTTAAGCTGCGCCTGTAAGCAGTTGCAAGTTTTGCCAAAAATGTGCTGATTTAATAGCAGCCATGAGAGTCGCACCTCGAAACGCTTGTCTAAAGATCGCCATTGTTGAAGACCATGGTGACCTGCGTGACCTGTTTGTCGATTTTCTCGAACAAATGGGGCATGATGTTGCCGGCTATGGTTGCGCCGATGACCTGGATGACTACCTGGCCGACGGTTCAGTGGATTTGCTGATTCTGGACCTCAACCTGCCCGGCGAAGACGGCTACAGCATCGCCCAACGCCTGCGCACCGCGCACCATGAGATGCACATCCTCATGCTCACGGCGCGCAACGCGGTGGCAGACCGCATCATGGGCTACGTCAGCGGGGCCGACAACTACCTCACCAAGCCGGTGTCGCCGCAGGAGCTGGCGATTGTGGTGGACGGCATCATGCGACGGGTAACGGCCACGCGTATCCCGGCAGAGCAAGTGACG
>CAJAVE010000020.1 GCA_903945325.1 uncultured beta proteobacterium | reverse complement strand
GGCTGTGGATGCGGCGGGCAACAACCACGCCCAGCGCATGCTGCTGCGCGATGTAAACAATCTGCGTGACTTCTTTGGCCAGTTTGCGCCAGCATTGCTGGCCACGGACTACGGCCCAGAGATCTGGAGTCTGTACCAGGGCGGCTTGCTGAGTAACGACACCCCGCTGACCGGCCGCTTTGAGCGCAAGCATGCTGACGTAGACATGCAGGCCGTGCTGCGCGAAATTGACGACGCCTGGGCCGAAGATGCCGCCCGACGTTTGCGTATGTCCACGACTGCAGCAAGCTGATTTTGCTATGTTATTGATAGCTTGTTACGCACTGTTTACGAGGGACAGAGGCACTTTTTAACCAAAATATCGGGGGCCACCATGCAATCACTGTTTCACCTGGCTTTTCATGTTCGCAACCTGGATGCCGCGCGCCAGTTCTACGGCAGCGTATTGGGTTGCCGCGAAGGGCGCAGCACCAACACCTGGATCGACTTCGACTTCTTCGGTCACCAGATTTCGCTGCACCTGGGCGAACCCTTTGCCACCACCAACACCGGGCATGTGGCCGAGCACATGGTTCCCATGCCCCACCTGGGCGCGATTCTGCAAATGGCCGATTGGAAGGTTTTGGCCGAGCAGTTGACAGCCAGAGGTGTCCAGTTTGTACTGGCGCCGCACATCCGCTTTGCCGGCGAGCCCGGCGAACAGGCCACGATGTTCTTTCGCGACCCGTCGGGCAACCCGATCGAAATCAAGGGTTTCAACTCGCTGGACGGCGTGTTCGAATCCTGACCGGGGGCGACGCCTTTAAAAGGCCACTCAGCCCTTGATGCGGCTGACCAGTGCCTTGGTGAATTCAGCCGTACCGGCCTTACCACCCAGGTCCCCGGTGCGGATGTTGTCCAGGTTGAGCGTCTGATCAATCGCCACCCGCAATCGGGTCGCCATGTCGGGCAGCTTGCAATGGTCCAGCATCATGGCCGCAGCCAGCATCAGGGCGATGGGGTTGGCAATGCCTTTGCCGGCAATGTCGGGCGCAGAGCCATGCACGGCTTCGAAAATGGCCGCATCCGCGCCAATATTGGCACCCGGTGCCATGCCCAAACCGCCCACCAGACCCGCCACCAGGTCGGACAGGATGTCGCCAAACAAATTGGTGGTGACCAGCATGTCAAACTGCCAGGGGTTCAAAACCAGTTTCATGGCACAGGCGTCAATGATGACCGTCTCCAGCTCGAACTTGCCCTTGTACTTGCGCTCATACAGGTCGAGGCCGGTTTCCAGAAAGATGCCGGTGAGCGCCTTCATGATGTTGGCCTTGTGCACGATGGACACTTTCTTGCGCCCCGTGGTCACCGCGTGCTCAAACGCGTATTCCAGCAGGCGGCGGCTGCCCGCGCGGGTATTGATGCCGGTGGCCATGGCCACGGCGTGCGGGTCTTCGTCGATCTTCACATAGTGCTCATGGCCGATGTACAGACCTTCGAGGTTCTCACGCACCACCACCAGGTCAATCTTGTCAAAGCGTCCACCGGGAATGATGGTGCGGGCCGGGCGCAGATTCGCGTAGAGCTGAAACTCTTCACGCAGGCGCACATTAGACGAACGGTAGCCCCCGCCCGAGGGCGTCTCCAGCGGGCCTTTGAGCGCCAGACGGGTTTGGCGAATGCTGTCCAGCGTGGCTTTTGGCAATGGGTCACCAGCCAACTGCACGCCACCCAGGCCTGCAATCTGGCGGTCCCAGACAAATGGCGCGCCCAGCGCGTCCAGTGCCGCCAGTGTGGCGTCCACAATTTCGGGGCCAATGCCGTCTCCGGGGATTAGCGTTGCGTGAATAGTGTTGGTCATGGTGATGTTCTTTCAGTGTCAAAAAAAGAGGCGCGCACGTTGTTTCGGGCGTTGCAGACCAGTGTAAGGCGCGAAGTTACGCGAGGCTGACGACTCACTATTACTTGCATCGGCGACTTGCCACAAATTACACTGGTGCTGATTCGACCAGGAGCCCCGCCATGATCACGCTGCACCAGTTTCAACCCGCATTTGGCCTGCCCAATGCCAGCCCGTTTTGCATGAAGCTGGAGACTTGGCTGCGCATGGCGCACCTACCCTATGAAGCCCCCCTGATGACTCTGAGCGCCATGGGCAAAGCGCCAAATGGCAAGATGCCGTACATCGTTGATGGTGGCAAAACCGTGGCGGACTCCACTTTCATCGTCGACTACCTGAAGGCCACCTACGCGGACCCATTAGACGGCTGGATGAATGCCGAGCAGCGGGCCGTGGCCCTGGCCTTTCAGCGCCTGATGGAAGAAAACCTGTACTGGGCGGTGGTCTACACACGCTGGTTCACCCCCAACGGATGGGAGCAGACCCGCACCGCTTTTTTTGCCAGTATGCCGCCACCCTTGCGCTGGCTCATCCCGCCGCTGGCAAGGCGCGGCATGCGCAAGCAGATGCACGGCCACGGCATGGGTCGGCACACTGAGCAGGACATCTATGCCATTGGTCAACGTGATATTTCGGCGCTGGCGGAATTTTTGGGTGGCAAGCGCTATTTTTTGGGCGATTTGCCCTGCTCGCTGGATGCTACAGCCTATGCATTTCTGGCGAACCTGCTGTGGGTGCCGATCGAGTCGCCGCTGAAGCAGCATGCCCGGCAATACCCGCAACTCGAAGCCTATTGCCAGCGCATGCGGGGCCAGTATTACCCCTGACTTGCCTCCGACCTTTCCTCACTCGCCACGTGCGTCTGCAGAGACTTCTCTTCCAGCGCCAGCGCCGCGTCATGCGCATGCAGCATGTCAATGAAGCGCTGGGACGCTGTAGACAGTGACCGGCGGCAGCAAGATCGATCTGGCGCGCTTCTTCGGTTTTGTCGAGAAAGCCCCCGGCACCTTTTCCATCGTCACCAATATGGCTAGCCGAACTTGAACAACACCCCATGTCCGCCGCGCGGATATTCCCAATTCACATTCAAATGCTCGCTGCAAATGATGCGGCAGCTGCCGCACTCCAGACAGCCATCGGTGATCAGGGTCACGTCGCCATTGCCCTCCATCTTGTAGCAGGATGCGGGGCAGACGAAAGTACAACTTTTGAGTACACAGACATTGGTGCAAACGTCAGCGTCCTTGATCTTGATGTGGGGGCGCCCCGCATCCACCCGGTAGCGGTTCTGGAACAGCTTCTCTTCCACATTGACGGTGATCGTGTTCATCGTATGGCCTTCCAGAGTTTGTAGGCATCGCCCATCAAGCCGGTGAGCTTGCGGGTGTTGCGGAAGTGGGCAAAGATTTCGCGCTCTTTGGTCTTTTTGTCCACGCCGTCGACCGTGATCATGGTGCGTGCTGCCTTTGCCACCATGTCGGGGTAGGCGGTGAAGAACTGTGGGCTCTTATGCAACACCGAAGGCATGTCGCGGTACTTGTGCAGGTCCTTCATCACAAAGCTGGCATCCAGCGCAGTCTTGTAGGGTTTGAAAGATGCTGCGCGAAAGCCCTTGCCCCCAGCCTTGGCTGCGATGGCAGTCTCGGCGGCCAGCCGCCCGGTGGTCATGGCCAGGTTCGACCCTTCGCGGTGCACCGCGTTCACGAAGCCGCCGGAATCTCCCACGATCATCCAGCCGTTGCCATAGACCTGCGGAATCGCATGAAAGCCGCCCTCGGGAATCAGGTGCGCGGTGTACTCCTTCATCTCACCACCTTCAATCAGCGGCGCGATGGACGGGTGGCGCTTCATCTGGTCGAGCAACGCATAAGGAGTGGTCCGATTCGGGTTGTTCTTGAAGTCGCCCAGCATGCAGCCCACGCCAATGGCGATGGACTCCTTGTTGGTGTACAGGAAACCGGTGCCCATCATGCCGTCGGTAATGCGCCCCACCATTTCCATGACCACGCCGGATTCCTCGCCCACATTGAAGCGCTGCCGAATGACGTCTTCCGGCATGAACAGAATCTCTTTCACGGCCAGCGCCACATTGCCCGCCGGAATCTCGCCATGGAAGCCGGCTTTGCGGGCCAGTGTCGAATTGACGCCGTCCGCCAGAATCACAACATCGGCAAACACATCGCCGTTCAGCCGGTCGCAGTTCACCCCCACCACCTGGTCGCCGTCCATGATCAGACTGTTGACGGTGGTCTCGCAGATCAGCAGGGCACCGGCTTCGCGCACCTTGGAGCTGAACCACTTGTCGAACTGCGCCCGGATGATGGTGTAGCGGTTGTAGGGCGGCTTGTTGTACTCCTCGCTGCGGATGTGCGTGCCCACAAATGAGGTGTCGTCGAGCAGCCACATGCGCTGCTCGATGATGTGCCGCTCCAGCGGCGCATCGTCCCGAAAATCGGGAATGATTTCTTCCAGCGCCTTCGCGTACAGGATGGCGCCTTGCACGTTCTTGCTGCCCGGGTATTCGCCGCGCTCGATCTGCAGCACTTTGAGGCCGGCCTTGGCCAGGGTGTAGGCGCAGGCATTGCCGGAGGGGCCGGC
>CAJAVE010000019.1 GCA_903945325.1 uncultured beta proteobacterium | reverse complement strand
GCCGGCCCCTGGTGCACCCAGATGCTGGCGGATCTGGGGGCCGACGTGATCAAGGTGGAGCGCCCGGGCGTGGGGGACGACACGCGCCATTGGGGCCCGCCATTCCTGCAGGACGCCGATGGCAATGACACCACCGATGCCACCTACTTCACCGCCTGCAACCGAAACAAGCGCTCCATCACCATCGACATGGCCCATCAGGAGGGGCAGGCGCTGATCCGACAGATGGCGCTGCAAAGCGACATTCTGGTGGAGAACTTCAAGGTCGGGGGTTTGCGGCAATATGGGCTGGACTACGAAAGCCTGCGCAGACATCGGATAGGAAACTCAACCGCATGCGGGCAAATGCGACACGGGTTTTGTGATTCGAAAGCCGTCGACCAGTGCAGTTTGAGCCCCGTCACCCATCTGCGCATCACCACCGTCATCCCACAGTGGAGGCCCGCGTGCCGGGGCGATGTGCGGCGGCTCCGCGTCGACCCCGATGTGATCGAGGATGCGCCTGATTCTCGCGTGCCCTCGGTAATGAAGGCGATCAGGCGCATTTGCCCACCACACAGCGGGCACAGCAGCGGGAACACTTCGTAGATGCGAGCGATCAACACCGCCCACAGGTAGTCTGTGGGTGAGCACGGGCAGCCAAATCACTCCTGAATTGATAGCTGGTTGCGCATATTCCACGAGGGCTTGAGGCCAAATTCGCCTAAAAGTCCTCAGCCCAAAAGTCCAAAATCAAGGTCACGCCATCTGAAACAGCTCCTGCGGCATTTGCATCACCGCACTGGTCGGTGCCAGCGCCGCGCTGTAGTGACCGTCAGCCCTTGGCAACAGCCGGGCAAAGTAGAACTCCGCCGTCTGGATCTTGGCGGTGTAGAAGTCCTTCGATTCCTTGCCCGTGCCGCTGCCTAGCAGCTCAGTTGCCTTGGCCGCCTGCAGCGCCCAGTAATAGGCCATCATCACAAAGCCCGAGTACATCAGGTAGTCCACGCTGGAGGAGCCCACTTGCTCGCGGTCCTTGGATGCCCGCAGCATGATCAGCGCGGTCAGCAGGTTCCACTGTGCGGTGCGGCGCGCCAGCGTGCGGGCCAGCTGGCCCATGGGTGTGCGCTGCAATGCATAAGGCTTGGCGAAGCGCAACACGGTGCCGCTGAAGTCGCGCACGCACTTGCCCTTGGTGTTGAGCAGCACCTTGCGCCCCAGCAGGTCCAGCGCCTGGATGCCGGTCGTGCCTTCATACAGCGTAGAGATGCGTGCATCACGGGCAATCTGCTCCATGCCGTGCTCGCCGATATAGCCGTGGCCGCCAAACACCTGCATACCCAGGTTGGCCGCTTCCAGGCCCATCTCGGTCAAAAAGCCCTTGAGGATGGGGGTGTAGAAGCCCAGCTCATCGTCGTACTTTTTGTACTTTGCCTGGTCACCCTCCACGACGGAGTTGAACATCTTGTCGGCAATCTTTGCAGCACCGTAGACCATGGCGCGGCCGCCTTCGGCAATCGCCTTTTGTGTCAGCAGCATGCGCCGCACATCGGGGTGCCAGATCAACGCGTCGGCCACTTGGTCCGGGTCTTTCTTGCCGGATAGCGAGCGCATGGAGCGGCGCTCCTGCGCATACGGCAAGGCGCCCTGGAACGACAGCTCGGCATGGGCCACGCCCTGTATGGCGGTACCGATGCGGGCCGTGTTCATGAAGGTGAACATGGCCTCCAGGCCCTTGTTGGGCTCGCCGATCAGGGTGCCAATGGCACCGTCAAAATTCAGCACGGCGGTGGCGTTGGCGCTGATGCCCATCTTGTGTTCCAGCGAGCCGGTGTTCACGCCATTGCGATCGCCAACCTTGCCGTCTGCGCCCACGGCCAATTTGGGCACGACAAACAGCGAGATACCACGCGTGCCCGCGGGTGCACCGGGCAGGCGGGCCAGCACGATGTGGACGATGTTCTCCGCCAGATCGTGGTCACCCGACGAGATGAAGATTTTGGTGCCGGTCAGCGCGTAAGTTCCGTCGGTCTGCGGCTCGGCCCGGGTCTTCACCTGGGCCAGGTCGGTGCCGCACTGGGGTTCGGTCAGGCACATCGTGCCGGTCCACTCACCGGCGACCAGGCGCGGCAGGTACACCGTCTTGATGGTGTCGGTGCCGTACTGCAACAGCGTGTTGATGCAGCCAATGCTCAGGCCCGGGTACATGTTGAACGACCAGTTGGCTGCGCCCATCATTTCCGACTTGAACAGGTTCAACGACATGGGCATGCCCTGGCCGCCGTATTCCACGGGGAAGGACAGGCCCTGCCAGCCACCGGCTACGAACTGCGCATAGGCTTCTTTGAAGCCTTTGGGCGTGGTCACCACACCGTCGTTTAAATGGCAGCCTTCCTTGTCACCCGACGCATTCAGGGGTGCCAGCACTTCTTCACACAAGGTTGCAGCACCTTCCAGAATGGCATCCACCATCTCGGGAGTTGCCTCTGCACCATTGGACAGCGAGGCGTAGTGCGTGGGGTAGTCCAGCACTTCGTTGATCAAAAAGCGCATATCGCGCAGGGGGGCTTTGTAGCGCAACATGGCGATTACCTTTCGATGATGGCGACAACGCCTTGACCACCTGCGGCGCAGATGGAGATCAGACCACGGCCAGAGCCCTTTTGCGCCAGCATCTTGGCCAGCGTGGCCACAATGCGTCCGCCGGTTGCGGCAAAGGGGTGGCCTGCAGCCAGCGAGCTGCCGTTGACATTGAGCTTCTTCATGTCAATCTTGCCCAGCGGCTTGTCCAGACCCAACTGCTGCTTGCAGAACACCTTGTCCTGCCAGGCGGCCAGCGTGCACAGCACCTGAGCGGCAAAGGCCTCGTGGATTTCGTAGTAATCAAAGTCCTGCAGTGTCAGGCCGGCGCGTGCCAGCATGCGCGGCACGGCGTAGGCTGGAGCCATCAGCAAGCCTTCCTTTTTGTCGAAGAAGTCGACCGCCGCCACCTCGCTGAAGGTAATGTAGGCCTGCACCGGCAGCTTGTGCGCAGCAGCCCATTCCTCACTGGCCAGCAGCACGGCAGAGGCGCCGTCCGTCAGCGGTGTGGAGTTGGCCGCGGTCAGCGTGCCCTGCCCCGGTGCTACTTTTTTGTCGAAAACGGGTTTCAGCGCGCGCAACTTTTCAATGCTGAGGTCGGCGCGCAGGTTGTTGTCTTTGGTGACGCCCTTGAACGGTGTCATCAGATCGGTAAAGAAGCCGCTATCAAAAGCCTTGGCCAAGTTCTGGTGGCTCTTGAGTGCGAGTTCGTCCTGCGCTTCGCGGGGAATGGCCCAATCGCGCGCCATTTGCTCGGCGTGCTCACCCATGGAGAAACCGGTGCGTGGCTCGCCATTGCGTGGCAGTGAGGGTTGCACTAGCATGGCTGGCCGAATACGCGATGCCACTGTCATGCGCTGGACTGCGGACTTGGCACGGGACAGGTCCAGCAGAATCTTGCGCAACTTTTCGTTCAAGGCAATCGGTGCGTCGGACGTGGTGTCCACGCCGCCCGCAATCCCGGACTCGATATGACCCAGTGCAATCTTGTTGGCCACGATCATGGCCGCTTCCAGGCCGGTGCCGCAGGCCTGCTGAATATCGAACGCCGGGGTTTCGCGGGCCAGCGTAGTAGACAGCACGGATTCGCGCACCAGGTTGAAGTCACGCGAATGCTTCATGACCGCGCCAGCGACCACGTCGCCCAGGCGCTCGCCGTGCAGGTTGAAGCGGTCTACCAAGCCTTGCAGTGTGGCAGTCAGCATCTCCTGGTTG
>CAJAVE010000018.1 GCA_903945325.1 uncultured beta proteobacterium | reverse complement strand
TGGACCTACCGAATCTTTGTTGCGCTCGGAACAGCCCAGTTTTGAGCACCTGATTCTTGATCTGATTTCACTGGACTACCACCAGACGCTGGACGCCGGTGCCGGACATCGCGTGGAAGAAATCAAACGGGAGACGATGAAGAAATACAAAGGCAAGTATTTGCTGGTCATCGAAGGAGCGATCCCGACAGGGCAAAACGGCATTTTCTGCAAGATCGGTGGGCAGACCATGATGGACGCCACCAAAGAGGCGGCCGAAGGTGCGGCTGCCATTGTTGCCTTTGGTTCTTGTGCCAGTTGGGGTGGCGTGCAATCGGCTTCTCCCAACCCCACCGGCGCTACCGGTGCCCCACAATTCCTCAAGGACAAGACCGTCGTCACCATCCCGGGCTGCCCGCCCAACCCGGCCAACTTCCTGGGCACGGTGCTGTACTTCGTCACCTACGGCAAGTTGCCACCCATCGACGAGAAGGGTCGTCCAAAATGGGCCTATGGGCGCCTGATTCACGAGAACTGCTACCGTCGGCCGCACTTTGATGCAGGTCGCTTCGCCACACAGTTTGGCGATGACGGACACAAGCAGGGCTGGTGCCTCTACAAAATGGGCTGCAAGGGTCCGGAAACCTACAACAACTGCCCTAGCCTGGAGTACAACAACATCGGCGGAGGTGTCTGGCCGATTGGCGTCGGGCATCCCTGCTTTGGGTGCTCCGAAGAGGGCACAGGCTTTAGCAAACCCATGTTCAGCCTTTCCGAAGTCAAGACCCATACGCCGCCTAACGTGTTCCCGATCATTTCCGATCGGCAGAGTCCGACCACCTCCACCGTCACTTGGGCGGCTGCTGCTGGCGGTGCCGCAGTCGGTGCCGTGCTCGGCGCTGCACTGGTTACAGGCAAAAAAATCGGCGACAAGGGAGACGAAAAGGGCGACGAGACCAAGCAAGACCCCGGCAAAGGGGAATAAGCATGAAGCGCAGAAACTTCTTCCAGGCATCGCTGGGTGCCGCTGGCGCCGCACTGGCGAGCACGTCCGTGCAGGCCAGGCCCAATCTGGAACCCGCACCACAAGCTGTGGGTATGCTGTTTGACTCGACGCTGTGCGTTGGCTGCAAAGCCTGTGTCAGCAAATGCAAGGAAGTCAACGGCATGCCGCCGGTCGTCATGGGCGATCAAGTGCAGTCTGACTTCGCACTGGACCTATCCCCGCAGACGCTGAACGTCATCAAAGTCTACAAGGACGGCGCAGCAGCACAGAAAGACCGTGAGCAAAACGGTTTTGCCTTCGAAAAACGCAGCTGCATGCATTGCGTGGACCCCGGTTGCGTGTCCGTCTGCCCGGTCTCGTCGCTCACCCGCGACCCGCTGACTGGCATCGTCAACTACAACCCCGATGTGTGCATTGGCTGCAGGACCTGCATGACGGGTTGCCCCTACAACGTGCCGCAGTACGACTACAACAACCCGTTGGGCCAGATTCACAAGTGCCAGATGTGCAACCAAAAAGGGGTTGAACGCATCAGCAAGGGCGGCATGACAGGGTGTGCCGAAGCCTGCCCCACCGGTGCGACGCTGTTTGGTTCGCGCGAAGCATTGCTCGCAGAAGCCAAGCGCCGCATCGCACTCAAGCCTGGTCAGGTCTACCAGTACCCGATGGGTGATGTACGCAAGCCCGCACGCTTTCATGAAAAAGTGGTGCCGCAATACCAAGGCCAAGTGTGGGGCGAAAAGGAGGCGGGCGGCACCAATGTCATGCACTTGTCTGCAATACCGTACGACAAGCTGGGCATGCCGCCATTGGGCGAGCGTTCCGCCGCTTCGATATCCGAAGGAGTTCAAAGCACGGTGTATGCATACATGGGCCTGCCGGCAATAGCACTGGGTGGTCTGAGCTGGATCGTCAGGCGCAATACCGAGATCGCCAACCACGGTGAGGAAGACAAATCATGAGCCACCATGTTGTATTGAATCGGCCTCTGCTCACCCCCCCGTTCCTGGTGCTGGGAGCGTTTGGCCTGACGGCGATTGTCCTGTTGCTGGTGCGCTTTTTCTCCGGCATGGGCGCGGTCACCAACCTCAGTGGAGGCTACCCTTGGGGCATCTGGGTGGTCTACGACATCGTCGTCGGAACCGCGTTTGCGTGTGGCGGCTACGCGCTGGCCGTGACGGTCTATGTTTTCAATAACGGGCGCTATCACCCGCTGATGCGAGCGGCCATCTTGACCAGTCTGCTGGGTTACGCGCTTGGCGCAGCCGGTGCATTTATCGACATGGGTCGGTACTGGAATTTCTACAACATGTTTCTGCCCTGGCAGGTCAACCCACACGCGGTCATGCTTGAAGTGGGCCTGTGCGTGTTTTTGTACGTCAATGTGCTCGCGATCGAGTTCCTGCCAACCGTATTGGAGAAGTACAAGGCAGAAGCCTGGCAGAAGAAGCTCAGCGCCGTGCTGTTCTTCTTCGTAGCCTTGGGCATCCTGCTGCCAACAATGCACCAGTCTTCGCTGGGTAGTTTCCTGATTGCCATGGGCTGGAAGGTCCACCCCCTGTGGCAAACCATGGAACTGCAGCCTTTGCTGGCCATTCTGTCGGCCTTTATCATGGGCTTTGCCGCCGTGATTTTTGAATCTTCATTGGGTGCAGTCGGGTTCAAGCGCAAACCCGAAACGCCCATGCTGGTCGGCTTGGGAAAGATCATTGTCGGACTCACCGTCGCCTTTCTGGTCGTGCGATTCGTGACGATCCTGTTGACCGGCAAGCTTGGACTGATCTTTGCCTTTGACCTGGGCAGTCTCATGTTCCTGATCGAGACAGCGATGTTCATCTATCCGGTGTTCATACTGATTTCGCCTGCACGGCGTGCCAACGGCAGAAAGCTGTTTTACGCGGCACTGTGCATGATGATGGCTGGCGCGCTGTACCGTTTCGACGCCTTCCTGATCACTTTCAATCCAGGCACGGGCTACAGCTACTTTCCGGCATTGCCCGAGATACTGATCACCATCGGAATGGTTGCCATGGAAGTCATGGCTTACCTGTTCATCGTGACGCGATTCCCGATTCTGGTTCGCGAAGAGCACTGAGCGCCTGACATCCCATTCGGTTAAGGAGAATTTAAGTGGCAAAACGCATCACAGTCGACCCCATTACCCGCATTGAGGGCCATTTA
>CAJAVE010000017.1 GCA_903945325.1 uncultured beta proteobacterium | reverse complement strand
GATCATGGGCCGCGCCGACATGCTCAAGACGCTGCGACCGGAGCTGTTTGCCAACGACAAGTTTGGCGTCATCACCGTGAAGGACATTTTGGGCGAGCTGGAAAAACCAGGCCGCGACCCGCGCCCGGACTTCAAGGTGGCGCGATTCAATGATGGCGTTGACGACATCAAGGACCTGAAGGAAGGCATGGTTCTGGAAGGCACGGTCAGCAATGTGGCTGCGTTCGGCGCCTTCATCGATCTGGGCGTGCACCAGGACGGTCTGGTGCACGTGAGCCAGCTGGCGCACAAGTTTGTGAGCGATGCACGCGAGGTGGTGAAGACCGGCGACATCGTCAAGGTGCAGGTGGTGGAAGTGGATGTGGCGCGCAAGCGCATTGCGCTGACCATGAAAATTGGCGCAGCACCGGCTCGCCAGGGTGGTGACCGATCAGGGGACAACCGGTATCAGGGCGCAGCCCGGGGCCAGAACCAGTACAGCGGCCAGCAAGCGGGGCAGGGCGGAGCGTCACTGGGTGGCTCGGCCATGGCATCGGCGTTTGCCAAACTGAAGCGTTGATCGGTGATGTTGACTTGTACTTCAGTAGCCAAGTGGTTCCATCCGCTGTTTTGGAATCATGTACCTTATCCTCAAGATATTCATTAATCTCTTCATTGCTCAGCGTCGATGACAACGCATGGCGCACCTGCCGGTGCCACAGGACAATTTTTGCATCCAACGCAGCCATAATGAAATCTTTTGGAGGCGGTGGAACATGAAACTCAGTGCGTTGCTGGAGCTGCAGTTCAACCTGCCCAGCATCCCCAAGGTGGTGGCATTGCTGCTGACCGAGCTGGGGCGCGCCGAGGTGGACCTGAGCAAAGTCACACGGCTTATCAGTACGGACCCTGCGTTGACCACGCTGTTGCTGCAACTGGCCAACTCCAGTGCCTTCAAACTCTCAGGCAAGATCAGTAGCGTGTCGGAGGCGCTGGCGCTGCTCAAGTTGAGTGATGTGAACACCATGGCCCTGGCTGCGGCTAGCGTCACCTCGCCCAAGGCGGTGCCTGGCATCAAGCTGGCGCAGTTCTGGGAATACAGCCTCAACGTAGCCAAAGTGTCGCGCGCGCTGGCCGGGCTGGTGCGGCAAAACCAGCAGGCTGCGTTTACCTGCGGCCTGATCCACGCCATTGGCGAGTTGGCCATGCACCTGGCCATGCCGCAGGAGATTGCACTGCTGAATAAGGGTACCCCACCACTGGACCTGCGCCGCGCCCGCGTTGAGCGGCGCGAGTTTGACTACTGCTACGCCATGGTCGGCGCCGGTTTTGCCCGCATGTGGCATTTCCCGCAGCCTATGGTGGACGCGCTGGAGCACCAATATGCCCCGTTTGAGAACGATGTGTACGAGCCACTTGCCGGTGTCATTCATTTGGCGGCCTGGCGCGCACGCGCCAAAGAGGCCAATATGGATGAACGTGCCATGGCGGGAACCTTTCCCGACCCGGTCGGAATCGCTCTGGATCTGGACATCGATGCCGTGCTCCAGCAAGACCCGTTTGACTGGGCAGCACATACCTGATTCATGCGAGCACTCAATATTTATGCGGGGCCGGTAGCGCGCCGTTCCATCGCCCAGAGTGGCTTGCAGCCCGAACACATTCGAACGATTCCCGCTGCTGCAGGGGGCCCCAAAGGTCTGCTGCTGGGTGCGATGGACCGGTTCATATTTGGTGAGTGGTTGAACCGCTCCACACAACCTGTCGATCTGGTGGGTGCCTCCATCGGCGCCTGGCGCATGGCCACTGCCTGTTTGGGCCAAACCGTGGCGGCTTTCCAGCGGCTGGAACACGACTATATTCACCAGCACTACGAGACCACACCGGGGCAGAAGCGTCCCACCGCAGCCATGGTGAGCGAGCGGTTCGGCCAGAATCTGCAGGCCTTTTATGCCGGTCGTGTCGGCGAAATCCTGGCGCACCCGCGCTACCGGCTGCACATCGTAACGTCGCGTGGGCGCCACCTGCTGCACAGCGAACACGGTTTTCGCACGCCGTTGGGTTACTTCGGCGCCTACCTGACCAACGCGGTGCGGCGCAAAGCCATGGGTGCGTGGCTGGAGCGGGTGGTATTTTCACAGCCCGATGCCGCGGGTGCGGCTTGTGCAGCCCTGCCATTTGGCACTGACGACTACCGCACCCGCCAGGTTGCTCTGAGCGAGGCCAACTTCAACCTGGCCTTGCAGGCGAGTTGCTCGATACCCTTTGTGCTGAAGGCGGTTCACAACATCCCCGGTGCGCCGCCGGGTGCCTATTGGGACGGCGGCATCACCGACTACCACCTGCACCTCAACTACCCGGCTGCCGCCAAAGCCACTACAAATTCGATAGCTGTCTACGCAATGCCTACGGGGTTCGGAGGCCTAAATGACCCTGAAAATGGTCTGGTGTTGTATCCGCACTTCCAGCAGGCCGTGGTGCCCGGCTGGCTGGACAAAAGTTTGAAGTGGCGCCACCACGCCACCCACCATCTGGACACCATGGTGCTGCTGGCACCCAACCCCGATTGGGTCAAGACCCTGCCCAACGGCAAGTTGCCGGACCGCACCGACTTCACCCACTACGGCAACGATCTGGCCGGGCGCGTCAAAGCCTGGAACACGGCTTGCAGCGCCAGCGCGCAGTTGGTAGATGAGTTTGCGGCCTGGCTGGACAAGCCGGACAGCGCCAGCGTGCGACCGCTGTAAAAGGCTACCGGCCAAAAAGCCCTTTCAACACATTCGCCGGGTTGGGCAGCGAGAGGCCTTTGGTGGGTGACTCGTCCGCGCCCTCTGGCGGTGGCTCATTGCGGTTAGGCTGCTGGCCCTTGCGGGTTCGGTCGCTGCTGCGCGCATTTTCCTGGGGCTCAATCTTTTCGCCCAGCATGGCCATGGTTTGCGACTTGACCCGCAGCCGAACGGACCATTCCTGGTCCCATGGCACCTTGGGGTCGGTCGGGCGGGGCGGGTGCACAAAGCCGTGTTCGCCGCCATAAGCAATCATGCGCAGCATGCCGCCCGCATCGTCTCCACCGCGCCTGGAGCCACTACCACCACCCGCCATGATGCCCTTGGGGACGCTGCATTGCGTGACGCCGGAACTCAACAACACCTTTTCTTTGGTCCATTTGTCGATGGTGGCATTGGACAGGAAGTCAAACAGGCCAAATCCGCTGTCCGGCACGTCGCTGCTCGACCAGAAAATCATGTCGTCGCCCTGCGCACCCATGGCATGCAAAAAGTAGGCTTTGGCGTTGGTTACCGGTATCCAGCTCAGGGAGACGCTGTCTTTCAGGGTACCCTGGCTTTGCAATTCGATGGCGGGCATGACGTCATGTGCCGGCCCCAGGTTGAAGCGGAAAGAGGCTGGCACCGCGTCACCGATGATCTGGTGTTCACCCACCAGCGAGGCATCGCGCGGAATGCTGCGCTGGTCGCGCTCGTTCGGAAAGACGTCGTAACCTGCAGTCACCTTGGCACCACGGTCCGGTGCGAAGCGGCCACTGAAGGCACTGCCAAAGGCGGCGGCCGAGTCGGCCGACATTTTGCTCAAGTCCACGATGCGGGGTTGCCCAGCCCGAACCGTGGGGCTGCAACCCCAGTAAAACAGGATGCGGCCTTTGGGTGCCTCGTAGTCGGTTGGGCCATCCTGGTCCCTGGGGCCCTCTTTGCGCTCAACCACCTTGTCGGGGATCACCGGCAGCAAGGGCAGCTTGTCCCCCAGGCGCAAGCCCGCCGGGATGCGCTGCGCGGCTTCCACGCCGGGCTTCAGCCCGTTCCACAGGGCAATGTCCAGAATGCGCGGCGGCATCATATGGAAGCCGCGTGCCGATCCGTAGTATTCGCGGCCCGTGTTCTTCGCGCCCGGGCCACCGCCGCCCATGCCGCCCAGACCGGCCATCAATCCGCCCATTCCGGGAATATCCATCTCGGGCATGCCGGCCATGCCACCGGTGGAGACGTCCATCCACAGATTGACCTTGGGTGCGCGGACGATTTGCTGGGTGTTTTGGGCCTGGACAGCGCTTGCTGCCAGTATGAGAACGGCCGCAAACACGCGGCCGTGTGTGAAACAGGTGTGCGCCATGAGATCCCCCTTAAGTGAGACCAAACTATAGGCCTTGCACAGCCTATATGGCAAGGGCATTCCGACGGGGCTCCTACATGGAAGCAGCCAGCATGTTGCGGTAATCCTCGGGCGTGGCCAACCGGGGACCCGTCTTGTGGCAATGGTCAGCCAGAGCGCCGGTAATGATCGAATCAAACTGCGCGTGGTTCACGCCCATTTCTGCCAGGCCGCCGGGCAGCCCAAGGCGCGCGTTCATGGCCTTGATGGCCGGGCCGATGTCTGCGCCAGAGGCCAGGCCCATGGCGTGGGCCATGCGCTGCAGACGGTTCTCTTTGACCATGGATTCTGCATTGGCGTTGAAGGTAATCACGGCGGGCAGAAACATGGCGTTGAGCGTGCCGTGGTGCAAGCGGGGGTCTACGCCGCCCAGGCTGTGGCTCAGGCTGTGCACGCACCCCAGGCCCTTCTGGAATGCCATGGCACCTTGCATGGAGGCGCTCATCATGTTCAGGCGGGCTTCGCGGTCCAGTCCATCCCGTGTGGCGCGTTCAATGCTGTTCCAGCCCCGCTCCAGGCCATCCAGCGCGATGCCATCGGCGGGCGGGTTGAAGGCCGGGGCCATAAAGGTTTCCATGCAATGGGCAATGGCGTCCATGCCGGTGGCGGCGGTCAGTTTGGGCGGCAGGCCGAAGGTGAGTTCCGGGTCGCAAATGGCGGTTTTGGGTACCAGAAACCAGGAGTGAAAACCCAGCTTGCGGTGGTCGTCCACGATGATGATGGCGCCCCTAGCCACCTCGCTGCCCGTGCCACTGGTGGTAGGAACGGCAATGATGGGCGCAACCCGGTCGGTGATGCGGGGTGAGCCACCCTCAATGGTGGCGTAATGGGTGAGTGGCCCTTCATGCGTGGCGGCAATGGCCACGCCCTTGGCGCAGTCGATTGCCGAGCCGCCGCCGACCGCAATCAGGCCATCGCACTGGCTGGCGTGGTAAACCGCTACCGCTGCACGTACGGCCGCTTCGGTCGGGTTGGAGGGGGTCTGGTCATATACGGCAACTGGCAAGCCGGGCAGGGCGTCCAGCGCCTTTTGCAAAACGCCAGCCGCTTTCACGCCGGCGTCTGTGACGATCAGCGGTCGCGTGATGCCAACCCGCGCGCATTCCTGCTTGAGCAGGTTGACCGCACCAAAATCGAATTGAACCTGGGTGATGTAGTAGATCAGGGACATGGCGGGCTGCGGTAGTATGAAAACTGCACTTTACCAAGAACATTTGCCACCATGAGTCACCACCGTAACGCCAAAGCCTTGCTGACACCCGCCATGCATGGCGTGCTGGACCGCATGGCGCGCGCGGGTCATATGCCGCTGCATGCGCTAACCCCGGTGCAGGCCCGCGAAGCCTATACGGCCGGAGCCGGTGTGCTGGATTTGCCATTGCACGCCATGGCCCGCGTTGAAGATTTGCCCGTAGTGGCGCGGGATGGCTTTGCGATACCGGTGCGCCTGGTCGCGCCCAGCCACGGGTTGCTGCCGGTGCTGGTTTATTTCCATGGTGGTGGTTTCACCATCGGCAATATCGAGACACATGACGCGCTGTGCCGCCAGCTGGCGCACCTGGCCCACTGTGCCGTGCTATCCGTGGACTACCGCCTGGCACCCGAGAGCAAGTTTCCCACAGCGTTAAACGATGCCTGGGATGTTGTGCAATGGGTTGCGGCACAAGGGGCTGACAAGCAGCTTGACGCTAAACATATTGCTGTGGGTGGCGACAGTGCGGGTGGCACGCTCGCGGCGGTATGTGCGGTATTTGCGCGTGATGCAGGTATCCCGCTGGCGCTGCAACTGCTGTTTTATCCCGGCACGGCGGCCCACCAGACGGCCGACTCCCACCGCAAGTTTGCCAGGGGCTTTGTGCTCGAAGAACCGCACATCACCTACTTTTTTAACCATTACATACGCACTCCGGCAGACCGCGACGACTGGCGTTTTGCCCCGCTGGACGGGGTGGATGCATCCGGTCACCCGGTGGATCTGACAGGAGTGACACCAGCCTGGCTCGGCCTGGCCGAGTGCGACCCGCTGGTGGACGAGGGCGTGGCGTACGCCGACCGTCTGCGCATGGCCGGTGTGGCGGTGGATCTGGACATTTACCGGGGCGTGGTGCACGAATTCATCAAAATGGGCCGTGCCATACCCGAAGCTTTAATAGCCCATGCCGATGCGGCACGGGCCTTGAAAAACGCCTTCAGTGGAAAGGGTTAGAAGCCCAGTGACGCCAGCAGGTCGTCCACATCATCCTGGGCAAGCGCGGTTTCGTTGGCCTGTGGACCCTGCAACTGGTGGGTTTCGCCGGTAAATTCTGTGGCAACTGCCTTGTCCGGGTTCGGCGCGCTGTCGATCAGCAGCTGAACCAGTTGCAGCTCCGTCCGGTTGATGATGTCGATCACCTTTTTGATAACCTGACCCGACAGATCCTGAAAATCCTGGGCCATCATGATGTCACTCAGGATGGAGCCCTGTTTGTCGGCAAATGCTGCCGTACGTTCGGCAAATTTGCCGCAGACACCCATCAGTGCGCGGGCGCGTTCTACGGTCAAATCACTTGAGGCGGCCATCCGGGTCAGCGACTGACTCAGTTCCTCGCCGCGCTTGGACAGGTCGTCACATTCGGGCTTGGCTGCATCGACCAGGTTGAGCACGGTGTTGGCAGCCTTTTCGGTCATCATGCCGACGTGGGTCAACCGCTCGCGGGCGTTAGGAAACTCCTCAACTACGTTGTGCAACTCAGAGCCACCACCCAGGACGGCGAACGCCTCGTGCATTTCGCGGGTGATGGAACCCAGGCGGGCAAATGCTTCTTCCTTACTTATTGGCTTAGTCATCGTCAGTACCAATCCCTTGTGCTCGTATTGCCAGATTTTGGCCCAATTATGGGTCGCGATTCGTCCAGCGGCACAATTTAGCCGCAATTCAGGCCCTGTATCGACTGGCCAGTCAAATATCGTCGAGCAAAGCGTACGGCAACGGCAGGATTTGCACGGTTGGCCCGCTACTGCTCACCAAGTGCAGGGCGCCTTCTTCCATCGCAGACAACTGTCCGGAAATGATGGCATCAAAGCCACCACCGGGCGCCGCCGCCGCCTGTACTACGGTGGCGACGGGTTGACTCGCGTCAGACGCGCGGAAAATTTCAAGCCCGGCCGCCATTTCGACGTCAGCGTGCGCGACAAAAGCCCTGCGCTTGAGCGTTCCTCTGAATTGGCTGCGCGCCACGACTTCCTGACCGGGGTAGCACCCTTTTTTAAAATTTACACCACCAATGGATTCGTAGTTGAGCATTTGGGGCACAAAGGCCTCCACCACGGGCGCGGTGAGGGTTGCAACGCCACTGCGCACATCGCCCCACAGCCAGGTGGGCAACGGCAAGATTGCACCGGCAGGTGGCAGTTCGGCCAATGGTGCCACCCACAGTTGGCGCAGTATTGCATCAGCCGGGTGTAAATTGACCAAAGTACAGGTATCCAAATCGGCCTTGGAGCCCGTGGAATTTGCGCAATCAGCTATTGTTTTTATAGCACTTCCCGCCAAACCGTAAATCGCATAGTCCGGCGTCACGTCGGTCAGCCTGGCCTTGGCCCGCATCACGAACATGGACAGACGCTTGAGAGTGGGGGCCAAAATATCACGGCTACAAATCAGCCATACCTCGGTGTTGCTGCGTTTGAAACCAATGAAACTGGCCAGCATGCGGCCCTTGGGGGAGCAAAACGCTGCAAGCCGCGCAGTGTGCAGATCCAGCAGCGAAAAGTCCTGTGTCAACTGGCCATGGATGAATTTTGCGGCATCGTCGCCTTCGACTTTGATGATGCCCAAATGGGTCAAAAGTGCCACGCCGTCCAGCACAGAAGATCGTGCGACGTCGGCGGGAGATAGGGTTGTCGTCATGTTCATGCGCTGAATTATGATTCCTCCCATCATTTCATGGGGGTTGCAGGGCTGTGCGTTTGTTTTTTTCTGTCGTATTGGCCTTGCTGCTGGCTGTTGCGGGTGCAGGGTACCTGTGGCTGGACCAGTCGTTTGACTTGTCGGCCCCTACCGTTGACCTGTCCGTAGAACCAGGAATGAGCGGGCGCGACGTTGCAAATGCCGTGCAGGACGCGGGCGTGCCAGTGCATCCCGGTTTGCTCTACGCATGGTTCCGGGTTTCAGGTCTGTCCCGGCAAATCAAGGCTGGCAGTTATGAGTTGGACCGCATGACCACCCCGCGCAGCCTCTTGCAAAAACTGGTGCGGGGTGAAGAGTCGTTGCGCAGCGTCACCCTGGTGGAGGGGTGGACGTTTCGCCAGGTTCAAGAGGCCCTTGGCAGGGCGGAGCAGCTCAAGCCTGACTCTGCGGCGCTGTTGGCAGCCGACATCATGGCGCAACTGGGCAAGCCCGGTACACCGGTAGAAGGGCACTTTTTCCCCGACACCTACACCTACAGCAAGGGCTCCAGTGATCTGGCCGTGCTGCGGCGGGCGATGCGAGCCATGGACAAACACCTGGCTGCGGCCTGGGCATTGCGAGACCCCAACACGCCCTTGAAGTCACCTGAAGATGCACTGGTGTTGGCGAGCATCGTGGAGAAAGAGACGGGTTCGCCCAAGGACCGCGCCCATATCGCGGCGGTATTCAGCAACCGTTTGCGTATCGGCATGCGCTTGCAGACGGACCCGACGGTGATCTACGGGATGGGCGTCGCCTTTGATGGCAATTTGCGCAAGAAAGACCTGCAAACCGATACCCCGTGGAACACCTACACCCGGGCGGGGCTGCCACCCACACCGATTGCCATGCCTGGCAAGGCTTCGCTGCTGGCGGCGGTTCAACCCGCGCCGTCCCAAGCGCTTTATTTCGTGGCGCGCGGCGATGGCAGCAGCCATTTCAGTCAATCGCTGGACGAGCACAATAGGGCGGTCAACAGATACCAGCGCGGGCAATGAGTGAATGATCAAAACAATGAACGGACTTTTTATTACTTTCGAAGGCATTGACGGCGCCGGAAAATCCACGCACATCGAAGGTCTGGCACAGGCTTTCCGTTCGCAGGGCAGGGTTGTCACGCTCACCCGCGAGCCTGGCGGGACCCCGCTGGCCGAGCAGTTGCGCCAGATGGTGCTGAATGACCCCATGGACGCCATGACCGAGGCTTTGCTGGTGTTTGCAGCCCGCCGTGATCACATAAAACAGGTGATTCAGCCCGCTCTGGCCCGTGGCGAAGTACTGCTATGCGACCGGTTTACAGATGCTTCCTTTGCGTATCAGGGCGCAGGACGCGGTTTTGACCGCGGCATGCTGGCCACGCTGGAGCATTGGGTGCAGGATGGGGTGCTTCAACCCGAGCTCACCGTCTGGTTTGACCTTCCTGCTGCGGTAGCAGCGCAGCGGCTCACTGGTGCACGTGCGCCAGACAGGTTTGAGTCGCAGCCGAAGGCTTTTTTTGAACGCGTAGCTGGTGGATATGCAGATCGTTTTGCCCAGAGTCCAGGAAGGTTTGCCCGCATCAATGCCGATCAGGACCCATCGGCCGTTTGGGTTGAGGTGGAGAGGGCGGTTCGCGCAAAGGGGATGTTGTCATGACCAGCGAAAACCCTCGCACAGCGCCTCAGCCCTGGATTGCGGCCCAGGCCCGACAGTTGCTGGCTCAGCGTGGCCATGCCTGGCTGCTGCACGGTCCCTCGGGGCTCGGTCAGTATGCGTTGGCACTGGAACTGGCACGGGCTTGGCTGTGCGAGCGACCGGGCGAGGCGGGCGCCTGCGGTGCCTGCGGCAGTTGCCATACCATCGACGTGCATACCCATGCAGACTTGTGCGTGTTAATGCCCGAGACGACGTTGATCGCTTTGGGCTGGCCGTTGAGCGAAAAGGCCCAGTCCGAGATTGACGACAAAAAACGCAAGGCCAGCAAGGAAATTCGGGTCGACGCCATGCGCGAAGCGGTCGAGTTCGCCCAGCGCACCAGTGCGCGCGGGCGAGGTAAGGCGGTTCTGGTCTATCCAGCCGAGCAAATGAATACGATTACGGCTAACGCTTTGCTGAAAACGCTGGAAGAACCGCCAGGCGACGTGAAGTTTGTTCTGGCCAGCGAGTCAGCCTATCAGTTGCTTCCCACCATCCGCAGCCGCTGTCTGGGACATTCCATGCTGTGGCCGACAGCGCCAGCCAGCCAGGCCTGGCTGCAGGCGCAGGGTCTTGAAGCCACGCAGGCACAACGCCTGCTCATGGCCATGGGGGGGCGGCCCGATGATGCACTGGCTTATGCTGCATCAGGCCGGGAGTCCAATGCGTGGTCGCTGCTGCCCAAGGCGGTTGCCAAAGGAGATGTCGGGTACTTCAAGGACTGGACATTGCCCCAAACAATTGATGCACTTCACAAACTGTGCCACGATTTGATGGCGTCCCAAACGGGGGCTGCACCCCGGTTTTTCTCACCTGCAGATTTGTCTGCTGGTGCCAGGTTTTCTGCATTGAGCGATTGGAGCAGGGCGCTGTCACGTGCCATGCGCACCATGGATCACCCATTTAACGGCGGCCTGATGCTGGAAGCACTTGTTGGACAGGCCCAATCGGCTCTAAACTCAAGGTAATGAGCAGGTAAACGATGAGCACCACGCCAAACACCACACCACCCAGACCCAGCGTCATCCAGCTGTCTATCAAGGAAAAGGCTGCTCTTTATGCGGCTTACATCCCGATATTCGCCGAGGGTGGAGTCTTTATTCCGACGGCCAGGGAGTATGGCTTGGGCGACGATGTCTACGTTTTATTGTCATTGCCAGAAGACATGCAGCGCTACCCAGTGGCTGGGAAAGTCGCTTGGGTAACGCCAGCCAAGGCCGCTGGCGGGCGCACACAGGGTGTGGGCATCACCTTTCCCAAGGATGAGAAGTCGAGAGCGCTCAAGCTCAAAATCGAAGAGATTCTGGGGGCCCACATGGCCTCTGAGCGTCCCACCCAAACCATTTAGTTTTTTCTTGAGGCGCAGCGCGGTGAATGCCTACGCCTCCTATTGGCGCTGACCATGTTCACAGATTCCCATTGCCATTTGACTTTCCCAGAGCTGGTTGCCTCAATGTCTGAGATTCGGCAGGCGATGGCTCAGGCGCAGGTGGGCCGCGCTCTTTGTATTTGCACGACTCTGGAAGAGTTCCCCGCGGTCCATGGACTGGCGACTACCTACGACAACTTTTGGGCGACTGTGGGTGTGCACCCTGACAACGAGGGCGTTACTGAACCTACTTTGGATGATTTGTTGCAACGGGGGAACATGCCTCGCGTCGTTGCGGTGGGTGAGACCGGTTTGGACTATTACCGACTCGGTGAGCGCACCCATGTGGATATGCACTGGCAGCGTGATCGGTTTCGTACGCACATACGTGCTGCACGGCAGTTGCAAAAGCCGTTGGTGATCCACACACGAAGTGCGTCGGCCGATACCCTGCGCATCTTGCGCGAAGAAGGTGAAGACGGATCGGCTGGATCAGCGGGCGGAGTTTTTCATTGCTTTACTGAAAGCCAGGAAGTTGCCCGCGAGGCGCTTGATATGGGGTTTTACATTTCGTTTTCCGGAATCCTGACGTTCAAAACCGCGCAGGACCTGCGTGATGTGGCGTCCTGGGTCCCACTGGACAGACTTCTGATTGAAACTGACAGCCCTTACTTGGCCCCTGTGCCGTATCGAGGCAAGATCAATAACCCCTCGTATGTGTGCCAAGTAGCCAAGCAATTGGCAACTTTGCGTGCATGTAGTGTTGATGCGATCGGGGAGCTGACAAGCCGAAATTTCTCTGTGCTTTTCAAGGGTGTTTTTACATGAGAAGAAACATTAGGTTTTCTTTCTATCTTTTTGTTTTAATTGGGTATTCTTTTGTAAGTGCTGGAACTTATGAGGATTTTTTTCACGCAATACGACCGGACAACGACCATGTCGTTCGCGCTCTATTAAAACGTGGGTTTGATCCCAACACGTTGTCACCCAATGGAGAACCGGCCTTGATTCTGGCGCTGCGAGAGCCCGCTTTTAAAGTGGTCAATGCCTTGCTTGAAAGTCCATCTACACAAGTGGAGTTTAGAACCTTGAACGATGAGAGCGCATTGATGCTGGCGGCTTTGCGCGGGTATCTGGATGTTTGCAAAGTACTGATTGCCCATGATGCCGACGTTAACAAGCCCGGTTGGACACCACTGCACTATGCCGCGACTGGGGGGCATAGCAAAATTGTGGAGCTACTTCTTGAAAACCATGCGTATGTTGACGCAACTTCGCCTAACGGCAGTACGCCACTCATGCTGTCGGCCAAGTATGGAACCATTGATGTAGTCAAGTTGCTGCTTGATGCAGGGGCCGACCCTAACCTAAAAAATGCTATCGGATTGACTGCAATAGACTTTGCGATGCAAGTGCAACGTGATGACATAGTCGGAATCATTGCTGTAGCAGTGCGAGGAAAAAGAAAGCAAGGGGCTTGGTGATCCTATTTCGATATGCATTTTCAACTTGATACGATGTATATTATGTTAAGTTAATAGCCCGAAGAAAAAAGCTGGAGCCCCTTAGGATTCCAGCTTTTCATTCTCTTGCAGAGCTTAGTGGAACTGCTCTTCTTCGGTAGAGCCAGTCAAGGCCTTCACTGAAGAAGAACCGCCCTGGATCACGGTGGTCACGTCGTCGAAGTAACCCACGCCCACCTCCTGCTGGTGCGACACAAAGGTGTAGCCCTTGTCGCGAGCAGCGAACTCGGGCTCTTGCACCATTTCGGTGTAGTGGCGCATGCCTTCGCCCTGTGCATAGGCATGAGCAAACTGGAAGGTGTTGAACCAATTGATGTGAATGCCTGCCAGCGTGATGAACTGGTACTTATAGCCCAGCGCCGACAGGTCTTCCTGGAAGGAAGCGATCTGCGAGTCGTTCAGGTTCTTCTTCCAGTTGAACGATGGTGAGCAGTTGTAGGACAACAGCTTGCCTGGGCACTCTTTGAGCACAGCCTGTGCAAACTCACGGGCAAAGCCAATGTCTGGTACGCCGGTTTCGCACCACACCAGGTCCGCATAAGGAGCATAAGCCACACCACGGCTGATGGATTGCTCAAGACCGTTCTTGACGCGGTAGAAGCCTTCTTGCGTGCGCTCACCGGTGATGAAAGGCTTGTCGTTGGCGTCGTAGTCGCTGGTGATCAGGTTGGCCGCTTCTGCATCGGTACGCGCCAGGATGATGGTGGACACACCCATGGTGTCAGCAGCCAGACGTGCAGAGATCAGTTTCTCAACGGCTTCGCGGGTAGGAACCAACACCTTGCCACCCATGTGACCGCATTTCTTCACGGCCGCCAATTGGTCTTCAAAGTGAACGCCGGCAGCGCCTGATGTGATCATGTTCTTCATCAGTTCAAAGGCGTTCAGCACGCCACCGAAACCGGCTTCCGCGTCAGCCACGATGGGCAGGAAGTAATCGATGAACTCCTTGTCACCCGGGTTGATGCCACGGCCCCACTGGATTTCGTCGGCGCGCTTGAACGTGTTGTTGATGCGGCGAACCATGGTTGGCACGGAGTCGTAAGCATACAAAGACTGGTCTGGGTACATGGTCTCGGAAGTGTTGCCGTCAGCGGCTACTTGCCAGCCAGACAGGTACACCGCTTCCAGACCAGCCTTGGCCTGTTGCATGGCTTGGCCAGCGCTGATAGCACCGAAAGCATTGACATAGCCTTTTTTGGCCCCGCCATTGACTTTGTCCCACAACTTCTCGGCACCATTCTTGGCAAAGGTGCATTCAGGTTGAACGCTGCCGCGCAGACGGACAACGTCGGCAGCGGAGTAGCCGCGCTTAACGCCTTTCCAGCGGGGGTTGGTGGCCCAGTCTTTTTCGAGAGCTGCGATTTGCTGTTCACGTGTTTGCGTAGTCATGGAGTCACTCCGTCGTAGTTAAAGAAATTCGGTGCCCGAGGGGGGCTTTGCAATTCTGCTGGACTCTATTCTAGTCTTGTATAAGACTGATTTTGTGTCTTATGTCTTATATATGACTAAATAATTATTCTATATAAATCAAAGAGTTAGGCGAATACTTTCTCAATATGAAACATAGTAAATGCGATATGAAAATTTCATGAACCAAAAAAGTGAGCCGAGCCTGAAAGTCGAAGTGGCCGTTGCGAGAACTTTCATGAGGGCGCGCAGCCGCCGTAAACAAGGAACAGTCGTCACACGGACAAACTGTTGTGATAATGCGAAGCTTTTGAGGAGTGTGCTGTGCTGCTGACCCTGGTCATCGTCTATCTGCTGATCACCATCGCCATTGGCCTTTACGCGGCCAAACGCGTCAAGAACACGTCGGACTACGCGATTGCCGGACGGCACCTGCCGCTGGTCATGATCGTGACCACCACATTTGCAACCTGGTTTGGGTCTGAGACTGTGCTGGGCATTCCTGCCAAGTTCGTCAACACAGGGCTCAACGGCGTGGTGGAAGATCCGTTTGGCGCCGGAACCTGCCTCATCCTTGTTGGCATATTCTTCGCCGGCAAGCTTTACAAGATGAACCTGCTCACCATCAGTGATTACTACCGCGAGCGCTTTGGCCGCACTGTAGAGGTCATCTGTTCACTGATCATCATGCTGAGCTATCTGGGATGGGTGTCGGCGCAGGTTACAGCGCTGGGACTGGTCTTTAACCTGCTATCCGACGGTGCTATCAGCGTACCCATGGGCATGGTCATTGGAGTGGTCTCCATCCTGGCCTACACATTGTTTGGGGGCATGTGGTCAGTTGCGGTGACGGACTTCATCCAGATGATCATCCTGGTGGGCGGTCTGGCAATACTGGCAGTATTTGCCGGAAACATGGCGGGCGGCGCGGACAAGGTTGTGTCACTGGCCGTCAGTCAGGACATGTTCAAGTTCCTGCCGGAACCCACCTTCAAGGACATTGTCTTCTTCTTCGCTGCAGCCATTACCATGATGCTGGGCTCCATTCCCCAGCAGGATGTGTTTCAGCGCGTGATGTCGGCCAACAATATCAACGCCGCCACCAAAGGCCCGGTCATTGGCGGCATCTGCTACATCCTGTTTGCTTTTGTGCCGATGTTCCTGGTGACCAGCGCACTCATCATCATGCCGGAACAAACCGCAGCCCTGCTCAAGGATGATCCGCAAAAAGTGCTGCCCACCCTCGTACTGGAAAAAATGCCGTTTGTGATGCAGGTGCTGTTCTTCGGTGCCCTGCTGTCAGCCATCAAGTCCACCGCGTCAGCGACGTTGTTGGCGCCCAGCGTCACCTTTGTGGAAAACATCTGGCGTCAATTCAAGCCCCATATGGGCGACCAAGAAGAGTTGCGAACCATGCGAATCACCGTGTTGATTTTCAGTGCAACGGTGCTCGCCTATGCCATCAAGGCGCAAGGAACACCCATTTACGAAATGGTCTCAGGCGCGTACCAGGTGACGCTGGTTGGCGCGTTCATTCCATTGGTGTTCGGCTTGTACTGGAAGCGTGCCACAACGCAGGGCGCAGTTTTCTCCATCGTGCTTGGCTTGCTGACGTGGATGTTGTTCCTTGCGACTCCGGCAGGAGAAGAGTTTCCAGCGCAGCTCGCCGGCATCCTGGCCGCACTGCTGGGCATGCTCGCAGGTTCGCTGGGGCCACAGGCGATCAAGAATGCCCATGCCAGCCACCACGCGGTGGCGGGCATTTCCTGATGTCGGGCGCTGTCGAGGCTGACGGTGTTCATCCGAACCGATTGCTGGCCTATGGCAGCCTTGCGCTGAGCATGGCCCTGGTTGGCAGTTATGTCGCTTTATCCAAACCGCTGGTCGCCGCTCTGGGCGTGTTCCTGCTGGCATGGATGCGCTTTGGCATTGGTGGCCTTGCCATGGCGCATTGGCTCAAACGCCCGGCGGACGAGCGCCCGATGACGCCAACAACCAAACGCCTGGTGTTTCTGGAGTCCTTTCTCGGCAACTTCCTGTTCTCTATTTCCATGCTGTTTGGCGTCAGCATGACCAGCGCCGTGTCGGCCGGCGTCATCATGGCCACTATTCCGGCTGTGGTTGCAGTGATGAGTTGGGCCTTTTTGAAAGAGCGTATCGGCTTGCGGGTGTGGGCGGCGGTGGGTTGTGGGGCGCTTGGCATCGGATTGCTGGCGCTATCAAAAGGAGAGCTGGCTGCGCATGTCCCTGGCGGGCCAGAGGCCGATTTGATCAACAACAGAGAGCTGCTGGGCAATGTTTTGGTTTTTGTCGCGGTGTTGTGCGAAGCCGCCTATGCAGTGATTGGCAAGAAGTTGACCGGTGCCTTGTCGCCCAAACGCATCACTGCGCTGATCAACCTATGGGGCTTTTTGCTGATGACACCCATGGGGCTGTATGCGGCCTGGCGCTTTGACTTTGCCGCGGTCACCGGCGGCTCCTGGGCGCTGCTGGTTTTCTATGCGATGGCCGCCAGTGTGTGGACGGTGTGGCTATGGATGACGGGGCTGAGAGGCGTGCCGGCGGCCCGTGCTGGCGTATTCACCGTCATGCTACCCATATCGGCCGCCGTGGTCGGCGTCCTGGTGCTGGGAGAATCACTCAGTGGCATGCAGGCTTTGGCATTTGCCATAGCATTGCTGGGCGTGCTGCTGGCCACCCTGCCCTCGGGCGACACCACTACACCAGCGCCCTAGACGCCACCACGATACCGTCTTCGTCGGCATACAGCCAATCGCCAGGGCGCACCCAGACACCCTGCACCTGCACCGCGACGTTGGCTTGACCTTCGTTGCGCTTCTCGGTTGGCAAAGGCATGGCAGCCAATGCGCGTATGCCTACCGCGTGGCCGGACAGCTCAGCGCTGTCGCGCACACAGCCATCAATCACTACACCGGCCCAGCCGTTGCGCGCTGCGGCGGCACCCAGATTGCCCCCCAGCAATGCGCGACGCAATGACCCGCCGCCATCCACCACCAGCACCTTGCCAACGCGCCCCTGCGCCGTATCGACCAGGCCAGACGAGTCCACCGCCGCCTTGACCAGGGTGTTGTCTTCAAAACACTTGACGGTTTCCACCGGCCCCGAGAACTTTTTGACCTGCCCAAAGTCACTGAAAACAGGTGGAAATACCCGAAACTCCCCAGTGGAATCGTTCTTGTGGGCATCGCACAAATCGCAGGTTGCAAACTCAATTGCCATAGTGCATCACTCCTTTTTGGTAAATATGCCCATTCTCCAATGAAAAAAACAACATTTCCCAATGAAAAAGTGTTTTCCCCGCTGGATATGCGCCTTTTTCTCCAGTAGCATCCGTGTACCAGTGAAGAAGCAGTTTTTTGCTGGTGATTAATCAACTTCAAGAAGGACAATCAATCATGGCAACTGCAAAGAAAGCTCCGGCTAAAAAAGCGGCACCTGCAAAGGCAGCAGCAGCACCGGCAAAGAAGGCAGCTCCTGCTAAAAAAGCAGCAGCCCCCGCCAAGAAAGTAGCCGCAAAGGCACCTGCGAAAGCAGCAGCACCGGCAAAGAAGGCAGCTCCTGCTAAAAAAGCAGCTGCTCCTGCAAAGAAAGCCGCTGCAAAAGCTCCCGCTAAAAAGCGCACCGTGAATGCTGCATTCATGAAGGCCCTGACGCCTAGCGCCGCTTTGGCTGCCATCGTGGGTGCAAACCCGCTGCCACGTACCGAAGTGGTGAGCAAGCTGTGGGCTTACATCAAGAAGAACAAACTGCAGGATGCAGTCAACAAGCGCATGATCAATGCGGATGCCAAGCTGAAGGAAATCTTCGGCAAGATGCAAGTGTCCATGTTCGAGATGGCTGGCCTGATCGGCAAGCACCTGAAATAATAGGTCGCTCGACCTCCG
>CAJAVE010000016.1 GCA_903945325.1 uncultured beta proteobacterium | reverse complement strand
ATGCCATTTTCAAACTCCTTAATGGGCGGCCCACTGGATGGTGGAAATATCAATGCCTTCTTTGTACATGTCCCAAAGTGGACTGAGATCGCGCAGCTTGGCCACGTTCTTCTTGATGGTATCGATGGCGTAATCGATTTCCGCTTCGGTGGTCCAGCGGCCTATGGTCATGCGCAAACTGCTGTGCGCCAGTTCATCGCTGCGGCCCAGGGCGCGCAGTACATAGCTGGGCTCCAGGCTGGCTGAGGTGCAGGCCGAACCACTGCTCACCGCCAAGCCCTTGATACCCATGATCAGCGACTCGCCTTCGACGTAGTTGAAGCTCATGTTCAGGTTGTGGGGCACGCGCTGCGTCACATGGCCATTGATGAAGACCTGCTCCACATCTTTCAGCCCGGCGAGCATACGGTCGTGCAGTGCCTGAATATGAACGTTTTCAGCCGCCATCTCCTCCTTGGCAATGCGGTAGGCCTCACCCATGCCAACGATCTGGTGCGTGGGTAAGGTGCCACTGCGCATGCCGCGCTCGTGGCCACCACCATGCATCTGGGCTTCCAGGCGCACGCGGGGTTTGCGGCGCACAAACAATGCGCCAATCCCTTTTGGGCCATAGGTCTTGTGGGCGGTCAGGCTCATCAGGTCCACCGGCAGCTTCGACAGATCAATCGCTACACGACCGGTTGCCTGTGCCGCATCCACATGAAAAATGATGCCCTTTTCACGGCACACCGCGCCAATGGCGGCGATATCCTGGATGACACCGATCTCGTTATTCACATACATCACGCTGGCCAGGATGGTGTCCGGGCGAATGCCCGCTTTGAAGGCGTCCAGATTGACCAGCCCATCTTCCTCCACGTCGAGGTACGTTACCTCAAATCCCTGGCGTTCGAGCTCGCGACAAGTATCCAATACCGCCTTGTGCTCGGTCTTGACTGTGATGATGTGCTTGCCCTTGGACTGGTAAAAATGCGCTGCCCCCTTGAGTGCAAGATTGTTCGATTCGGTTGCACCCGAGGTCCAGACAATCTCGCGGGGATCGGCGCCAATCAACGCCGCCACTTGGCCGCGTGCGTTTTCGACCGCCGCTTCGGCCTCCCAGCCCCAGGCGTGACTGCGCGATGCGGGGTTGCCAAAGTGGCTACGCAACCAGGGAAGCATGGCGTCCACGACCCGCTCATCGCAGGGGTTGGTGGCGCTGTAGTCCATATAAATGGGGAAGTGAGGGGTAATTTCCATGGCTGGCTCTAATTTTTGGAAAATGCATTGCCCAGGGCAAACACAGAATTGGGTGCATTGATACGAATCGGCTTGCTCAGGGGCATAGCCGAAATCGCGCGCTTGACGCTGGGCTTTTCTTCCACCTCCAAACCTTTGGCGAGTTGGTCGTCCACCAGCTTTTGCAGCGTGACCGAGTCCAGAAACTCCACCATGCGCACATTAAGCGAGGCCCACAGGTCATGCGTCATGCAGCGCTCGCCTTCGCCATGGCAGTTTTCTTTGCCACCGCAATGGGTCGCATCAATGGGTTCGTCGACAGACACGATAATGTCTGCAACTGTAATATCAGCGGCTTTGCGTGCCAGCGTATAGCCACCACCCGGCCCCCGGGTCGACTCAACCAATTCGTGGCGGCGCAGTTTGCCGAACAACTGCTCAAGGTAAGATAGGGAAATATGCTGACGTTGACTGATAGCGGCCAGCGTAACGGGACCTGCGCTTTGGCGCAGACCCAGATCGATCATCGCCGTAACGGCAAAACGGCCTTTGGTGGTGAGACGCATAAAGAACTCCTTCAGTCGCACTTGGTTGACTAACTAACTCAAGTATAACAAGAAACCAAGTGTTTTGCTCAGGTAATTAGACTGATCAGTCACTTTTCCGATTTATTTGCCGACTGCCCCAATGGGAACGATGTTGTCGTTACCCGGTGCACCAAAGGCCTGCTCCTTCAAAATGCCCAGTTGGTCGCGCACTTTGGCGGCTTTCTCGAATTCCAGGTTACGGGCGTGTTCCATCATGAGCTTCTCCAGACGTTTGATTTCGCGGGAAATGTCTTTCTCGCTCATGTCCTCCACCTGTGCACGCTGTAGCGCGTCGCGCTCCAGGCGTTCGGCCTCTTTGCCAGCCTTCTCACTGTAGACACCGTCAATCAGGTCGCGCACCTGCTTGACGATCGAGCGTGGCGTGATCCCGTTGACGAGGTTGAAGGCGATTTGCTTCTTGCGTCGCCGATCGGTCTCGCCGATGGCACGCTCCATGGAATTGGTCATCTTGTCGGCATACAAGATGGCGCGTCCATGCAAATTGTGCGCTGCACGGCCAATGGTCTGAATCAACGAGCGCTCAGAACGCAAAAAGCCTTCTTTGTCTGCATCCAGAATGGCCACCAGGGACACCTCCGGTATGTCCAGCCCCTCACGCAGCAGGTTGATGCCAACCAGCACATCAAAGGCACCCAGGCGCAAGTCGCGCAGGATCTCGACCCGCTCGACGGTATCCACATCGCTGTGCAAGTAGCGCACCTTGACGCCGTTGTCACTCAAATAGTCGGTCAACTGCTCCGCCATGCGCTTGGTCAGCGTCGTGATGAGAACACGCTCGTTCTTCTCGACCCGGATACGGATTTCCTGCAGTACATCGTCCACTTGGTGGGTGGCGGGGCGCACTTCCACCTCCGGATCCACCAGCCCGGTGGGGCGCACCAACTGCTCCACCACCTTGCCTGCGTGGTCCTGTTCCCACTGGGCGGGCGTGGCCGACACAAAGATGGCCTGGCGCATTTTGGTCTCGAACTCTTCAAATTTGAGCGGGCGATTGTCCAGCGCACTGGGCAGGCGAAAACCATATTCGACCAGCGTGGTTTTGCGCGAGCGGTCTCCGTTGTACATACCGCCAAACTGGCCGATCAGCACGTGGGACTCGTCCAAAAACATAATCGAATCCTTGGGCAAGTAGTCCGTCAACGTGGCGGGTGGCTCACCGGGCGCAGAGCCGCTCAGGTGGCGCGAATAGTTTTCGATGCCCTTGCAATGCCCCACCTCGCTGAGCATTTCCAGATCAAAGCGCGTGCGTTGCTCCAGGCGCTGGGCTTCCACCAGCTTGCCTTCGGAAACAAAGAACTTCAGCCGCTCCGCCAGTTCGACCTTGATGGTTTCCACGGCGACCAGCACCTGCTCGCGCGGCGTCACATAGTGGCTGCTGGGGTAGACCGTGAAGCGGGGAATCTTCTGACGTATTCGCCCAGTCAAGGGGTCAAACAGCTGCAGCGATTCGATTTCGTCGTCAAATAGTTCAATCCGAATGGCCATCTCGCTGTGTTCGGCCGGGAAGACATCAATGGTGTCGCCGCGCACCCGAAACGTGCCCCGTGAAAAATCCATGTCGTTGCGCTGGTACTGCATGCGCACCAGCTGCGCGATCAAGTCGCGCTGGCCTGGCTTGTCGCCGACCCTCAGGGTCATGATCATCTTGTGATATGCCTCGGGCTGGCCTATACCGTAGATAGCAGAGACCGTGGCAACTATAACCACGTCACGGCGCTCAAGGATGCTCTTGGTGCAACTCAGCCGCATCTGCTCAATGTGCTCGTTGATTGCCGAGTCCTTTTCAATGAACAGATCGCGCTGCGGCACATAGGCCTCGGGCTGGTAGTAGTCGTAGTAACTGACAAAATACTCCACAGCGTTCTTCGGGAAGAACTCGCGGAACTCGCTATACAACTGCGCAGCCAGCGTCTTGTTGGGCGCAAACACAATGGCGGGGCGCCCCAAGCGCGCAATCACATTGGCCATGGTGAAGGTCTTGCCAGAACCGGTCACACCCAGCAGGGTTTGAAAAACCTCACCATCGATAACGCCTTCGACCAGCTCGTCGATGGCGGTGGGTTGATCACCCGCTGGGGGATAGGGATGGTACAGCTCGAACGGCGAGTCCGAAAATCGCACAAAAACACCTGCAGGCCCGGTGGCTGCCGGTTGATCGCCAGCAAGATCGGCCGGCAGTGCGGCGCTGTAGACAAGTGAAGACATGGGCAAGGGATTCCAGAAGCAGAGCTTAAAAGCGCGGGACAACCGGACATGGTACCCAATGCCCTGCAATCCCGCCCGAATCGTCTGCAACAATGCACCCATGCACCCTACTCCAGACAGCCCAGCGTCAACTGTTTTTTCCTGGCCGATCCGTGTCTACTGGGAAGACACGGACGCGGGTGGCATCGTTTTTTACGCCAATTACCTGAAGTATTTCGAACGGGCGCGTACCGAATGGTTGCGGGCGCTGGGGCTGGAGCAAGGGGTGTTGCAGCAGGACACCGGATGCATTTTTGTAGTCAGTGAAGCAAATATCAAATATCTGTGCCCTGCCCGTCTGGATGACCAATTGCTGGTTACCGCACAATTGAGCGACATGGGGCGTTCCTCGTTCACCATCCGGCAGGAGGCGCGCCTACAGGAACAAACAGGCGACGCTACCGGGAAGCTCTTGTGCTCTGGTTCGGTGCGCATTGGCTGGGTCAAACACCAGACCATGACACCTGCACGGATTCCGCCACTGATACAGGATGCACTAAAACGGTGAAACGCCGGGAGCCACAAAGTCGGTAGAAACCCGCATCCCGGTAGAATCGGGGCTGCCAGCAACACTGTTGCCGCATGGCCTCCCCATTTTTCTCACAGGACTTTGCTATGTCTCTTTTCTCCGCTGTCGAAATGGCTCCCCGTGACCCGATTCTGGGTCTGAACGAACAATTCAACGCCGACACCAACCCCAACAAGATCAACCTGGGTGTGGGCGTGTATTTCGACGACAACGGCAAGCTGCCCCTTTTGCAGTGTGTGCAAGCTGCCGAAAAAACCATGATGGACAAGCCCACCCCACGCGGCTATCTGCCGATTGACGGCATCGTGGCCTACGACAACGCCGTCAAGGCACTGGTCTTTGGCGCAGACAGCGAACCCGTCACATCCGGCCGCGTCGCCACCATACAAGCTATTGGCGGCACCGGTGGCCTGAAGATTGGTGCCGACTTCCTGAAACGTGTCAGCCCCAACGCCAAAGTGTTGATTTCTGACCCCAGTTGGGAAAACCACCGCGCCCTGTTCACCAACGCCGGCTTTGACGTGGACACCTATGCGTACTATGACGCGGCCAAACGCGGCGTCAACTTCGAAGGCATGCTGGCGAGCCTGAACACCGCTTCACCTGGCACCATCATTGTGCTGCACGCCTGCTGCCACAACCCGACCGGCTATGACATCACATCCGCCCAGTGGGACCAGGTGATTGCCGTGGTGAAAGCCAAGGAGCTGACACCGTTCCTGGACATGGCCTACCAGGGCTTTGGCTACGGCATCGCAGAAGATGGTGCCGTGATCCAGAAGTTCGTTGCGGCCGGCTTGAGCTTCTTTGTCTCCACGTCCTTCTCCAAGAGCTTCAGCCTCTACGGCGAACGTGTCGGTGGCCTTTCCGTGCTGTGCAAGGACAAGGAAGAGGCGGGTCGCGTACTGAGCCAGCTCAAGATCGTGATCCGCACCAACTACTCCAACCCGCCTATCCACGGTGGTGCAGTGGTCGCAGCCGTCTTGGGCAATCCCGAGCTGCGCGCCCTTTGGGAAATGGAACTGGGCGAAATGCGCGTGCGCATCAAGGCCATGCGCCAAAGGCTAGTGGACGGACTCAAGGCAGCTGGTGTCCAGCAGGACATGTCCTTCATTACCAGCCAGATCGGCATGTTCAGCTACTCCGGCCTGACCAAGGACCAGATGGTGCGCCTGCGCAATGAGTTTGGGGTGTACGGCACCGACACGGGCCGCATGTGTGTAGCCGCGCTGAACAGCAAAAACATTGAATACGTTTGCGCCTGCATTGCCAAGGTAGTCTGAAAATTATTGCGCCTGCATACCATGAAGGACCCTTCATGGCCCTTACAAACCGGTAGCCAACCGATGACATCCTAGAGACAATCACCAAGGCCTGAATGTCTCAGAAATGTTATATTGCACTGCAACATTTTTTTGCGTTGAACCGTTTTCGAAAGCGAGCACCCATGCTGTACCAGTTCTATGAAACCCAGCGGTCCCTGATGGAGCCGTTTTCCGAGATGGCGCAAACCGCCTCCAAAGTATTCGGTAATCCGCTGTCGGTTGCAGGTCAAAACCCGTTTGCGCAACGCATTTCTGCCAGCTACGACCTGATGCACCGCCTGGGCAAGGACTACGAGCGGCCAGAATTTGGTCTGCGCACGATTGATGTCGATGGTGTTGAGGTCGCCATTCACGAGCGCATTGAAATTGACAAGCCGTTTTGTGAGTTGCGCCGTTTCAAACGATTTTGCGATGACCAAGGTACCCTAGATAAGATCAAGGGACAGCCGGCCGTACTGATTGTTGCCCCACTATCGGGCCACTACGCGACTCTGTTGCGTGACACCGTCAAAACCATGTTGAGGGACCACAAGGTGTACATCACCGACTGGAAAAACGCACGTTTGGTGCCCTTGTCAGAAGGCGAATTTCACCTGGACGATTATGTCAACTACGTACAGGAGTTCATCCGCCACGTGCAGAAGAAGTATGGCAATTGCCACGTTATGAGCGTGTGCCAGCCCACTGTTCCGGTGTTGGCTGCCGTGTCATTGATGGCCAGCCGTGGAGAAATGACGCCATTGTCCATGACCATGATGGGCGGCCCGATTGACGCGCGCAAATCCCCTACCGCGGTGAACAACCTGGCCATGAACAAGAGCCACAACTGGTTCGAGAACAACGTGATTTACCGCGTGCCAGCGAACTTCCCCGGCGCTGGTCGTCGCGTCTACCCCGGCTTCCTGCAGCACACCGGTTTCGTAGCGATGAACCCGAGCAACCATGCGAAGAGCCACTACGATTATTTCAAAGACCTGATCAAGGGTGACGACGCCAGCACCGTGGCGCACCGCAAGTTTTATGATGAGTACAACGCTGTATTGGATATGGATGCAGACTACTATCTGGAAACCATCCGCGTGGTGTTCCAGGACTTCAGTCTGGTCAATGGCAACTGGGACATCAAGGGCGTGAACGGCAAAATCGAGCGTGTGCGCCCCGCCGACATCAAAACAACGGCACTTTTCTCTGTCGAAGGCGAGCTGGACGATATCTCCGGCTCCGGTCAAACGCAGGCCGTACACGATATCTGTAGCGGCGTACCCAACTCCATGCAAAAGCATTTTGAAGCCAAGGGTGCTGGCCACTACGGTATTTTTTCGGGCAAGCGCTGGCGCGAGCATGTGTATCCACACGTCAAATCCTTCATTTTGGTGCACAACATCGCCGCACAAAAGCCTGCAGAAGCGGTAGCAGCAGAGCCCACAAAGTCGGCGATTACGGCCGTAGCTCTCGTAAAAGCTGATAAACCAGCTACTAAAAGGATAGCAGCGAAGCGTATCTCCAGCAAGAAGTGACCTTGCGGGCTCTCCCTCACGGGGAGCTTGCTTCCCGGATTCTGGATGCATTGCCACAAACGCAATGCACTCGCTGTGGCTATCCGGATTGCGCAGGATATGCCCAAGCCATTGCCGCTGGTGAGGCGGAAATAAACCAATGCCCGCCCGGCGGTCGAGCAGGCATCGCCCGGTTGGCACAGTTGACTGGCTTAGCCGAAAAAACCCTGGATCCCGCGTTTGGAGCAGAAGCACCGCGAAGCGTGGCCTACATTGATGAAGACTGGTGCATTGGCTGCACGCTATGCATTGAGGCGTGCCCAACAGACGCAATCATCGGCAGCAACAAGCGGATGCACACCGTTATAGAAAGGTATTGCACGGGGTGTGAACTTTGCTTGCCAGTCTGCCCGGTGGACTGCATCGTGCTGGAAAATGCTACAGGCGCAGCCACAGGCTGGGCCGCATGGTCACCTGCACAAGCCCTACTGGCCCGAAAACGGTATGCACTCCGTGGTGTACGACGGGAACGCACGCAGAGCGAACACGCGCAGGTTTTAAAGTTGCTGGCTGAAATCAAACTGGAGAATCTGGCAGCCCACTCTCGTATCACTGACCCTGAAGTGCTGAAACAAAAAAAGGCCTACATAGAAGCCGCCATGGCGCGAGCCAGGGAAAAACGGTCGTCAACCTGACAGCCTATCCCAAAGCGTCATTCACCTGTTCATGAAACTCAGCCAGGCTGACAGCGTTGCCGATTTCTCTGGGCAACGCGTCGCGCACTGAGAAAACGCCCAGAATTTTGGATCCCGGCCCGACGATAGGAAGATGCCTGAAGCCGCGCTCAATCATGATGAGTACCGCGTCAGAGACTAAAACCTCGGGCGCCACGCAATGCGGACTGCGCGTCATGATGTCGGTGACCGTCGTCGTCTGGGGGTTCAAGGCCTTGGCTAGAACCCGCGTCATCAAGTCCCGCTCGGTCACGATGCCCAGCAGGGTACCGGGAGTATCCACAATCAGCACACTGCCGCAATTGGCGCGGGTCATCACACAAGCTGCGTCCCAAACGGTGGCCTGCGGCCCCAAGCTGACGATGTGCCGTTGGGACATGGACTGAAATACGGTGCGTTCGGACATAGTCATCACCCCTTAAATATGACAGTTATAGCGCGTGGCTCAACGCAACGCAGCATTGATTTTCTCCAACGCCTTGGCACCCGGGCACAACTGCTCGGTGCCAAGCGCATTCAGCGGCTTGCTTGTGGTGTTCAACGCGATGTGCAGGTCGGTCGCAAGAGGGTCTACATACAGCAGCCCTGTGACCACCTCGCCGCGCGCCTGATGCTCCTGCATATAGCTCATGGATTTGTAACGATCCGTCGGATCGTAATCCGGATGCAACTTGCGAAGCCGCAACATGGAGCCATCATGCTGTTGCACTTCGACTACTTCACCGGGGGCGTATTGCGTGGTGATCTCGCTGTGCATATCCATGAAGTCAATGCGACTGACTGCTTCATTATGCTGGCGAACATAGTCGTAGCTCTTGGTGCTGCCACCATGGTTGTTGAACGTGACACAGGGGCTGATCACGTCAATGAACGCCGCGCCACCGTGTGACATGGCACCCTTGATCAGCGGCACCAGTTGAGCCTTGTCCCCGGAAAAACTGCGTGCCACATAGGTCGCACCCAACTGCAAGGCCAAACCGACCAAATCGACAGGGCTGTCACTGTTGATCACGCCTTTCTTGCTCTTGGAGCCACGGTCTGCTGTGGCAGAGAACTGTCCCTTGGTCAACCCGTAGACACCGTTGTTTTCCACAATGTAGGCCATGCGCACACCACGGCGCATGGCGTTGGCAAACTGACCCAGGCCGATGGACGCTGAGTCGCCGTCGCCAGAAACGCCGAGGTAAAGCAAATCGCGGTTGGCCAAATTGGCACCAGTCAGTACTGACGGCATACGACCGTGCACCGTATTGAAACCGTGAGAGGCACCGAGGAAGTAGTCTGGCGTCTTGGAACTGCAACCGATACCCGACAGCTTGGCAACGCGATGGGGCTCAATGTCGAGCTCCCAGCAGGCCTGAATGATGGCCGCGGAAATCGAATCATGTCCGCAACCAGCGCAAAGGGTCGAAATGCGGCCCTCGTAGTCGCGCCGGGTGTAGCCGACCTTGTTCTTGGTCAGCGTAGGATGGTGCAGATGGGGTTTTGCGATATAGGTCATGCGAGTTCCTTACGGCCGGGAGTAGCCGCTGCCGATGTGGCGGTTTCCACGCTCTTGCGAATGGCACTGCCAATGAATCGTGCCGTGATAGGGGTCCCGTCGTAATGCAGCACGCGGATCAGTCGCGCAGGATCCACATCCAACTCATTGATCAGCATGGAACGCATTTGGGCATCACGGTTCTGTTCAACCACGAACACCTTGTCGTGCGCGGCAATGAAGTCATCAACCGACTGTGGAAACGGAAAGGCCTGCAGACGCATTGCATCCACATGAATGCCGTCCACCTCCAGAACGTCCAGCGCCTCGCGCATCGCCGGTGCGGTGGATCCGAAGTAGATGACACCGAATGGTGTTTTCTGCGTCGCATTGCGTAGCAAGGGTTGTGGCACCAAGTCTGCCGCAGTCTTGAACTTGCGAATCAGCCGCTCCATGTTGTAGATGTAGTCCGGTCCGCGCTCGGAATACATCGCATAGGGATTGCGCGTGGTTCCACGGGTAAAAAAGCTGCCCTTGGAAGGGTGCGTACCCGGCAATGTTCGCCAGGGAATGCCGTCACCGTCGACATCCTTGTAGCGTCCAAAGTCCTTGCCCGCCTCCAACTCGGCGGCAGTCATGACCTTGCCCGTGTCGTAGGCCTTGGCGTCGTCCCACACAAAGGGCTTGCACAGGCGCTGGTTCATGCCGATGTCCAGATCGGTCATCACAAAAATGGGGGTCTGCAAACGATCCGCCAAATCCAGCGCAGCCGCTGAATGGGTAAAGCACTCGTGCGGATCCTGCGGGAACAGCAGCACGTGTTTGGTGTCACCGTGTGAGGCGTAGGCGCAGGACAACAGGTCGGCCTGTTGCGTGCGGGTCGGCATACCGGTGGAAGGCCCGCCGCGCTGCACGTTGATGATGGTCACCGGAATCTCGGCAAAGTAAGCAAGGCCGATGAACTCAGTCATCAAAGAAACACCAGGACCTGACGTTGCTGTAAATGAACGCGCACCATTCCAGCCTGCACCCACCACCATGCCAATGGAGGCCAGTTCGTCTTCTGCCTGCACGATGGCGTAATTGTGCTGACCGGTCGCCGGGTCGACGCGGAACTTGTCGCAGTATTTTTGAAAGGCCTCAGGCACTGACGACGAGGGGGTGATCGGGTACCAGGCCGCTACCGTGGCGCCGCCGTATACACAACCCAGCGCCGCCGCGCTATTGCCATCAGTAAAGATCTGATCGCCCACCTTGTCGGACCGGCGCACACGCAATCCCAAGGGTGCTTCCAGGTGCTGCTTCACGTAGTCACGCCCCAGATGGAGCGCGCGGATATTGGATTCCAGCAAGCGCTCCTTGCCTTTGTACTGCTCGGCAAACAGTGCCTCAAATACATCGGCATCCACGTCCAGCAACACGGACAATGCGCCCACATAAATGATGTTCTTGAACAATTGGCGTTGACGAGGATCGGTATACGCCGCATTGGCGATCTCGGTCAGTGGCACGGCAATGGTGTGCACATCGTCGCGGAACTTGTTCGGCGGCAACGGCCGCGTGCTGTCATAGAACAAGTAACCACCGGGTTCGATTTCGGCAATGTCGGTGTCCCAGGTTTGCGGGTTCATGGCAACCATCATGTCCACGCCACCGCGCCTACCGTGATAGCCCTTCTCGCACACCCGGGCTTCATACCAGGTCGGCATGCCCTGGATGTTGCTCGGGAAAATATTGCGGGGGCTCACCGGCACACCCATGCGCATCACCGCCTTGGCAAACAGTTCATTGGCCGACGCCGACCCGGAACCGTTGACGTTGGCAAACTTGATGACGAAATCGTTGATTGCTTCCAGGCGCTTCATGCGACCTCCT
>CAJAVE010000015.1 GCA_903945325.1 uncultured beta proteobacterium | reverse complement strand
GCGTTTTGCACCCTGCCTTCGGCGCGGGTGATTGACGAAAACGCCACAACCATTGCTGTTCGTGATGGCTACCCGGTGTCGCCCGGTCACACCCTGTTGATACCCAAACGGCACGCCGGTTCATTTTTCGATCTATCGGAGCAGGAGCGTGGTGAACTTTTGGCCCTGCTTGACCGTGCCAAGCTGGTGTTGGACGATGAGTTTCAACCGCAGGGCTACAACATTGGCATCAATGACGGCGCTGCTGCCGGTCAAACCGTGCCGCATTTGCATGTGCACCTGATTCCCCGCTTCGACGGCGATATGCAGGATCCAAGGGGTGGGGTGCGGTGGGTAATTCCGGACAAGGCGAAATACTGGCCATGACCCGCGATGAAGTTATTTCGGCGTTCAACGCCATCCGCGTTTGGCAAAACGGCGATCGGAGGGCGGTGCACAAGCCGCTTTTGGTTCTGTTGGCGCTGTCCCGTGTGAACGAAGTAACTGCGCAAACGATGGATTGGAACGATGCAGAGCCTTTGCTGAAAGTCTTGCTGGAAGAGTTCGGGCCGGATGGTTCATCCAACACCCGGCATTACCCGTTCTGGCACCTGCAGACCGATGGGTTTTGGAAGCTGGATGGTCCACCGGAGATTCTGAATCGTCCAGCGGGTGCTACGCCAACACTGACCGAGTTGCGCCAGAACCATGTTCGGGGTGGATTCACAATGCCCATTTACAACGCGCTAAAGGCGGAGCCTGAACTCATCAATAACGTGGCGCAGCGCATTGTGAATGCGCATTTTCCGGAAAGCATTCGCGGTGATGTGTTGGATGCGGTGGGCTTGGCACAGGTTGAGTCCATGGGCACACCCAGAGACCCACAACGCAGGCGTGATCCGGCATTTCGGGCCATGGTGCTGCTGGCTTACCAATACCGGTGCGCAGTGTGCGGCCACGACCTGCGCATGGGGCAACAGTCCATCGGGTTGGAGGCGGCGCACATCAAGTGGTTTCAAGCCAATGGACCGGACGAAGTGCCTAACGGAATTGCCATGTGCTCGCTGCACCACAAGGTGTTTGACCTGGGTGCGTTCAAGATACTGCCAGAAACCTACCAGATGGTTTTTAGCCAGCACCTTAACGGTGGCGAGGCGGCGTCCCACCGCATGCTGGCGTACCACGGGTCTGGAATGATCCTGCCGCAGGCCAAAGAGTACCTGCCGCATCCGGTCAATCTGGATTGGCATGCCAGGCAGGTGTTCAAGAGCCCTGAGAGGAGCAGTGTATGAATGTTTTGTTTGCAAATTTGGCCACTGGCACTCTAGAATTTGCGCATGCAGCTATAAATATAGTAGCAAAATTAGGCTGAAAAAAGGGAGAGGATATGAGCGATGGTGCACGCCTTTATGCCTACAAGGCACTTTTTGAAGCCAAGCGGCTGGTCACCCGCGCCGACATGATGGAGGTCGCGGAAGTTTCTCTAGCTACCTTCAAGCGCGACATTGCCAAGCTTCGTGACCAGATGGGCATGCCCATCCTCTTCGATAAGGACCGGGGCGGTTACTTCTTGGATCGCAATAATCTGGCGACCGAAATGCCGGGGCTTTGGTTCAACCCCGAGGAACTGGTTGCGCTCCTCACGATCCAACGATTGATTGAACAGTTGGAGCCCGGCCTCGTCGGCTTGAAGCTTCGCCCATTGCAGAAGAAATTGACGGATCTCCTGCAGGCCAAGGGGCTGGGCGAGGCGGAAATCGCCAAGCGCGTGCGTATGACTTTTGCTGGCAAACGCCAGTTGGAGCTCAAAGCATTCGAGCAGGTTGCATTGGCCACGATCAGTCGCAAGCGGATCAGAATCACCCATCTAAGCCGTGAACGGGCTGAGCGCATGGAGAGGACGATTTCGCCTCAGGAGCTGGTGCACTACCGCGACAACTGGTACATCGACTCCTGGTGCCACCTCCGCAATGGCATTCGCAGTTTCGGCCTCGATGCTATTGAACATGTAGAGATTCTCGATACGCCCGCGCAGGATGTGGACACCGTCGAACTTCGTCGTGTCACACAGGGTAGCTATGGCATCTTTGCGGGACAGGCCACCGCCTGGGCCGTGCTTCGGTTCACAAAGCACAGGGCCCAGTGGGTCGAAGGCGAGCTGTGGCATCCCCAGCAAATGGCTACCCGTGAGCCGGATGGTAGCTACCTGTTAAAGGTACCGTATTCCGATGACCGGGAGCTATTGGGAGACATCTTGCGGTTTGGGTCGGATGTGCAGGTGCTGGAACCGAAAGAATTGCGAGCCAAGGTGCAGAAAACCTTGCTAGAGGCAGTAGGGAAATACATTTGAAAGGCGTAATGCTCTAACTACGCCAATGCCTCTTCAAGTATGCGAGCTGTATCCTTAGAAATCACCCACTCAAGATGCACCCGAGCCCTGGTCAAACCGACAAACAGCAGGCGCCGGTTGAGTGAGTCGAGTTCAGCAATATCGCATTCCGTCAGCACCACCGCCGCAGCGGCTTGCCCCTTGAAACGCCGAACGGATTCGATTAGTAGTTGTCCTTCCTTCCAGATCGGCGTGCTGCCTTCGTCGAACTGACCGGTAAAGCGGCTCAATGACCACAGGCCCAACTTGTCCAGGCCCTGTAATACAGAACGTTCACGCCCGCGCATGCTCACCACGGCGATGTCGGTAAGTGCGAATCCACGTTGTAGGCACCGCTCCACTGCCTTGACAGTGCAGGGCGCGATCTTTTCCGTTGACTCGTAAACGATTGGGTCCGGCATCTCGCCCTCATAGGGGGACATCGTCTCAACTTCTGTAGTGGTCAGCCGCAGCATGTTGATGAGCTTGACCAGCGACCGAGGGGTACGGAAATTTTCCTGCGATGTGACGGTGATTGCGTCCGGCAGATCAAACGCAATCCGATCTTTGTAGAGTTGCTGCTCAGGGTCTTCCAGCAACACCGCTTTTCCTTGGGCCTTAAGACGCGACAACATGGCCAGCACCCATTCGGGCTGCATGTCCTGCATCTCATCCAAAATGACGAGATCCAGTTCCGGCTCAGCTTGCTCAAGCAATGCAATGCAGCGGGCGGCTAAATGGTCGAAAGCGCCGGCTTCCTTGAAGTCCACAGTCTCACCGGAGCGACGGACCACGCGCTGCGCATACTCATGAAAGGTCTCCGCAGGCATGCGAACGGGAGCCAGATGCGAAATATGGTCAGCCAAAGCCCGGTTAAAGCAGATGTAAGCCGCCTTGTGTCCCGTTGCGTCGGCATCGCGTAATAGTCGCAGCGCCAACTGAGTTTTGCCGGACCCGGCGGTGCCTATGACCCGGAGGAGGCCGGAAACAGAGGTAATGCGTGGCACCCAGGTGGCCAGACCGGCCGACATGCGTGTGGCAGATTGTTGAATGCGTCCCGCCAGAGCAGACACATCGGGAACCACCTGAAACTTGTTCTCAAAGAACGCCAGCACTCGGGGGTGATTCGCAGCATTTGGTAGCCCAGAACCCAGCGACTGAGATATGCGCGAGACGATGCTTGCCATGTCCTCACTGTCAACGATGCGTTCACGCGGCCACTGCGCCGTCTCTGTCTTAACTTTGAGTTGAGGCAAAACCAGAAAATGGCTTAAATGCACGTGCAGTCCGGAGTCTTCAAGCCGCGACTTCAATGCGCCGTATTGCAACCCGATCTGCCGGGTGATGTTCTTCACCTGGGTGCCGTAAGTCTTGAAGATGCCTTCGGGCGTGAAATCGACATCGCCGGACTTGACTTCGACCAGCAGTACGTCCCCTGCCTGGTTGACGATCACGATATCTATCTCACCATGCTGCTCGTGCGCCCCGATTCCTCGCGACCAGTCAACGCTGTGAAAAAGGGTGTAGGCATCGGACAGGCCGCGCTCTAAGGTCTGCAGAAGTTCAAGTTCCGCATATTCCCCGGCGTTCAATGCACCTTTATGCGTGGGAATTGAGGGGTAGAGGTGGGACATGGGCTATTGAATGACAGGAGGTTAGTCTTTTGGTGCACAGGCCTGAAGGATACGTTTCCAGCCGTTTCGAGCACTTACTGCTTCCCCCAGAATGCCCAAATACTCAATTCTGTCCACGATGTCTTCGTTTGGAAGTGGTCCTTGTGCGTGAAGTGCCAACGCGTCGCGCCGTCCTTTCGCAGATTTACTCATCGTCAAAATCCTGCTGTATGCCTCGCAGGCATACGCGAATGTTTCCCGTTTGGCATAGTGGATGTTGAGTAGGGTGTGGCGTGTGCGGGTTTCTGGCAAGCCGATGGTGCAGCGCCTGCAGTTGTGAAAGACATGTGCTGCCTCGTGGACCAGATAGTCTGCGAAGGGGTCATCGCATGGCTCTTTGAGGTAGTCAAGGCTGAGGTAGCAACTGGTTTCCTCGCTGAGTCCGACAATCGAAGGTGCTTCAGGAGACAAGGGTTTGGCCCCGCGCTGAAGCAAATACATATTGGCCAGATCCCACGTTGTGTGCAGCCAGGGTGAATCGCGCAAAACGCACTCGATGTTTTCGGGTGTCAAAAAGATGACTGATGCCTCCAGTGTCTTCATAACGATAGCCCGCTCCGCCGACGGAAATAGCCCGTTGACCATCGGCAGCACTTTGGCGCGCGTCAGTGCCGCCAGGTCGCTGATGGCTGGTGTCGGCAGCTGTGCCACGCGTGGTGCTCTTTTGAGCACGGCCGCAATGAGCCCCTCTCGCAT
>CAJAVE010000014.1 GCA_903945325.1 uncultured beta proteobacterium | reverse complement strand
GCCTTCAAATTGCAGTTCATAGGCCTCGCCAGCGGCCAGGGCCACGGTGCCTTTTTCGGCAAAGATCACGCCCTGGTTGCGCACCTCGGGGGCCAGCAGCGCAATGTAGCCATCCATAGCGGCCTTGAGCTGGCCTTCATTCAAGATGGTGCCGGTGCCGCCCTGCTGCACGATGCGCAGCTTGCCCGCCAAAAAGTCAGCGTCCGACAGTTTGCCGGTAGACGCCACCAGCGCCCCCACATCCACCTGCGCGCTGCGCCCAAAGAGCACACCGGCGCTGTTGAGCAAAAACACCTGCCCATTGGCCGTGAGCTTGCCAAAGATGGCACTGGGGTCGCTGCCCAGCACCCGGTTCAGCGCCACGGAGCTGGCATTGGGCTGGACAAAGTTGACCTGCGCCGCAGAGCCGATGTTGAAGGTCTGCCAGTTGACAATCGCCTTTTGGCTGGTCTGGGTCACGTCCATGCGGTTGGCGGTTTGCGCAATGCTGGCGCTACCTGCGGCCACCTGAGCGCCCGTGGGCAAGGCGTTGGGTGCGGGCACCGCTGGCGTGGGCGGTGCGGCCACGGCATAACTCGCTCCACCCAGGGCACCCATCAGCCCCAGCACCAGGCCGGTAGCCCCCAGACCCGTGCGGGTGCTGGACGGTTTGCCCTTGCTTTTAGCGCACTCATGGGTGGCAATAAACGCGCCACGCACGGCGCTCCAGACGAGGTTGTAGGTTTTGTTCATGGTGAGGCTCCGGCAAGATTCGTATTGACTTTGTTAATACGTTGATTAGAATTTGGCAGATGGATATACGGTTTGAACTCAATGGCGACACGTTTGTGTGGGATGCCACCAAAGACGAGCGGAACTGGAACAAACACGGAATTCGGTTTGCAGAAGCGGCCGCCGTGTTTGGTGACCCGCTGTTTGTGCTGGTGGACGCAGCCCGCAACGAGGAGGCCCGGCAAGCAGCCATTGGCTTTGATGCCGCAGGCCGCTTGGTGTACGTGGTTCACCTGGAGTTTGAAATGGACTGCATTCGACTGATTTCGGCGCGCCGCGCCACCTACGCTGAGGAGCATCGCTATGCTGACTGAACGCACTAAAAAACGGTTGTCAAAAGACCGCCCCACTACATCCATCACGCTGCGCATTCCGGTGGACGTGGTGGAGTCCATGAAGACGCTGGCCCCTTTGGTGGGCTTCTCTGGATACCAAACGCTGCTGAAGTCGTACATCAGCACCGGGCTGCGCAAAGACGAAGAGCGGCTCGCGGGCAGCTCCACCGCACGGCTGATCGAAGCCCTGAAGCGCCGGGGTGTCTCAGACGAAGTGTTGACCGAGGCAACGCGAGAGGCAGCGTAGCCAGGCGCTGCGCTGCCAGTCAACGTGCTTTTATATTGATTTAGTCTGCAGCCCTCGTAGATAGTGCGCAAGCAGCTACTAAAATAATAGCAATTTTCCGAGGCTTGAATGAAAACCCATGAAGAATTGATTGCCAAAATGCTCGAAGACCCCGCCATGCGGGCTGAAATGGAGCGCTTGGAGAACAGCGAGGAGTTTTTGCTGCTCGACATCGAGCTGGCCGCCCGCCAGTCTTCCGGGCTAACGCAAGCCCAGGTGGTGGTGTCAGTGGTATGAGGCATCGCAAATATCACTTACTGCAACGCATGGCACAGCTGCGCAGGGCTGAGCGCGCAGCAGAAACCCGCTTTCGCATTCGCGCAGCCAGAGGCGCTGGCACGCAGGCCCGTGGCTTGGAGCTGCTGGCCAAAGCGACCACCGGCGCAGCACAGGGCTGAATCGGTTTTACGCGCAGCAGCGGCGCTTACCCCATGGCGGTGGAGCACGCGCAGGCGGCGTGAACTGTGGCTGGTGGTGTCGGTGGTTTGAGGCACGCGCACGCGGTCAGTCACCGTCTTTTTAGATCGATTAAGGCTGTAGCCCCCGTAGATAGTGCGCAAGCAGCTACTAAAAGAATAGCGATTTGCCAAGGCTAGCGTGCTGGGCTTACTCATGCTGCGCGCTCCGGGGGACGCGAATGCGATCCTTGATGGAATTTGGCTGCATGTATATACTTTGCGTATCCACACAAATACAGGGAGATGTCTCATGCCACATGCCATCACAACAGCAGCGGTTTTCAAATCGGGCAACTCGCAGGCGGTGCGTTTGCCCAAGGAATTCCAGTTCGACGTGAGCCAGGTAGAGATACTGCGCCGGGGTGACGAGGTGGTGCTGCGGCGCATTCCCACCAACTTGGCAGCAGCCTTCGACTTGCTGGCCGCCTTGCCCGATGACTTCATGGCTGAGGGTCGCAACGACTCGCCAGCGCAAGTGCGCGAGGGTTTATGAGCCCGCTGCGCTACCTGCTCGATACCAATATCTGTATCTACATTGCCAAACAGCGCCCACCCAGCGTTGCCCAGCGTTTTGAAAAATTGGCGGCTGGTTCGGTGGGTATGTCGGTGGTCACCTGGGGTGAGCTGTGCTTTGGTGCCGAAAAGAGCCAGCAGCGTGCCCAGGCGCTCGACACCCTGGAGCGCTTGCAGGCGCTGATTCCGGTGATCGCACTGGACGACTCGTCTGGCGTTACCTATGGCGCTATCCGAGCGCATCTGGAGCGTGCAGGCACCCCCATCGGCAACAACGATTTGTGGATTGCCGCCCACGCGCTGGCGCTCAAGGTCACACTGGTGAGCAACAACTTGCGCGAATTTGAGCGCGTGCCCAAGCTCAAGCTCGACAACTGGGTGGCGTAGCGGCAGGTGCGTCACGGGTGCCTTACTGTGTTTTCTTGCCCGAGCGCTTGGGCTCTGCCTTGGCGGGTGACGCAGGCTCTGCTGCTTGTGCGGGCTGCGCAAACAAATTACCCAAACTGCCCATAGAGAACATCTGCGCGTAGGCCAGGCCCAGGGCGTCGGCGTCCATCAGCTTTTTGAGGACCTCGGTGGGCAGGGCTTTGAGCTTGGCCTCAGACACCACCATGAAGCCGCCTATCTGCTGTGGCTCGCCGCCCGCGTTGGCTTGCAGCTGCAGGCTGCCGTCTTCTAAAACGCCAGCGTCTTTTAGCGCTTGCACCATGGCATGGGTGCGCTCAGACAGCATGCGGTACTCGCCCTGAAAGGCCATGATGCCTTTGAGCTGTTCGCTGGGCGTGCCATCAGCCAGCAGCAGCGGCTGGCCACCGGAGGCTTTGAAGTCGGCGGCTTGGGGGTCCAGGGCCAGCACCGGCTCGGTTTGCTCCGTGGCGCGCACGCTGATGAAGGGGTAGCCGCGCACATAGGCGGGTATGTAGGCCCCGGCGCGCCATTCGCCGTTGGCTTGCACAAATCGGTTGCTGCCGGGCTTGAGATCAGTCAAGGCCACCAGCGCCACGGTGGTGCCCTCGGCCACAAAAACGATGGGGTAGCTGTGCAGGGCTTGGCCCACTTCAGCAAACGTGAGCGGCAGCAGGTTGGCCTGCGCGGCAAAGGTAAAGTTTTTGCGCTGGGCGGGCAGGCTCAGGCTGCGGTGGGCGACCTTATCCAAGGCGGTGATGTCGTTAAAAAACAGGGGGCGTGGTGTGTTCATGAGTGGGTTGGCGTGGGTTGGGCCTGCAAGCAGCGCACAGGCCAGGAGGATGGATTTTTTAAACATGGGCAGACCCCGCTCTAAAAGAACTTGATCGCGCTAAACCACAAGCGGTTGTGTGTGAGGCTGCCGTCGCCGTCCGTGCCGTTGAGCACGCTGGCCAGCGGGTTGTCGCCAATGCGGCGGGCCAGGCTGGCGCGCACGGCAAAGTTGCCGGGCTGGCTCCAGCTCAGGCCCACGCCCATGCCTTTGAGGCTGGCGTCGTTCACTACCGGTGCGCCGGTGTAGCTGGCATCAAAGCTTTGTTTGATTTGGCCGTAGTCATAAAAGGCGCTGATCTGCAGCTCTGGCTTGAGGTTGTGGCGCACTTCCAGGGTAGCAAGCCAGCCGCTGTCGCCAGTGCCTTCGCTTAACGGATAGGCGCGCACGCCGCTGGGGCCGCCGATCGAAAACTTCTCGGACGAGTCCAGGTTTTTGCCTGCGCTTTGGCCGCTAAACGAGGCCCACAGCGTGGTTTTGTCGCTCAGGCGCTGCAGGCGGGCCAGGTTGTAGCCCAGCTTGGAGTAGCTGCCCTCGGTCTTGGCACCTGTGCGGTCGGCGGTTTGGTTGGTGGCGTTGGCGGACAAGTCCAACTGGCCAGCTGTGAAGTTCACGCCCCACAAGGTCATGCCACCTTGGCCGAGTGCGTCGAGCAGGTCGCCGCTGAGCACCAGCACGGCCACGTCAGCCACCTTCTTGCTGGTGGCCACACTGCTGGCTTCGTTGTAATAGGTTTTGCGGTCGATGGCACCCGACAAAGCCATGTTTTTGCTGCCGCTGCGCACCAGGGGGTAGCTGGCATTGGCACCCAGGGTTTGCGCGTCGCCTTTGGCCTGCAGAGATGCCAAGTCGCCCAGCAGCTTGTATTGCATGGCCGATGCACTGGCACCCACACGCGCACCGTCACGCCCCCAGGGCAGGTTGTAGGCCAGCTTGGCATAGTCGCTGCCCTGGCTGGTGTTGCCATTCAGCGCAATTTGGTCGCCCCGGCCGCTGGGGCTGTCCAGAGTGAGGCTGGCCGATAACTTGTCGGCCCCGGTGGCGCGCGCACCTTGGTTGTCCAGCGTGGCGGTGCCGCTATATAGGGCTTTGTCTTGCACTTTGACCACGGCATCGGTGTCGCCGGTGTTTTTGCCGGGGGCCAAGATGGTGGCGACCGCCAGGCCGGGGGTGTCGTTCAGGATGTTGGTGCTGCGGTCCAGTGCATCCAGGTTGAGCGCGTCGCCCGGCTTTTGGCGGGCGGTCATGGTGTCTGTGACCAGGGCGCGGTTGGTGCGCAGCACTTTGCCACCGTCTTCAATGCGTACCGCACCCAGGCGGCTTTCGATGATATTGATCGTGATGATGCCGGTGCTGACATCTTGTGCGGGGAGTTGGGGGCGGACAAACCAGCCACGCTTGCGGTAGGCCTCTGCCAGGGCGTTGGCGGCTTGTTGTAGTTCGGCATAGCTGGATTCCTTGCCGACCCAGGGTGCCAGCACGGCTTGCAGCTCGGGTTCGGCAATGAGGGTGTTGCCGGTAATGCGGAAGGCTTTGACTTGTACGCGCATGCCGGCCATGTTGGGGGCTGCGGGGGCTTGGGGCAACGCTTGCGGGGCGGGGGTGGGCAACTGGCGTTGCTGGCGTTCGGTCTCGCGCAAGAGCGTGCCGGCGTCGGGGGCGGTTTGGGCCACGCAGGCGTAGGAGGCCATGAGCAATGTGCAGGCGGCCAGCACTTGGCGGTGTTGAGTTGAATCAGACATGGGTTGGATGGGGAGTGAAAGGTTGAACAGGTGCCGGTTGAATGGGTGCCATCAGTGCGGCGCGCTGGATGTGCAGCGGCACGCAGAGCTGGTAGCCAACGCCACGGATGGCTTTGATGGTGGGTGCGGCTGCGCCAGCGCTTTCGAGCTTTTTGCGCAGGCGCACGATCTGCACTTCCAGCGCGCTTTTGCTGAACGACTCGGAAGCGGGGCCACCCAGCTGCTGAAACTGTGCGGTGCCCAGCAGCTGCTCTGGCGCGCCTGCAAACCCGATCAGCAAAGCACATTCGCGCCGGGAGATGTCGGCACTGCCCAGTGGCCCGGTGATTTGCAGGCGGTGGGCGTGCAAAGTAACGCTGGCTGATGTGCTTGTGTCAGGCACCAGGCGCCGGCCAATGGAGTCAACGGCTGCGCCTAGCTCTTGCAGGGACACGGGTTTGGTGAGGTACAGGTCGGCACCGCTGGCGTAGCAGGCCACTTTGTCATCACTGCGAGACTGCGCGGTCAAGAGGATGATGCCCGCGCCGGGCTGCTCCATGCGTATGCGCCGTGCAATAAGCAGCCCACCCTCGCCCGGCAAGCTGATGTCCAGTATCAGCAAATGCACCGTGGCCGCGCCGAGCACTTTGAAGAGTGAATCGCCGCTATCGACCCCCTGCACCGCGTGGCCCATGCGCGACAGTGCATCGACCATCACGCGGCAATGGGCATCCGCGCCATCGGCCACGATGATGCTGAGCGGTGTGTGCGATGGGTTGGATTGAGACATTTCCGGGGTGACTACAGTAATTACTGGTCACCATACCGGGTGTCAAAAAAATAGTCCTACAGAGTCCTACTGGATACCTTCCAATGCCTACACAAAGCCTTCTGAATACCTACCAAATGGCAGGGGGATTCATAGCCATTTAGGCCTCTAGACCATGTGGAATGTGCGCAAGCAGCTATTCATTTAATAGCAATGTTTGGATTTTTGACGTAAATAATCCGTATTGGACGCAACTACAATACATAATGGACGCATATTTAATCCCGAATGGACGAGCTTATGAGTCTGATAAAGCGGCACCTCGCTGACCCAGTTGGAGAATCCCTGAAGGACACCCCGGCGGTGTTGGTTAATGGCCCGCGTCAAAGCGGCAAAACTACTCTCGTGCGCCAATTGGCGGACCGCATGGATTACTACACCCTGGACGACTCGTCCACGCTGTACGCGGCACAACAAGACCCAGTGGGTTTTGTTCGCACGCTGGATCGTGCGGTCATTGATGAAATCCAGCGGGCACCGCAACTCATGCTGGCGCTCAAGATGTCTATCGACCAAGACCGTCGCCCGGGTCGGTTCTTGCTGACCGGTTCGGCCAACATTCTGGCCTTGCCGCAAATTGCGGACAGCTTGGCGGGCCGTATGGAAACACATACTTTGCTGGCACTTTCGCAGGCAGAGCTGCAAGTGCGGACAAGTGATTTTTTACAGCGTGCGCTGGCGCAGGATTGGCCTGCCTCGCTCCCAAGCCCAAGCCAACCTCTCATTGAACAAGTGCTCGCAGGGGGCTATCCAGAAATGCGTGAGCGGGCCACGCTGGCACGGCGTCAGTCTTGGGCCAGGTCTTATATGACCCACATGATGGAGCGCGATGTACAAGACATTGCCAACATCGACAAACTCGCCCAGATTCCGAGGTTGCTGAGTCTTCTGGCCACGCAATGTGCCCAGTTGCTCAACTATGCCCAACTGGGTGGGCAGTTGGGGCTCAACGCCAAGACCGCCGAGAAATACATCGGAATTTTGGAGCGGCTTTTTTTAGTGCATCGTCTGCCTGCGTGGAGTCAGCACGAGAGCAGCCGTCTCATCAAAACCCCCAAACTGCACTTTCTGGATGCGGGCCTGCAAGCCACCTTGACCCGGCTCACGCCCGAGTTGCTGTTCACCCAGCGCGAGCGTTGGGGTGCCACGCTGGAAACCTGGGTGTACGGCGAACTCCGCAAAACCCTGGCTGTCAGCGATGAGCCCTGGTACCTATCGCATTACCGCGACAAAGACCAGGTGGAAGTGGACTTTGTGCTCGAATCCCCTCTGCGCCAACTCATCGGCATCGAGGTCAAAGCCGCTGCCACCGTACAAGCGCAAGACTTCAAGGGTCTGCGCAAACTTCAGGCCCAAACCGGCCAGAGTTTCATCACCGGCATCGTGCTGTATGACGGGACCCATGCGCTGCCATTTGGCAACGGCCTGTGGGCTGTGCCCCTGGCTGCACTGTGAAATTTCGCAAGACCAACAACACCTACGGAGATTTACGCAACTCCACCGCCGCACACAGCTGGTAGCCGGTGCCACGTATGACCTTGATGGTGGGGTGAGGTGCGCCAACATGCTCAAGCTTTTTGCGCAGGCGAACAATTTGCACTTCGAGGGCGGCTTTGGTGGCTGCATCGCTTGCTTTGGCGCTTAATTCGATCAGCTGCCAGTTCTCCAGGCAGTTGTCATGGGCCTGCGCAAAGGCTGCCAACAAAATGCACTCGTGCTGGGATAGATCAATCTGCGCGAGGGGGCCATTGAGCTGGCGGGTCAACTGGTTGAGCGTAATTTGGCTGGACGGCGCTGCGCGTGGGCGCAACCGGCGGGCTAACGCCTGAAGCGCCGCGCCCAGCTCCTCCGATGTACTGGGCTTGGTGAGGTAGATGTCGGCACCGCTGCCGTAGCCTGCGGTAATGTCTTGTACTTTGTTGCGGGCGGTGACCATGATGATGCCCACGTCGGGGTTGGCGGCGCGCAGTCTTCGCCCCAGGCTGAGTCCGTCTTCCCCGGGTAAATTGAGGTCGAGCACCAGCACATCGGCCACAAATAGGCCGATTTCATCATCGAGTGCTTCGGCACAATCCACCGCGCGCACCTGATGCCCCATGGCCTGCAGGGCTTCGGAGGTAGCTTCGCGCAGGTCGTCGTTGTCTTCGACAAGAATGATGTTTAAGCGGGTATCCATAGTTCGAAATTTACCTTGTCATCGGTTGCGATGTAGCGCAGCCGGCCACCGAGTTTGCGCGCAAAACCTTCCGCAATGTGCAGGCCCAGGCCAGACCCGACTTTGCCATGTGCACCCGGGGCGCGGTAATACTTTTTAAAGACCATTTTGGGGTCCGGCATGCCAGACGCGCCCGGCACATTACTGACCAGAACCACGACACCGGAGGCACCTTTTCGCACGGCGGCGGCGATGTTGACCTGCACTGCCGACTCCGGCTGGCCGTATTTGAGTGCGTTGTCTATGAGGTTGGACAAAATCACACTGAACAGTTGCGCGTCGGTATGGGCGTTGACAGCGGGACTGGACTCTATCGTCACCTGCTGCGGCGCGCTGCAGTTTGCGCCGATGTCGCGGGCGATAGCGGCTAGGTCGCACAAGCCGAGCACCACATCGACCCGACGGTTGGCGAGGCGGTCTGCCTGTAAACAGCGCTCAACAATGGCATTCATTGCACCAATGGAGCGGCCCACCCGCAATTTGATGTTCTCGGGGATTTGCTTGCCGCTCATAGTCATGGCGATGGTGGACAGTGGTGTTTTTAGCTCGTGGCTCAGCATGGAGAGAAATCGGTCTTGCTCAATGCGGCGGCGAATTTCGACCGTGAGTAGCCCTGCCAGGGTGAACACAATGGCAAAAAAAGCCAACGCCCCGATGCCGAAGAAGCGCAGGCGCTCATAAACCCCGTCGTAGATATCCTCTTGGGAGAATCCATTGACCATGACCAGTGGCCAATTGCCCACTTTTTTGTAGGTATAGATCCGCCGAATGTGGTCCACCATGCTGATGTTGGTGTAAACCCCGGTGGGCGAAGATTTCAGCGAATCCCACAGCGGTGACTCCACGGGTGTTTGCCAAAGCTCATGCCCTTTATCGGGCGCGCGTGCCCTGATTTTTTGGTCCAAGGTGCCCAACAAAACCGCGGTGTTTTGCGTACCAGCGGACAGCAGCTGTTCGTAGTACCGAGAAAAGGCTTCCGGTGCTACCGTGGCTAAAACAATGCCGGCAAAGCTGCCATCGGGGTTGTTGATGCGGCGTGCGATGCGAAAGCGATATTTATTAGTAACCCGGCCAATTTCTACCTGACCAATGAATGCATTTTCGGCACCATCGGGTTTGAGAAATACGAAGTAATCGCGGTCGGTAACATGGATGCCCTTGAATGCAGGGTCGTGGGAGATCACGATTTCGCCACGCTCGGATATCAAATACACGTTTTCAATGACAGAGCGGTCAAACGGGAGTGCGTTGATGAACGCTTCGGTGTTTGCAACCGAGTGCTTGATCAGATAAACATTGCGCACCGCAAACAAGAGTGTGTCTACTTGCGAAATAACTTGCTCGGTGTGCTGGACAAACGCGTCGTTAATGGTTTGTGCAGAACGGGTTCCCCGCTCTTGCTCTTGTGCATAGGTCTGCTCAAAATACACGGCCCCGCTGCCCACACACGCAAGGCACAAAATCAGCACCATCGCCCACAGCAGATGCAACTTTCTCTGAACGTTTACCGCCAATGGCTGCAGTGCTTGCACGGGCTGGCCCAGCTCCACCCAAACAATGCAAGCGGTCGTTAGCGAGATGGCAACGATGTACCAAAAAACGGTAATCCACAAGGTGGGGTTCGCCCCCCGCACCCCACCCGGGAGTGGGTCAGAATTCCAAAGAACACCGGCGCGCACCAGCATCCAGACGCTGATGGCGCCAAAAAGTGCGGCTAATGCCATGTGAGGAATGTGGCGCGCGTCGGCAGAAATAGAGCGCGAAAGCACAAACGTGGTGCGTGCATAGATGAGCGCACCGGCTACCGAGAAGGTAATGGCCCGGTAGGTGCCATTGGGGCTATGCAGACCCCAGTACCAAAACGCGATGGTGCTGATGGCCAGAACCGCCCATCCAAGCCAGTCAAACTTGGCCTTGTGCTGCTTACCCGCTGCAGCCACGCCAAAGTAGAACAGGAGCCCGCCGATTAACAGCAATACATTGGCACCAATGACGCTGGCCCAGCGTGGCAGGCTATCGGTAAGCCCGAACACGGTGAACCCGGCCGACTGAACCAGGATGGCGTAGGCGCTGCCTCTGAGCATGGACGCGCCGGGCCGCATTTTTGCAAGCCCCAACAGCACTGCGCTCAGGCACAGGTTTACCAGGCCCGCGTAAAGGTACAGGGAAAGGGTATTCAGAGTCACGTTAGCAAGAAAAGGGCGGAGGCTTCGGAGAGATCAAAGAGGCTTGCATAGTACGTCACCGACAAGTGTTACCTAAACCGATGCGTTGATGACGCTAGCCGCGTGGCTCGGCTACTTGCCGGGTAGCTTGAATCACTGGGTCACGAAAGCACCAGTCTATAGAAAACCACCAAATGAGCGGCAAGCATCGGCTCAGGGCTTGCTTTTGAGCAAGTTTTTGTATGACTGGAACTGGCGAATTGGAGGTGCTGAGGCAATCGAAATCGACGCCTCATTGCTGCCAGTCACGTCGCAGGGCGAATGTCGTATTGGGCGAGTACTTCGAGTAATCGTACGTCGGGTCCCGCCCGATACCGGTCCACAACTTTTACGAAAGCACCGGTAGACATCACTCAAAATGCTATTGAAGTAGGAGCTGTCTGCACATATTTTACGGGGGCTACAGGTCTATTTAGAAAATTTGAGACGTTGGCCCCCCCAGGATTTTTGGAATCCGACCCCAAAAACCCCGCATCACAACGACGTTCGCAGCGACCAGATTTCAGGAAACAGCACCACATCCAGCATTTTGCGCAAGTAGCTCACGCCGCCCGTGCCACCCGTACCGCGCTTGAAGCCGATGACACGCTCCACGGTGGTCACGTGCCTGAAACGCCACAGCCGGAATGCATCTTCCAGGTCGGTGAGTTCTTCGCCCAACTGGTAAAGGTCCCAGTGCGCTTTGGGGTTGCGGTAGACCTGCAGCCAGGCTTGCTCGACCCCGGCATCGGCCGTGTAGGGTTGTGACCAGTCACGCTGGGTGTGGCTGGGCGGCACGGCAATGCCACGGCGCGCCAGCAGGCGCAGGGATTCGTCATACAGTGATGGCGCCACATAGGTGGCTTGCACCCGCTCCAGCAGGTCGGGGCGGTGCGCGTGCGGCTTGAGCATGGCGGCATTCTTGTTGCCCAGCGAGAACTCAATGCAGCGGTATTGGTAGCTCTGAAAGCCGCTGGAGCTGTCCAGATACGGGCGAATGGCGCTGTATTCAGGTGGCGTCATGGTCGCCAGCACGTCCCACGCGTGTACCAGTTGCTCCATGATTTTGCTCACGCGGGCCAGCATCTTGAAGGCGCTTCCCAGTTCGTCTTTGGCAATGTTCTGGATGGCAGCGCCCAGTTCATGCAGCATCAGCTTCATCCACAGCTCGCTGGTCTGGTGTTGAACAATGAACAGCAGTTCGTTGTGGTCGGGCGAACGCGGGTGCTGCGCTGTGAGAATCGCGTCCAGACTGAGGTAGTCGCCGTAACTCATACTCTTGCTGAAGTCGAGCTGGGCCTTCTCTTCGATGACGATGGACTCCGGAAGGCCAGCGTGCGCCGGTGCTACGGCAGAGTTTTGATCTTGGGAAGATCCGTCTGGTTTAAATGGGCACATATCAGGTCACCGCGTGTTTCTGGTTGAATTGGGGCTGCTGCCACTCGCCGGATTCAAGCACCTGGCGCAATTGCTCTGCGGCGTTCCATACGTCTTCGAAACCAATGTAGAGCGGGGTAAAGCCAAAGCGCAGGATATCTTTGTGCCGCCCGCCGTCACCCGCGCGGAAGTCGCCAATGACACCACGGGCAATCAGGGCCTGTACGATGGCGAAGGCGCCCGATCCTTGGGGCGCGTGCTCACGCGTCAGGCAGACTTGCGAGCCGCGCAGTGCGTGCTCGCGGGGGGTCGCCAGACCCAGCCCATAACCCGCACAGCGCTGCTCCACCAGTTCTATGAATAAATCGGTCAGAGCCAATGATTTGCTGCGCAGTGCAGCCATGCCCCCCAGCTCCTCTGCAGCCTTGAAACCGTCCAGCCCGCACTCCAGTAGCGACAGGCTGACAATCGGTTGCGTGCCGCACAGATAGCGCGCGATGCCGGCCGCAGGTTGGTAGTCGGGCGTAAATTCGAACGGGTTCGCGTGACCCCACCATCCGGAAAGCGGTTGCCAAAAGCGATCGGCGTGCAGAGGGTTGACCCACACAAATGCCGGTGCGCCGGGGCCGCCATTCAAATACTTGTAGCCGCAGCCAATCGAGAAGTCGGCCTTCGCACCCGTCAGGTCCACCGGCACGGCGCCAGCACTGTGCGCGAGGTCCCACACCACCAGCGCTCCTGCTGCATGCGCGGCCGCAGTGACGGCAGCCATGTCGTGCATGGCGCCGGTGCGGTAGTTCACATGGGTGAGCATCAGAACGGCCACATCGGTGGTGAGTGAAGCGGCAATTTCTTCTGGCTCGACCAGTTGCAGGGTGTAGCCACGCTCTTTGCAAAGACCTTGTGCAATATAGAGATCGGTGGGGAAGTTGCTTCGCTCGCTTACCACGGTGCGCCGCTGTGGTGCGTCCTGCGCCGCAATGGACAGGGCCGCCGACAGTACCTTGTACAGGTTGATAGAGGTGGTGTCGGTGACCACCACCTCGTCCGGCCCGGCACCAATCAGTGGCGCAATCCTATTTCCCAGACGCTGGGGCAGACTAAACCAACCCGCTGAATTCCAGGCGCGAATCAGATCGACGCCCCACTCCTGGGTGATGACCTGTGCCGCGCGCGCTGCCGCGGCCTTGGGCATCACGCCCAGGGAGTTGCCATCCAGGTAGATGACGCCCGGGGGAATTGCGAACAGATTGCGCAAGCTGCCCAGTGTGTCTGTCGCATCACGCTGTAGGCAGTCTTGAAGTGTGGTCATGAAGGTTTCCTATTTGTGGGTCTGCGGCTTAAAAAGCCGCAATGCCGGTAATGGCACGACCCAGAATCAGCGCGTGGATGTCGTGCGTGCCTTCATAGGTGTTGACCACCTCCAGGTTCACCAGATGGCGGGCCACGCCGAACTCGTCGCTGATGCCGTTGCCGCCCATCATGTCGCGCGCCACACGGGCGATGTCAAGCGACTTGCCACAGGAGTTGCGCTTGATGATGGAGGTCATCTCGACCGCCGCCTGCCCGCTGTCCTTGAGACGTCCCACCTGCAGGCAGCTTTGCAGGCCGAGCGTGATTTCGGTCAGCATGTCGGCCAATTTCTTTTGCACCAATTGGTTGGCTGCCAGAGGCTTGCCGAATTGCTGGCGGTCCATGGTGTACTGGCGGGCGCGGGCGTAGCAGTCTTCTGCAGCACCCAGCGCACCCCAGGCAATGCCGAAGCGCGCGCTGTTCAAACAGGTGAACGGGCCTTTGAGGCCGCGCACATCGGGGAAGGCGTTTTCTTCCGGGCAGAAAACGTCATCCATCACGATTTCGCCGGTGATACTGGCGCGCAAGCCAACCTTGCCATGAATGGCGGGAGCGCTCAAGCCCTTCCAGCCCTTCTCCAGCACAAAGCCACGAATGGAGCCTTCGTCGTCCTTGGCCCAGACTACGAAAACATCGGCAATCGGGCTGTTGGTGATCCACATTTTGGAGCCGCTCAGGGAGTAGCCGCCCGCCACCTTCCTGGCGCGGGTGATCATGCTGCCGGGGTCGGAACCATGGTTGGGTTCGGTCAGGCCAAAGCAACCAATCCACTCGCCGGTGGCAAGCCGGGGCAGGTACTTCTGCTTTTGCCCCTCGGTGCCAAACTCATTGATGGGCACCATCACCAAAGACGATTGAACACTCATCATGGAGCGGTAGCCGGAGTCGATTCGCTCCACTTCACGCGCCACCAGCCCGTAGCACACATAGTTCAGGCCTGCGCCGCCATAGGCTTCCGGAATCGTTGCGCCCAATAGGCCGAGTGCGCCCATTTCACGAAAGATGCCGGCATCGGTTTTTTCGTGGCGAAAGGCTTGCAGCACGCGCGGTGCGAGCTGGTCCTGGCAGTAGCTGTGGGCGGCATCGCGCACTTGGCGCTCGTCGTCGGTGAGTTGTTGGTCGAGCAAGAGTGCGTCGTCCCATTTGAATGCGTTTTTGCTTGCCATGTTGGTAGGTTCTTTAAGGTATGGAATGGAGAAAAATGTTCAATCTGGAATCACGGCGGTGACTTCGATTTCGACCTTGGCGCGGTCCTCAATCAATGCTACTACCTCAATCGCCGTCATGGCAGCATTGAAACTGCCAATGAGTTCACGAAAGGCCTTGCCGATCTCGGGGTAGGCGGCCACATACTCGGTCTTGTCTGTCACGTACCAGGTCATGCGCACAATGTGCTCGGGGCGCGCCCCGGCTTCACGCAGCACTTCCACCACATTGCTCAGCGCCTGGCGGACCTGTCCGCCCATGTCGTCGGTATGGAACACGCACTGCGCATCCCAGCCAATCATGCCGGCCACAAATACCATCTGGCCACGGGCCATGACGCCGTTCGAATACCCGCGTGGGCGTGCCCAGTGGGGTGGTTGAAGCACCTTCATTTTGAGTCTCCTGTAAAACTTTGCCATCGCGCGATACCTTCGCGCACATCGTGTGGAATGTCGATCGCACCATCGTGGGCCAGCGACGTCGTTACCAGCACCTGCCGAATTTCGACACAGCAGATCGCGCCATGCAAGCAATCAACCCGCAGCGTGAGGGAGCGACCGCCCATGCGTTCGAGTTGCAACCGGAACTCCACCGCATCGCCCATGCGGCATGGCGCCCTGAACTCGCTTTGCAGTGCAACCGTAGGCAAGCCAATGCGGCGCTGCCCCAGCAGATGCGCGTAGTTCACACCCAGGCCGAGCGTAAACCAGTCTTCTACCAGTGCATTCAGCATGACGAAGTATTGCGGAAAAAACACCATGCCAGCCGGATCACAATCCGAAAAACGGATGACACGGGGCTGATGGAATACGCGCGAGACTGTGGCATCGATAGACATGGTTTTTTTTCTGCGAGGTTACGGTTGACGCAGTTTGAAACGCTGCAATTTTCCGGTTTGGGTGCGCGGTAGCTTGTCGGTGAATTCAATGGCGCGGGGGTATTTGTAGGGGGCGGCCACGCTTTTGACAAAGTCTTGCAGCGTCTTCACCATGGCCGCATCCCCTACCAAACCCGGTCGCAAGGTGACAAAAGCCTTGACGATCTGGCCGCGTTCTTCATCGGGCTCACCGATCACGGCGCACTCGGCCACGCTGGGGTGCTGCATCAAGGCTTCTTCGACCTCGGGCGATGCAATGTTATAGCCCGATGAAATAATCATGTCGTCGGTGCGCGACTGGTAGAAGAAGTAGCCCTCCGCATCCATCAAGTAGGCGTCACCCGTGAGGTTCCAGCCGTCCTTCACATAGGTTTTCTGGCGTTCATCGTTCAGATAGCGGCAACCTGTGGGGCCACGCACTGCCAGTTTGCCAACCGTTCCCGTCGGCACGGTCTGGCCGTCGTCATCTACCACGCGGGCCTCATAGCCGGGCACCACACGGCCGGTGGCTCCGGGGCGTGCCGATGCCTCATCGGCAGAAATGAAGATGTGCAGCATTTCGGTGGCACCAATGCCGTCAATCAGTTCGATGCCCGTGGCCTCGCGCCAGAGTGCCCGGGTGGAAGCCGGAAGGGCCTCGCCAGCGGATACGCAGCGGCGTAACGACGTGCGGCGCACCTCGCTGCCCCGCGCAGACAGGGTGCGGTAGGAGGTGGGCGCAGTAAACATCACCGTGGCACCAAATTCTTTGATGCCATCGAGCAGTTGTGTCGGCCCCGCCTTGTCCAGCAGCACGGTGGATGCACCTACCGACATCGGGAACAACAGCAGGCCGCCCAGGCCAAAGGTGAACGCCAACGGCGGGCTGCCAATGAACACATCGTCGGGCGTGGGTTTGAGCACAGAACCCGGCCAGCAGGCGCAGATCGCCATCACGTCGCGGTGGAAGTGCATGGTGGCCTTGGGGATACCAGTGGTGCCGGAGGTAAAAGCAATGAGGCAGGTGTCATCGGTGGCCGTATTGACCGTTTCAAAAACGGTGCTTTGGCGCTCCATGGCGGCTTCCAGGCTGTCAGGGCCGCTGTAGTTGAAGTGGCGCAATTGGCGCAGATGCGCCGCCTCGAGCGCAGCGAGACGCATTTCAACCGAGAGGCCAGCTTCACACAAGGCATGGCTGACCTTTGCGATGTCCAGAATCGGTTTGAGTTCTTTGGCACGTAGCAGAGGCATGGTGGCTACGGCAATGCCACCCGCCTTGACGATGCCAAACCAGCAAGCCGCCATCATGGGTGTGTTGGATGAATGCAGCAATACCCGGTTGCCGGGTAGCAGGCCCATCTCGCGCGTCAGCACGTTGGCAATCTGGTTGGCGCGTTCGTTCAAATCACGGTAGGTCCAGCAGACGTCATTGCCACGGATACACACACGGTCACCGCGCCCCTCGCGGATATGGCGGTCCAGCAATTCGGTCGCGCAGTTCAATTGCTCGCCAAACCGCAACTCCGGCAGGTTGAACAGGAAATCAGGCTGCAACTCAGGCGCTGGCAGGTTGTCGCGGGCAAAGGTGTCAATGTGTGCCGTGGTCATGGTGGGTCTCCTCGTTACACGTTTTCGTTTTCATTTTATTTTTGCGCTGCGTGTCCAACATCCTTCAGCAGTTCACGCGCGATGATGAGCAGCTGCACTTCGGTCGCCCCCTCATAAATACGCAGCGAGCGGATGTCGCGGTACAGGCGCTCAACGGGTTGCTCGCTGACAACACCCATGCCGCCCCAAAGCTGCACGGCGGCGTCAATGACCTGCTGCGCGCCTTCGGTGCTGACCATCTTGGCCATGGCGGCTTCACGCGTCACGCTCTGCCCCTGGTCGCGCTGCCAGGCAGCGCGGTAGGTCAGCAAGGCCGAGCTGTCAACGGTGGTGGCCATCTGCGCCAGTTTGGCCTGGGTCAACTGAAAGTCGGCCAGGGTCTGGTTGAACATCTTGCGGGTGGTGGCGCGCTGCAAGCCTTCATCCAGTGCACGGCGTGCAAACCCCAGGGCGGCAGCGGCGACCGAGGTGCGGAACACGTCCAGCGTGCGCATGGCCACTTTGAAACCTTCGCCCGCCGCGCCAACGCGCTTCGACAAGGGAATGCGGCAGTCCTGAAAGCTCAGGGTGCCCAGCGGATGCGGTGCCATGACGTGAATGCGTTCGCTCACCGTGAAGCCCGGCGCATCGGCGTCCACAATGAAGGCACTGATGCCACGCGAACCAAGGCCTTCACCGCTGCGCGCAAACACCACATAAAAGTCGGCAATGCCGCCATTGGAAATCCAGGTCTTGGTGCCGTTGAGCACCACGCTGTCACCCTCGATGCGCGCACTGCACTGCATGGCGGCCACGTCCGAACCGGCATCGGGCTCACTCAAGGCAAAAGCGGCAATCGCCTGGCCTGACGCGACACGTGGCAAATAGGCCTGCTTTTGCTGCGGCGTACCTGCCAGGCTGATGGCACCGGAGCCCAGGCCCTGCATGGCAAAGGCAAAATCGGCCAGTCCGCTGTGACGTGCCAGTGTTTCGCGGATCAGGCAAATGCTGCGGGTGTCCATGCTTTCCCGCACGCCGCCGTACTCAGTGCCCCCGACCGCGTGGCGCAACCAGCCGCCTGCGCCCAACTGACGCACCAGCGCGATGCACTCGGCATCCACATCGGGGCTGTGCGCATGGGCGATGTTTTCCAAACACCAGGCGTCCAGGGACTTGGCGAGCTCGGCATGGTGTGGCTCAAAAAAGGGCCACTTCAGGTAGTTGGTATCACTCATGGCGCGGGGTCCTTAGTTGCCCTGGAAGACAGGTTTTTGTTTGGCGACGAATGCGTTGTAAGCGCGGCGGAAATCTTCGGTCAGCATGCAAAGTGCCTGCGCCTGCGCCTCGGCCTCAATCGCCTGCTCAATCGTCATGCTCCACTCCTGGTGCAGCATGGTTTTGGTAATGCCGTTGGCAAAGGTGGGCCCCTCGGCAAGGTCGCGGGCCCAGGCCTGCGCGTCAGCCAGCAGCGTTTCAGGCGCGCTCAGGCGGTTGAGGAATCCGGCGCGCTCTGATTCTTCGCCGCCGACGGAGCGCCCGCTGTACAACCAGTCACTGGCGCGGCCCTGGCCGATGATGCGCGGCAACATGGCGCAAGCACCCATGTCGCATCCGGCCAGACCGACGCGGTTGAACAGGAACGCGGTTTTGCTGCGCGCCGTGCCGATGCGCAGGTCGGACGCCATGGCAGTGATGGC
>CAJAVE010000013.1 GCA_903945325.1 uncultured beta proteobacterium | reverse complement strand
TGCCGCACAGGTATCAGTGGCTCAACGCGGCTCCAAAATTCATCGGTGACTTCCCATGCTTTCGCTTTTGCCATTTTCCCTCCACACACAGACATTGCGCATGGAAAGCCATTATCCTTTATTTACGGATAAGTTCTAAGTATGGCAACGTTTCGCGCCTGGGCGGCCACACACGCTGGCAGCCCCCTGCAGCGGCTGGATTTTGACCCCGGTACCCTGCACCCGGAGGAAGTGGAAATCGCTGTGGAGTACTGCGGTGTATGCCACTCCGATCTGGCCATGGTGGATAGCGAATGGTTTCCTGCCACCTACCCGCTGGTCCCTGGCCACGAGGTGATAGGCACCATTGTCGCCGTGGGTGACCAAGCCAAGGGGCGCAGCCTGGGGCAGCGCGTTGGCTTGGGCTGGCACAGTGGCAGTTGCTGCCACTGCAATTTCTGCATGGGTGGTGAGCAGAATTTGTGCGCCAGGCGCCAGCCCACCATTGTTGGGCGCCATGGCGGGTTTGCCGACCGGGTGCGTGCTCACTGGAGCTGGAGCCTGCCGGTGCCCGAGGGGCTAGACCCATCGAGCGCCGGGCCGTTGATGTGCGGTGGGGGCACGGCTTTCTTGCCCTTTGTCGTTCACGGCATCAGGCCGACCGACAAAGTGGGCGTGGTCGGGATTGGCGGCTTGGGTCACCTGGCGGTCAAATTCGCGCGTGCCTGGGGTTGCGAGGTGACGGCTTTCACCTCGTCAGCATCCAAGCGTGAAGAGGCTCTGTTGCTGGGCGCGCACCACACTGTCAGCAGTGTGGACCTGAAGGAACTCAAGGCCATCGCCGGCACGCTCGATTTTTTACTGGTAACGGTGGGCGCCAGTCTGGAGTGGGACGCACTGATCAATACACTGGCCCCCAAGGGCCGTTTGCACATGGTTGGCGTGGTGACCGAGGCCATGAAGGTTCGATCTGGCGGCTTGTTGTCGTGGCAGCGCAGTATCTCGGCATCACCTACGCCGTCACCGACTGTATTGACAAAAATGATGGAATTTTGTGTGCGTCACGGCATTGCGCCGCAAGTGGAGCATTTCGCCATGAGTCGAATGAACGAAGCGCTGGACCACCTGCGCTCGGGTAAGGCTCGCTACCGGGTGGTGCTGGATGTTGATTTCGGCTGACGCAGGTATGTTGGCACGGTACCAATTGAAGTTGGGAGGGTAGTTGTTGTGTACCCTTAATCAAGGCACTGCCTTGTCCGGTTATTCTTTTGCAACCCATCAGTCCGCAATAATTTTGACTGTTGAGCAAGAGCGTGTGGTTCGCGAGGTATTTATGCAACGTTGCTCGGTGACAGCAATCGTGCCCGCACATACGGCCAAAGCAGATTCAGCGCCAGTCCGCCCATCACCAGTGCAGCGGCGGCCAGCTTCCATCCCGGTAAGCCTTCTCCCAGCCACAGCGCAGAGCTGCCCATGCCAAATAGTGGTACCAGCAGTGCCATGGGTGTCACTGTAGCTGCAGGGTATCGTGCCAGCAGCCAGCCCCAAGCCGCGTAGCCAAACAGCGAGTTGCCCCAGGCTTGCCATGCGACGGCTGCCCAGGTCCCTATCGTCGCACCCTGCAGTCCTTTGGCAACTGCGTCCCAGCCGTTCACGGCCAGGGTGAGAGCCAGCAGCGGCGGCACGGCAAACACGCTGGACCACACCACATAGCCCACCATGTTCACCTGACCTGCTTTGCGCGAGGTAATGTTGCCCCCGGCCCACGACATGGCGGCCAGCAAAATCAGCCCAAGGCCGAGCACCGTCGTGCTGCCGTCGGTGTGCATGACGATGATGCCGATACCTGCAGTTGCCAGTGCCAATGCCAGCCATTGAATTCGCTGCAATCGCTCGCCCGAGAGTCGCATCGCCAGGCCGATGGTAAAGAACACCTGTACCTGGATGACCAGCGAGGCGAGTCCGGGCGAAATGTGACCATTCATCGCCACAAACAACAGCCCGAATTGCCCTACGCCAATCAGCAGTCCATACGCTGCGAGATTGCGCCATGGCACTGCCGGGCGGGGAAAAAAGAAGATGGCAGGCACAACCGCCAGGGCAAATCGCAAAGTGGCAAACAACAGGGGCTGCATATGCCCCAGCGCCAGTTTGATGACGACAAAGTTGGTCCCCCACACCGCTACGACGGCCAGCGCCAACAGGAAGTGCCGCAAGGGCAGGGCGCTGTGCATCCTGCTAAAGAAATGAAACGGTTGGTTGCCGGGTCATCAGGGCGCCAGACGCTCACGCAGCCACCGTCCATCGGGCTCAAGCGTGTAGCGCAGCCGGTCGTGCAGTCGGCTCTTGCGCCCCTGCCAGAATTGCCAGTTGTCGGGCTTGAGCCGGTATCCACCCCAATGCGGCGGGCGTGGCGGCTGCAGCAGGAACTGCGCGGCGTATCTGGCGGCGTTGGCTACCAGGACGCCCCGCCCGGAGATAACCTCACTCTGGGGCGATGCCCAGGCGCCCACACGCGAGTCCAAAGGCCGGGTGTGAAAGTAAGCGTCGCTTTCTTCAGCGCTCACTTTCTCCACCAGGCCTTCGATACGCACCACGCGTTCAAGCTCCACCCAATGAAATTGCAGGGCAGCAAAGGGGTTGCCCGCCAGTTCCTGCCCTTTGCGGCTGGCGTAGTTGGTGTACCAGGTGATGCCTTGCGCGTCGTAGCCCTTGATCAGCACCACGCGGGTTGAAGGGCGCAGATTGCTGGCTACCGTGGCGAGTGTCATGGCGTTGGGTTCGGGTACCTCGCTGGCAATGGCTTGTTTCAGCCATTGGTCGAATTGTTGCAGGGGGTCAGCATGGGATGCGGCCTCATCCAGTTCGGCACGTTCGTAGCTTTTGCGCAGATCAGCAATATCGGTCATGGGCTCAGTATAGAAGTGTGAATAGACGATTGGTCGCAGTGGTCGCATTCCGCTGCGCAACATGGCGACAGCGGGTAGAGTGTGGATTGCAAAAGAGAAATGGAGACGCCATGCAGGCAGACCTGAATACGCAGACGCCAACGCCGCTCACACCAGTGTTAGATGAAGCCCGCATTGAAGCGCTGGACGTGGTGCGTGGCTTTGCGTTACTGGGTATTTTTCTGATGAACATCGAGTTCTTCAACCGGTCCACGAGTGGTATTGTGGAAGGCATGCCGGCCGGATTGACTGGCATGGACTGGTTTGTGAGCTGGTTTATTGCGTATTTTGTCCAGGGCAAGTTCTGGACCATTTTTTCCCTGCTATTTGGCATGGGCTTTGCCGTGATGCTAACCCGCGCCGAGAGGGCAGGGCGAACCGGGTGGGCTTTTCTGGCGCCGTATCTGCGGCGTATTGGTGGCTTGGCCGTGTTCGGTGCAGCCCACTACATTTTCTTGTGGTCGGGCGACATTTTGTTCAGCTATGCGGTCGGTGCGGGTGCTTTGTTAATTCTTTTGTACGGAAAATGGAAGCTCCTGTTGATCGGCATGGCGGTACTGATTGGCATCGGTTTTTTGCCGGACCTGTCCGCCATCTTTGGAGTGGCGGGTGTCCTGTCTTTTGTCGGGTTTCTGATGTTGTACCTGCGCAATGAACGCATCGTGGCAGTCGTGGGGCGAAGGGTTCCTGTCTTCGGATTGGTGCTACTGGTTTTGGGCGCCGTTGGTGTGGTTGGAGCCATCGTGTTGTGGCTCTTGCCAAACGGCCCCAAGGACCCCCGCGTTCCGCTCACGGTGGTCAGCATTTCCATGGTGATCATCGGCTGGCTGGCGGCACAGTTTCACAACCCTGTTGCGCTGCGCGAGTTGCGCTTGGGCGCGACTCTCTATACGTTTTCATTTGTGATGATGACGATATTTGGTGCGCTCCAGTACCTCAAGCCCCGCGAGCCCGCTGCGCCCGCTGTCGTTGTTACCAATGCAGCAACGCTGCCTCAGCCAGCAGCTTCCGCTCCTGACGCAAAAGGCACAGAGAGCAAACCGGATAAGAAAACTGAGCTGACCGAAGCCGAAAAAGCGGCAAGGAAAAAGACAGAGCGCGCCAAGCGTCTGACTGAGCGGCAGGAGGAAAATCGCCATGAAGTGAAAGTGCTGTCCAGCGGCACTTACTTGCAGGCGGTTGAAATGCGGGCTCGGCACTTTCCGCAAAAAGTGGCAGGTGATGCTGGCTTCGCCACTGTGTTGCTGGCGATGTTTTTGTTGGGTAGCTGGTTTGTTCGCTCAGGTGTGATGGAAAACACGGGTGCCCATCTGCCATTGTTTCGCAAGCTGGCGGTCTATGGGCTGCCGATTGGCATTGGCCTGGGGCTGCTGGGCAGCACCGTTGCGGTGTCTCATGTTGCAGGTAACGACCACGATGGCTTTCAATTTGCGCGTGGCCTGGCCATGTTGGGCAATTTGCCGGCTTGCCTGGGCTATGTCGGTATGGTGGTGCTCATGTTGCATAGCAATTCGCCCCTTTCGAAAATCCGCGTTCTGGCGCCACTTGGCCGCATGGCATTAACCACCTACCTCCTACAGTCAGTGATTTGCTCGCTGGTCTTTTTTGGATACGGTCTGGGCTACTGGGGTATGGCGCGTACTTCGCAAGTGCTGTTTGTTCTTGCTGTGTTTGCAATGCAGGTGGGCTTTAGCCACTGGTGGCTGGCACGCTACCGGTTTGGGCCAATGGAGTGGCTGTGGCGCGCGTTCACCTACCGGCAATCACCGCGCATGCGTTTGTGACCGGGTCGATGCACTATTCGGGCTGCAAGACGATGCGACGCACGGTGTCAGCCACCACCCGCTTGCGGGTGTAAAGCAGCGGAAAGTATTCACCCTTGAGCCACATGTCCGCCAGGTCCCGGTAGTGCGGGCTGTCGGGGTCGCCAGACTGACCCGGTGAGTTGATGGCACGCGAGTTGTCCCAATTGCCTACATCGACCACTACACGAAACGAGGGTCCGCCGGTTTGGCGGAAGTCACGCGGATCGTAGCTTGACATGTTTGGAGTGGCGGCACTCCCCTGTTTTGCAAAAGGTCCCACGTTGAGTTTCGCGCGTGTTGCAGGGTCCACCGCTGCCGCCAACGGATGCGCAATCAGGGCGTGGTGCAATTTTCCCCACTGCCATAGCTTGGGGTCGGTACCCAGCAGCTTTTCGGTTTGCGCCCAAGCCAGATTGAGACTGGTGAGCACTATCCAATCGCGCTTGGCCAGCGCATCGTCGCCAAATATTGGTTGCGGATGCTCCAGGCCGTTGAGCAGGATGGCGGTGTCTGGCGGACCCATGCTGGCGGCAGCAGCTTTGGGTAACGCCACTTCCTTGAATAAGTAACCCAGGTACCTCGACCACCAAACTTCAAACAGTGCTGCCGCTGCCGAGTCGGCGTGCTCGGTGAAGTCCCACTTGCGCAAAAGGGCCAACGCTGCCTGGGTCTTTTTATCGCTGGATTGAAGGCCGCTGAGCAAGCCAACTACCCGGCGCGCGGGCAACGAGAGAACGTCGTTCTGCAACCGCATGGAGTCTTCGATGGAGTGCTTGCCTGGAAGTGACAAAATTTCACTCAGCCGGTTGTAGCGGTCCGGGCTGGGCCACTCGAACCCCAGCTTGCGTTCCCGGTACGGATAGCCTGCTGGCAGGTTCATCTCGTTGGCACTGGCAAACCAGGCGTGCTTGGGGTTGTACGAAGATGGCAATTCGGAGCCCGCAAAAAAACCCGCCCATTCAAAACGTCCGTCGCCGGGTACGGGTAGCAGTCCATCCCAGTTGGGCCGAATGGGAGCCAGCCCGCCGGGGACCCAGCCGATGTTGCCCTTGGTGTCGGCATAGACCTGGTTTTCGGCCGGAGCGCCCCAGTGTTGCATGGCCTGTTTGAAATCCTGAAAGTTGCTTGCAAACATGTAGTCGATGCTGCCAAAGTAGGGTGCCATGCCGGGCTCGAACCAGCCTGATCGCACTGCGAAGGCGCGACTTTTGGCTGACTCCGTATAGATGACTGGTCCATGCCGCGTGAACCGCAATTCGGCATCTACCGGGGCTGCACCTTTGACAGGAATGGATTCACGCAACACCACAAACTTCTCCCACTTGCCCTGGTACTTGTATTCCAGTGGGTTTGCGGGATTTGTCTCGTAGACGTAGAGGTCTTCCTGGTCGATGCTGAAGATGGTCAAACCAAACGCAATGGCGCCGTTGTGGCCAATCGAGATGCCCGGCAGCGCTGGCTCGCCTGCGCCAATAATGTTGAGCTGAGGTGCGTTGAGATGCGCGATGTAACGAAGCGAAGGTGCTGAATAGGCGCGGTGCGGGTCACTGGCCAGGATGGCACGGCCGGTGGTGGTCTTCGATGGGGCAATGACCCAAGCGTTGCTCCCTTCGGGTGCGCCTTGCTGGTCCAGCGTGGCGAGCAGGGGTGGGGGGTCGTCTGCATCGGCTCTCCCCGCCGCTGCGTTGCTGCTCAGGGTCACTGCTTGCGTGGCCAAATGAAATACCTTGAGCACGTCAGTGGGCAGACAGGGGTCCAGGCCAAGAGGCAGCTGGGTTTCCCACTCGGGCGTCAGCTTGATCCGCATGCCATCGGCTTTCAGGCCGGCATGGCAGGTCACATGGGCGCGGTAGACCTCCGAATTCACGTTGTTGCTCAGGCCGTGACTGCGGATGCGCACCACGTCCTGCGCCTGCCACCTTTCTGGCGTGTAGTTGAATCGCTTGAATTCAAAAGGCAGTGACTTGGGGTTGGCCAGGACCTTGTCGATATAGGCGTTGATGCCCGCCACAAAACGCTCGGCAATGGGTTGTGCGTTTCTGCCGTAGGCCTGCCATTCCTTTTGCATGTCACCGCGGTAAAGGAAAAGGCGTGTGGCCTTGTCCTGTTCTACATAGGCCGCGCCGAAAACAGATGCCAGACGCCCCAAGCCCCGTCGTCGCCACAGATCGATTTGAAACAGACGATCGCGCGCGGCGTTATAGCCTTGTGCAAAGAAGACATCCTCCTGACTGGCTGCGTAGATGTGGGCAACGCCCCAGCGGTCAATCAAAATGCTGGCCTCTTGCTTGAGGCCGGCAAGCTTGATTGTTTCAACTGTAACCGTGGCCAAACGTGCACGAGGCGAAGGCGTTGCCGCTTGGGCTGTCAGACCGATGCCTAAGGTGACAAGTAACAGGACCATGTTCCAACCGGGTTTTATGGCGGGATGCAAATTCGGCATTTCAACACTCCGTGGTTTCCGTTAAATGGTAGCGGCCCCAGCCGAAGCGCCCCCAAACTTGTACCAAGCTGGTAACTTTGCAGGCCCCTTAACGGTGCGATCCAAGCTACCATCGTGGATGTAATCTTGTTACATCACACCATGCCACATCCAGTACCTGTTCATCCCGTTGTTTTTGCGGTCACCCGTCGCATTGTGGAGCGCAGTGCGTCTACGCGTGCCGCTTACCTGGCGCACCTGGATGCAGCGGCCAACCGCAAACCCGGCACTGAGCGCATGGGTTGCGCCAATGTTGCGCACGCATTTGCCGCCATGCCGGACAACGACAAAGCGCACGCAACGGGTATTGACAAGTTCCGCGTGGTGGCCGAGAAAGGCCCCAATATCGGCGTCGTCACTGCCTATAACGACTTGTTGTCGGCCCACGCACCGTTGCAGCATTATCCCGACCTGGTCAAGCTCGAAGCGCGTAGGTACGGTGCCACCGCGCAGGTGGCGGGCGGCGTACCCGCGATGTGCGATGGTGTAACCCAGGGCACTGCGGGAATGGAGCTCAGCCTCTTCAGCCGCGACGCCATTGCCATGGCCACGGCCATATCGCTCAGCCATGATGTGTTTGACTGCGCGCTGATGCTGGGCGTGTGCGACAAAATCGTGCCGGGTCTTCTGATTGGCGCGCTGCACTTTGGTCATTTGCCCACGGTGTTTGTGCCTGCGGGTCCCATGACATCGGGCCTTTCCAACAACGACAAAGCCAAGGTGCGCGAGAAGGCCGCGCAGGGGCTGGTGGGTCGCCCCGAATTGTTGGAGGCCGAGTCTGCCGCCTACCACGGGTTGGGGACCTGCACCTTTTATGGCACTGCCAACAGCAACCAGATGCTGCTCGAAGCCATGGGGCTGCATGTGCCGGGCACGGCGTTTATCAATCCCGGTGCAGACGTGCGACTGGAGCTGACACGCGAAGCCGTGCGTACGGTGTTGGGCATCACCAAGTCAAAACGATTTGCGCCCATCGGTAAGGTGGTGGACGAGCGTTGCATCGTCAACGCTATGGTTGCCCTGCTGGCGACCGGTGGGTCGACCAATCACCTGATCCACTGGGTGGCGGTGGCGCGTGCGGCGGGTATCGTTATCGACTGGAACGACTTCTCTGACTTGTCCGATGTGGTGCCACTGCTGACCCGTGTGTACCCCAATGGCAGTGCGGATGTGAACCAGTTTCAGGCCGCTGGGGGACCCGGCTTTGTGATCCGCGAGCTGCTCGATGCTGGCTATCTGCACCCGGACGTGCTGACGGTGCGCACCGGTGGGCTGCGTGAGTACACGGGCATTCCCGCAACTGCTGCTGACGGCAGACTGGAATGGAGCGATGCCGGTGACAGCAAAGACGAGACCGTGGTGCGCCCGGCGAGCAATCCTTTCAGCGCAAGCGGTGGTTTGAAGTTGTTGCAAGGCAATCTGGGGCGCAGCGTAATCAAGGTGTCGGCCGTGCCGGATGATCGCCACGTCGTTGAGGCACCGTGCCGGGTGTTCAATTCGCAGGACGAATTGCATCAGGCTTTTGCTGCCGGGGAGATGAACCAGGATCTGGTCTGTGTGGTGCGCTGGCAAGGTCCGCAGGCCAATGGCATGCCGGAGCTGCACAAGCTCACACCCCCCATGGCCGTGCTACAGGGCAAAGGATTCAAAGTGGCTCTGGTGACCGATGGGCGCATGAGTGGTGCCTCTGGCAAGGTGCCAGCGGCCATCCATGTGTCTCCCGAGGCTGCAGCTGGCGGGCCATTGGCCAAGGTTCGCACGGGCGACCGCATCCGGCTGGACGCTACTGCAGGAACGCTTGAGGTGTTGGTGGGTGCCAATGAATGGGATGCTCGCGAAACCGTCGCCATGCCCACTGCGCTGCGCGCCGCCAATGCGGTCGGAATGGGTCGTGAATTGTTTGCCGGCATGCGCCGCAACTCACTGACTGCCGAAGAGGGTGCCTGTAGTTGGCTCTGAGTCCCACGCCCGCTGCCTTCATCGACAAATCAGACTGGAAAAACATGTCTTCTTCTCACGCATTGACAGCCCTGCAAGTCATGCAGGATGCCCCCGTTATTCCCGTCATCGTGCTCAATGATGTGGCCCATGCGGTGCCTATGGCGCGCGCTCTGGTGGCTGGTGGTGTTCGCATGCTGGAAGTCACCTTGCGCACACCCCAGGCACTGGCGTGTCTGGAAGCCATTTCTAGAGATGTACCCGAAGCGGTGCTGGGCGCCGGCACTGTGCGCACGCCTGGCGATGCACTGGCCGCTGCCCGGGCTGGAGCGCGTTTTGCGGTCAGCCCTGGCTATACCCATGCGGTGGGACGGGCGTGTCGGGATGCCGGGCTGGCACTCCTGCCAGGTGTTGCCACTGGCAGCGAAATCATGATGGCGCAAGAAGACGGTCTGACCGAGCTCAAGTTCTTCCCGGCCATGCAGGCGGGTGGTCCGGCCATGCTGAAGGCCTGGAGCGGTCCGTTCTTCGATGTCCGGTTTTGCCCGACAGGCGGTGTCACGCTGGCCAATGCCGCGGACTTTCTTGCGTTGCCTAACGTGGTGTGCGTTGGTGGCTCGTGGCTGGTACCTTTTGACGCTCTGGTGCAGGGTGATTGGGCGCGTATCACTCAGCTGGCTCGTGACACAAAGACATTGGTCAAATAGACCTCTAGATACCGTGGAGTGTGCGTAAGCAGCTATCAAATATGTAGCGTTTCCAATACACATCAGACCTTTCTGTAGAGTTGATTTGAGTCTGTATCATGTAAACAATGGACTCTACCTATCTTGATCTTGACACATGGCCGCGCCGCTCTGCGTTCGAGTTTTTCCGCACCTTTGATATTCCCAGTTTCAACATCTGCACCCGTCTGAACGTGACACGTCTCAAGCAGGTGGTCAAGGCATCGGGCGTGGGTAGCTTGTCGTTGGCCTATCACTTCATTGCCATCCGCCTGGCTAACGAGATTGCCCCCTTTCGCTACCGACTGGAGGGCAACGATGTGCGTGTTCATCACGAGGTGCATGGCAGTACCACGGTGTTGCGCGAAGACGAGTCGTTTGGATTTGTGACACTGAAGCATCAGCTGGATTTTTCGACGTTTGTCGTTCAAGGTGAAGCAGCCATCGCGCTGGCCAGTCAACCGGACGCACCGTTTGCGCCTGCGGAGTACGGGACTGCGACAGTGTATTTGACCACCTTGCCGTGGATGCATTTCAGCAGTTATTCGAATGCCCGCAAGTGGGGGCCGCATGACTCCATTCCCAAAATTTCGTTTGGCCGCATTGACGCTGAGGGGGATCAGTGGTGGATGCCGCTGTCGGTGGAAGTTCACCATGCATTGATGGACGGTTTACATGTGGGTCGATTCATTCAAGGATTTGAGGCTGCCCTTCGTCAGCCAGAGGCATGGCTGAACGACTGCGATGCGTTGCCTTAGCCATCCGCTGCTTTTGACCGGTGTTTGACCTAGGGCAATGTCCCTGCGCGATGAGGTACTAGCATGACCGTCACATTTGCAGAAGGTGAACGCATGTTTGATCTACCGGTTAAAAGTCTGATGGAGCCCAGGAAGTTGATATTGGTGTCGCAGGAGACTACTGTCAGTGAGGCTGCTGGATTGATGGCCAGCAAGAACACCGGCGCGGTGCTGGTCATTCACAACAATCAGCTTGTCGGGATTTTTACTGAACGAGACGCAGTTTTCCGCGTTTTGGCCAAAGGTCAGGACGCGGTTTCAACGCAGTTGCGCGACGTGATGACCGCCGCACCGTCCACGGTGACGCCCGGTACTACTTATGGCCATGCACTGCTGCTGATGCATGAAATGGGCTTTCGCCATGTGCCGGTGGTCGATGGTGACCGGGTCGTGGGCATTGTTGCGTCCCGTAACGCAATGGACCCCCAGCTGGAGGAGTTTGTGTCAGAAGCGCGCAGGCGCGAGCACTACCGCTAGCCGTCGCTTGCGCGGGCTGGCTGTTCAGGCACGCTGGATCAGCTCGATTTTGTAGCCGTCTGGGTCGGTCACAAACGCAATCACGGTGCTGCCACCTTTCACCGCGCCCGCTTCGCGCGTCACATTGCCGCCCGCCGCCTTGATTTTGTCGCAGGCAGCATAGGCGTCAGGCACCGCCAGTGCGATATGGCCGTAGGCTGTGCCCAGTTCGTAGGATTCCACACCCCAGTTGTAGGTGAGTTCAATCTCGGCGTGATCGGGGTTGGTTCCATATCCCACAAAGGCCAGTGTGTATTTGTACTCCGGATTTTCCGAGGTGCGGATCAGCTTCATGCCAAGGATCTGAGTGTAGAAGTTGATGGAGCGCTGGAGATTGCCAACGCGCAGCATGGTGTGGAGGATTCGCATGGTTCGTTCTCTTCAAAGTTGGAGTTTTTGGGATTTCGGCACTGATTCTGGCGCAATCAGTCGTATGGTTCGGCACGCTGCTGTTTCTGCTGGGGATAATTCAGTTCATTGCCGCTCTTGGAACTTCTTTATGGACTACTTCTCTCAGGTTGTTTTGTTTACCGATACCGACGGCCGTGCTCGCTTTTGCGAGAAACCGATTGCGTTGGACCAGGGCTCGCCGCAATCCATGCTGTCTGCGGTATTTGCAAGCGGCGGGTACCAGTTGCGCACCAGTCCGGTGGGTTTTCACAGCCAGTTTCATTGCACAATGGCGCCTCAATGGTGTTTCATTTTGCGTGGACAGATGCAAATCGGACTACAGGACGGCGTTTCGCGGATCTTCCAACCCGGCGAGCATTTTTATTCAGCTGATGTGCTGCCAGATGGCGCGACCTTCGACTCGGCTGTCCACGGCCACTGGAGTCGACAGGTGGGCAATGATCCGCTGGTAACACTGTTCGTGAGGGCGTAAGCGACTCCGTGTAGCGATGGAACGCGGGGGCTCGGTGTTTTAGCCGCCTTGCATTTCACCCGACATCAGGGTTACGACGCCAGGTGTGCCTGACTTGACATGACGGACCAATGCATGCGCGATATCGCTGGCCTTTATGGCCCGGTAGTTGGACGGTAGTAGCGGGCTCAGTCCACGCGCCAGCAGAAGGCCGATGCCTTCGCCAGATCGAACGGGTTGTTGCAGTGCATCGCGGTCACCGTCGATCAGCGAAGGTCGCGCAATGACAAGGCTCTTGAAACCCATGCGGGCCAGTGAAAGCTCCATCTCGCCTTTGATCCGGTTGTAGTAAACCGAAGAATGGCTATTGGCACCCATGGCGCTCACAACTCCTAATTTTGTAGCGCCCGAAGCTTTTGCGGCGAGGGCTACTGCCTCAATGGCCTTCAAGTCAATGGCCCGGAAAGCATCCTTGCTGCCTGCCATTTTGATGGTGGTACCCAGTGCAATGAAGCAGTCATTGGCCTTGGGCAGGGACGACAATGCAGCGAAGTCCACCACGTGCGACGTCAGTTTCGGGTGCTCCAGTGCGATGGCCCGCCGACCCACGCAGTGGACCGTTGTGTACGTCTTATCGGCTAAAAGGGCCGCGAGGATTTCCCGACCCACGAGGCCCGTTGCCCCCGCCACCAAAGCCACCCGACCGTGATCCACCGCCATTGCCGCCTCCATTGCCTGATCCGCCTCGATTTCCACCGCCATAACCACCGCCGCGGCGCGCGCCGCGCTCCGCCATCATATCGACGCTGGTACGCATGGGGTCAGGCTGTCCACCGGGTGCCGGGCGCGGAGCACGCGGCTCGCCCATTGTCCCACCGGCAAATCGGCCTTCGTGGCTGCGAGGCTGTACGTCACCAACTGGTGGCCTGCCACGTCCCGGCCCTTGCCCGCCTTGACCTTGCGGACCCCGTGCACCCTGTGGACGAGGGGCTTGCTCATTGCCACGACTCTGGCCACCATTGGCTCGTGGTCCCTGCGGGCCACGACCGCCGCCGCCATTGCCGCGACCCGCGCCTTGGCCGCTCCGATCACCCTGACTGGCCTTGCTCTCGCGAACACGCTGCATCATCTCGGTGCGCGCGGCGCGGGCAGCCGCTTGCATCACATCGCGGCTGGGTGGTTTTCCGGCGCCGCCCCAGATGGTCTGGCGGCCCATGGCGATGGGTTCACCCTGCTCTCCGGGCTCTGGTCCAAAGCCGTCAACGATCTGCACGGGAATATTTTGTTTGGTAAAGCGCTCAATGTCCTGCATGAAACCTTCTTCATCGAGGCACACCAGGTTGATTGCAGCGCCATCGTTGCCGGCGCGACCGGTGCGGCCTATGCGGTGAACATAGTCTTCGCTCACATTGGGGATTTCGTAGTTGACCACGTGCGGCAGGTCATCGATGTCAATGCCGCGTGCCGCAATGTCGGTAGCGACCAGTGCGCGGACATCACCGCTCTTGAAGCCGGCCAGGGCTTGGGTACGTGCTGCCTGGCTCTTGTTGCCGTGCAAGGCCATGGCGCTGATGCCATTCTTTTCCAGAAACTCGGCCACGTTGTTGGCGCCGAATTTAGTGCGGGTAAACACGAGCACCTGGCTCCAGTTGTGCTCGTTGATGATGTGGGCCAGTAGCGCTTTCTTCTTGCCGCGACCAACCGGGTGGATCACCTGTGTGATGCGCTGCACGGTGGTGTTGCGGGGCGTGACTTGCACGCTTTGCGGATCCTTGAGCAGGCCGCCCGCCAGTTCGCGGATTTCGTCGCTGAAGGTGGCCGAGAACAGCAGGCTCTGCTTGTCCTTGGGAACGGCAGCCAGCACTTTTTTGACGTCATGGATAAAACCCATGTCGAGCATGCGGTCGGCTTCGTCCAGCACCAGCATCTGCACTTGGCCCAGATCGGCCATGCCTTGCTGCATCAGGTCCAGCAGGCGGCCGGGTGTGGCTACCAGAATGTCCACACCCTTTTTGAGTTTTGAAATTTGGGGGTTCATGCCGACACCGCCAAAAACCACGGTGCTACTGAGTTGCAGGTATTTGCCGTAGGTGCGGATGGATTCCTCCACTTGGGCCGCCAACTCACGGGTGGGTGTCAGCACCAAAGCGCGAATGCCGGTGCCGCCAAATTTGTTTTGCGCGCTGCGAGCCATAGTCAGCCGATGCAGCATGGGCAGAGTGAATGCCGCTGTTTTGCCTGTGCCCGTCTGGGCGCCGCCCAGCAGGTCGCGACCGTCCAGAATAAGGGGGATAGCCTGTGCCTGAATAGCGGTCGGGGTTTCATAGCCTTGCTCGCGCACGGCTTTAACAATGGCCGGAGCCAGGTTCAATTCTTCGAAGTTCATGGTTGTGGCGCCCATCCAGGGCGCTTGGGATATCGGCCTGTACAGATACCTCGGTACCCGTTCAGTCAAAGGCAGATAGATTCAAGAGCGGGACGAAGTTTGTTATACCTGTCCCCAGCAATTTGCTGGCATTGTGGGCAACTGACGCTCCACAATTGGGTATATTGTCGCACGTTGAGCATTGGCGTGCTAGAAAATTGCTAGTGCCGTTGTATTGTGTGGTGCACATGCCGTAACAATGTGTCAAGAGGGCTGGTCATAGTGGCTGGCAACTGGGAGAATTGCGGAACGATGAAAAAGTTCATGTTGCGACGATTGGGTGTGTCCGACGACCCCGGCAGTTTCAAGCCATCTTTGCAAGATTGCATTGAGGCGGTACTTGAGCAAAGTGATACTTTGGTGAATGATGTCCTTGTCGGGTTGCAGGCGTCGATCTCGTCAGTTCGCGGCAAGTCCATGCAGGTCATCCAAAGTCCTGCTGGCAAAGCAGCTATCCAGCACCTGGCTGTCCACGCGGATGCCTTTAGAGTCAGCTTTGCGAATAATTTGCGCGCATCGCTGTACGGTGGCGACATTCAATGGGCGCAGGGTCAGCCATTGCGGTTTGATGATTTTCAGTTTCTGGAGGAGGAACAGATTGACGCCAATATCGAATTCGCCCTGACCCAGCAGGAAATTTCGAGGGCTGTAGACGACGTACTGCCAACGTTGAATGCCATGGTCAGTAGCCTGCTGGGTTGGACGACCGTTCAACCCCATCTCAATCCGCTGAAGCCCGAGTCTTTTGTGTATGCTTTGCGCGAAACCCTGTTGGAGCACGTTCCTGCAGACGCGGCGCGTACGGCCATAATGACTCCTGCGGCGGGTATGCTGGGTGTCAGCATGCGCCAGCTTTACAAAGAAATATCCGAGTGGTTGCGTTCGCAGGGCGTGGAGGCTGTTGGACCTTTGATGCCAACTGGCAGCGCTGGTGCAATAAGCAAACCTGTTGAGAACTCGGTGACCCGCACTCTTTTGACCTTGGATAAGTTGCGGCGGCTTTTGTCGGGCGAACTGGACCCGGGACCATTGAATGGCAATATCAAGGATTTCACCCATACAGTGCCGGCGTCGTTTGTTGCGCTGGAAGACATGAAGCTCATGGAGCCGATGATGAAGCGCCTGGCAGAGCGAGCCAGTCAGTCTGCTTCGAACAAGGCATCAAGCCCGTCGGGCAATGTGATCGATACCTCCGTTCAACTGGAAAAGAGCAAGAGCAAAAAATTAGGACGCGAATTGGGCGAAGAAGTGGTGCGGCTTATGCTGGAGAACCTCACACAAGACCATCGCATGTTGGCTAATGTACGTAAAAACCTTAAGCAATTGGAGCCCGTGCTGATGACGTTGTCACAATCGGATGCACGCTTTTTTAGCGAACGTCAACATCCGGCCCGGCAGTTCATGGACAAAATGACCAACCGTAGCCTGGCCTTCACCTCAGCGGATCAGCCTGGGTATGCACACTTCCAGAAGACACTGGAAAACTCGATCAACGTGCTGACCGGCAGTGGCGGGGATGCCCAGAGTTTTGCACGCGTGTTACGAAAGCTTGAGGAAGCATGGACGCGTGAAGAGCTTGAACAGCGCCAGCGCGCCGAAGAGGCTGCACGCGGGCTGCTGCATGCTGAACAGCGTAACCTGCTCGCCCAGCGTTTGGCAGAAGATTTTGCAAAGCGTCTGCAGAATAAAAAGGTGCCGGAGATTGTTGCCGTTTTTTTGCGTGGACCCTGGGCCCAGGTCGTAGCTGAGTCCCAATTGCGTTGCGCAGATGGAACCACGGACGCGGATGGTTTTCTGGGGCTGGTGGATGATTTGATCTGGAGCGTGCAATTGCGTCTGGCGCGTCGCAACCGTACCCGGTTGGTGGACATGGTGCCCGGCATGCTGGTCAAAATGCGCCAAGGCCTGGGTTTGATTTCGTACCCGGAAGAGCGCATACCCATATTTTTTGACGAGCTGATTACTTTCCATGAGCAGGCGTTCGAAGGCGCAAGGCCGACGCCTGTGACCGGCGCTGAAGAAAAGTCTGAACCGACTGATATGTCAGCCGTGGAAACCGTTGGTATTCCAGTAGATGAGTTTTGGATGGCACAAAGCGAAACGACCGACTCCGGCTTTATGCAGGTTGAACAGGATTTGCCCCCAGAGGTCGACGACGAGGAAGAAATTGACCTGGCTGCTCAAAGTGCTTGGAGCGCAAATGGCCTTCTCACAGGCTCGTGGGTAGACCTGGCTTTGGGCGGTGTATGGGTGCGTGCACAGCTTACCTGGGCCAGCCCGCACAAGACACTGTTCATGTTCATTTCGTCGGGAGGCATGGCGCATTCCATGTCGCGGCGCATGATGGACCGGTTACGTGGTCTGGGCCTGATCCGGTTGATTTCCGACGGACGGGTAGTCGATCACGCGCTCGACTCCGTGGCGCAAGCTGCCCTTCGAAATGATTTGATAAAACCCGAAGGCGCGACCTGATCTGCATGCGGTGCACGGTGGATTGGATTGCCGCAGTCGATAATGCGGTATTTACTCTTTCCTAAATTTGACTCGCAATGGCCCAATACGTTTTTTCCATGAACCGCGTCGGCAAGATCGTGCCACCCAAGCGGCATATTCTCAAAGACATTTCCCTCAGCTTCTTTCCTGGCGCCAAGATCGGCGTGTTGGGGACCAACGGATCGGGCAAGTCAACCTTGCTTAAGATTATGGCCGGTGTCGACAAGGAAATTGAAGGCGAGGCCACACCCATGGCGGGCCTGAATATTGGCTACCTCCCACAGGAGCCCCAGCTTGACCCAACCCAGACGGTGCGTGAAAGCGTCGAAGCGGCCATGGGAAAGGTATTTACTGCCAAGGCCCGTCTGGAAGAGGTGTATACCGCGTATGGCGCTGAAGATGCTGACTTTGACGCACTGGCCGCAGAACAGGCTGAACTGGAAGCCATTATTGCTACCGCCGGAACTGACTCAGAGCACCAGCTGGAAATTGCTGCCGACGCGTTGCGTCTTCCGCCTTGGGACGCCAATATCGGCGTTTTATCAGGTGGCGAAAAACGCCGCGTGGCTCTATGCCGCCTGTTACTGTCCAAACCCGATATGCTGTTGCTTGACGAACCCACCAACCACCTGGATGCCGAATCAGTGGACTGGCTGGAGCAGTTTTTGCAACGCTACCCTGGCACCGTGGTGGCCATCACCCACGATCGCTATTTTCTGGACAACGCCGCCGAGTGGATTCTGGAACTCGACCGCGGCTCCGGCATCCCTTACAAGGGCAATTACAGTGACTGGCTCAGTCAGAAGCAAGCGCGCCTGGAGTCCGAGCAGAAGGGTGAGGAGTCACGTGCCAAAGCCTTGAAGAAGGAGCTGGAGTGGTCACGTCAGAACCCCAAGGCCCGCCAGGCAAAAAGTAAGGCCAGGCTGGCCCGTTTCGAAGAATTGAGCGATTTTGAATACCAGAAACGCAATGAAACCAATGAGATTTTCATTCCAGTCGCGGAGCGCCTGGGCCATGAGGTGATTGAGTTCACCAACGTGACCAAGTCGTTTGGCAACCGTGTGCTGATTGACAACCTGAGCTTCAAGGTGCCGGCTGGCGCCATCGTCGGTATCATCGGCCCGAATGGAGCCGGTAAATCCACGCTGTTTAAAATGATTGCGGGTAAGGAAAAGCCGGACACTGGCGAAGTAAAGATCGGCTCCACGGTCAAGATGGCCTTTGTTGACCAGAACCGTGATGACTTGGCCAACGAAAAGACTGTTTGGGAAGATGTATCGGGCGGGCTGGATATTTTGAACGTGGGCAAGTTCCAGATGGCTAGCAGGGCCTATTGCGGGCGCTTCAACTTCAACGGTGGCGACCAGCAAAAACGGGTCGGTACGCTGTCCGGCGGTGAGCGCGGACGTTTGCACCTGGCCAAAACCCTGATCGCTGGCGGCAACGTACTGATGCTGGATGAGCCATCCAATGACCTGGATGTGGAAACCCTGCGCGCGCTGGAAGATGCCTTGCTCGAATTTGCCGGAACCATCATGGTCATTAGCCACGACCGCTGGTTCCTGGACCGTATTGCCACCCACATCCTGGCCTGCGAGGGCGACAGTCAGTGGACATTCTTCGACGGCAACTACCAGGAATACGAAGCGGACAAGAAGAAACGTTTGGGTGAAGAGGGTGCACGCCCGCATCGCATGCGGTTCAAGGCACTCAAGTAAACCATCTCAAGGGCAGTTTCATGTCAGCGCGGCCTTCGCACACACTATCGCAGTACCAAGCGCTGTATCGGTCAACAGTACAAGACGCGGCGGCTGGCGGCAGTTTGCTGATGGGCAAATTGGTTGCGGCAGCACGAACCAATTTGCAGGCGCGCGAAGCCGCCAGTCGTGACTTGCTTATGCGTGATGCCTTGGTGCATTCCGCCCAGAAACTGCGCACTTGGGAAGGAGAGTTGTGCAAACGTTTTCCCCATGCGCTGCTGGATGCATTTACCAATCCGGAGCCTTCACTCAAGGCTGGCACACACGCCGTCGCAGAGGTTGCCTTTGACGAACTGGAGTTGATGGACGAGGTGCAAGTCCAAACCAGTGTCACGATGGCACGCACACTGCAAGTTGCAGTGTTGGCCGCTGAAGCGAGTCTGGCAGAACTCAATACCCTGATTTGTACGACACAAGGTTTGGGTGCAGTGAACCCGGAGCGCAATCCCTTGCGCCCACAAATTTATGTCAACGCGCTGCGCAGCGTTGTTGCAGAAACGCAATTGCCCGCCAACATGCAATTGGATTGGTTGGGCGCGATGAGCCCCGCCTTGGGCCTTGAACTGCGCAACATGTACACCCAACTGTGCAAAACTTTGCTTGGGCGAGGAGTTGTGGCGGCCGGGTACACCGTGACCCAAACGCCTGCAGGTGTAGGGATTGGACGCGGCGTGGCGCAGGACGCCCGGCAGCGCCTCTCTGGTGCCGTTGTGCCGGCGCAACCGGTCCCTGTATCCCTATCGGAACCCCACCACCGACCAGCTGTCGCAATGGCTTACGCTACACAGTCGGTCACGTCGTCCACGGTGGGCACCGGTAAAAGTCAAACTCTGCTGACACTCGATAAATTGCGTCGCCTTCTGGCGGGTGAGTTGGATGCACCCGAGGAGTTAAGTGCCAAAGAACAGTTTGCCCAGCGTTTTTCTCATGAGTTTGAAAGCAATGCCGGATCGGTTGAGACACCGGTAGCAGATTTCGATGCTACTGTGCCGGCAGCGCTGGAGGCACTGACGGAAATGAAGCAGGTTGATGCCGTGGTGCAGCGCCTTCAGCAGCGCCATGCTTGCGTCACGCTGCCATTGATGGACGGTGATACATCGATTGAAGCGGTTCGCGCCAATTTACGAAGCCATGCCAGAGGCGTCGGGCAATCACTCAGCCTGGAAGTGATCACTATGATGGTGGACAACATTGCACATGACCGGAGGTTGCTCCCACCCGTGCAGCAGTTGATTCGCAAATTGGAGCCCGCGTTGTTGCACTTGGCGTTGGCTGACCCTCGCCTGTTTACCAACAAGCAGCATCCAGCTCGGTTGTTGGTACAGGAAATCGCTCATAACAGCCTTGCCTATTTGTCCGTTCATGCCTACGGATTCGAAGAATTCCTGCGCGCGCTTGAAGAGGCGATTGCGCCATTGATGAATGTCCGCATTGAGAGTGCTGAACCTTTTGAGCTCGTATTGGGCAGACTACAGGGTGCCTGGCAGCGGGCCGCCCTGGCCAGTGAACGCAGCCGCGCAGCTGCCATGCTGGCGTTGCAAAATGCAGAACTACGCAACTTGTTAGCCGAAAAGATAGCCAACGAAATTGTTGCCCACCCGGATGCTGTTCAAGTGCCTGAGGTTGTTACAGAATTTTTGTGTGGGCCCTGGGCACAGGTAGTCGCCCAGGCACGTATCCTCGGTCCCAATGGGGCAGGCGCTGCGGACAAGTACCAGGCGTTGATTTCGGCCATGTTGTGGAGCACGCATCCGGAACTTTCGCGCAGGAATACGTCAAAGCTCACGCGTCTGGTGCCACTGTTGCTGGCAACCTTGCGCGAGGGACTGGAATCAATTCATTACCCCGCAACAAAAACCAGTGCTTTCCTGGAGGCGCTGATGGGCTTGCACCAGTTGGCGTTTCGAGCGGCTCCAAAAGCGCAGGTCGGAGTCGCCGAAGCCCGGGTCGCTGCAGTTGCTGCGTTGCGCCAAAATCTTCTGGATGAGGGCAACCCTTGGTTGGCTCCCGAAGAAGCCCGCGCTTCCAACTTCATGGACATGCCGGAGGTCGGTGAGCCAGTGGTGCAACCCGTTTCATCGCCTACAGCGGATGCTGAAGATGCCGGTGTAGCGGCCCCCGCTGCTGAGCCATGCGGCGAGGTTGCGATTAGTTCACTGCCTTTAGGCTCGTGGGTTGAATTGTTGACCAACGGGCAATGGACACGGACCCAACTCAGCTGGGCGAGCCCGCACGGGACCTTGTTCTTGTTCACCAACGCGGCCGGCGCCACGCAGTCTATGACACGTCGCTCTTGCGACAAATTGGTGACTGCGGGCAATTTGCGGGTCGTTTCAGGTCTCCCTGTGGTCGATGGCGCGTTGAATGCTGTGGCCCAGTTGGCAATGCGCAACAGCGTTAACACGCAGTTCTGAATATCAATATGAAATTTGGCTGTTGCCCCCCTCAAACGGCCTCATGGGCTACAGTTTTTATAGCAAATGTTTTTCTACTATAGCGGATGCTCTGCATAGAACTTGCCGCCATGAAAGAGCAGAGGTGATGCGCCCGCGCGATGGTTGCAAACCTCCACCTCGCCGACAAAGATGACATGGTCGCCTTCTTCATAGCGGCTTCGGTTGTAGCATTCAAACGTCGCAGCCGTCCCCTTTAACAATGGCGCGCCGCCTGCCCCCATGGTGAAATCCACTCCCAGAAATCGATCGCCACTGCGCGATGCAAACTGTTGGGCCAGATCTTGTTGGTCTGCGCTCAGGATATTGATGGCGTAGTGGGAGCCCGTGCTGAACGCGGCCATGGACCCCGCAGAGCGTGAAAGACTCCACAACACCAGCGGCGGTGTGAGTGATACGGAATTGAACGAGTTTGCCGTCAATCCGATGTAAGAGCCGTCAACTGCGCGCGCGGTCACGATAGTGACGCCCGTGGCGAACATGCCCAGAGCCTGACGAAAGTCTTCTTGTGAGAAATTCGGAGGGTGAGCTTTGGGTAGGCGGGTGGTCAAGAGCATGCGCAAATTTACCTTATATCGTTCGGGGGAGCCTGCTATCGTTCGGACAACCCGTGGATCAGAGCGGAGGTTCTACAATGCAAGCATGCGTTTTCACTCTATTATCGTTGGCTTGTTTGCTATGCTAAGCATAGCGGTTCACGCAATTCCAATGCGGTCTTGCGGCGCATATGTTGCAAAAATTCCGAATGTCAAACCGCAGCTGTGTGAGGCAGCGCTGTTGCAGGATATGCATGCCCGTTCCGTACAGGGGCGTCCAATCTGGGGACGGGACATGCCGTCCAGCGGCGCTGACCTGAGGATTCTGGTCCTGGGGGGTATTCATGGTGATGAAATGTCGTCCAGCTCTTTGGTGTTTCACTGGATCGCCATGGCGCAGACCACGCATGCGACTGCGCCTGTGGCGGTTCACTGGCGTTTTATTCCGTCGCTCAACCCCGACGGGCTTTTTGCCCGACCGGCCAGGCGCATGAATGCCCGTGGCGTGGATCTGAATCGCAATTTTCCGACCCCCAATTGGGCCCGAGATGCGCGCCAGTACTGGGAAGCACGCACCCGTAAGGACCCCAGGCGCTGGCCGGGCAGCAAGCCACTGTCCGAGCCGGAGTCGCGCTTCCTGCTGGAACAGATGGACAGTTTCAAGCCCAATTTGATCGTCAGCGTGCACGCCCCCTTTGGTTTGCTGGACTTTGATGGCCCCACCGTCCCGCCCAACAAACTGGGCAGGCTCTACCTGGACCAGGTCGGTATCTATCCCGGTTCCTTGGGCAACTACGGTGGCATTCACAAAGGGGTGCCGGTGGTGACAATAGAACTGCCCAGCGCCTCGCGTACGCCAACGGATGGCGAGATGCGTCAGATGTGGACAGACTTATTGCGCTGGACATCGGACCGACTGGCTCCCGGAATTTCAACTGCGGCCGAACACTTACCCCAGCAACAGTGAGGGATCAATGCCCCAGGATCTTGGACAGGAAGTCCCGGCTGCGCTCATTTTGCGGGTTATTGAAGAAATCGTTCGGGTTGTTCTGTTCGACAATCTGACCCTGGTCCATGAAGATGACCCGGTCGGCAACGGCCTTGGCGAAGCCCATTTCATGCGTCACGCAGATCATGGTGATGCCCTGGTTGGCCATTTCAATCATGACGTCCAGAACTTCCTTGATCATTTCGGGGTCAAGGGCTGAAGTTGGCTCGTCAAACAACATGATCTTGGGTTTGAGGCAGAGCGCCCGCGCGATTGCCACGCGCTGCTGTTGACCACCTGACAGCTGCAACGGATACTTGCTCGCCTGCTCGGCAATACGTACCCGCTTGAGCTGCTCCATGGCCTTTTCTTCGGCATCTTTCTTGGGCATCTTGCCCACCCACATGGGCGAAAGCGTCAGGTTTTCCAGTACCGTGAGGTGGGGGAAAAGATTGAACTGCTGGAACACCATGCCCACTTCCTTGCGCACCTGGTCGATGGCTTTCACATCGTCAGTGAGTTCCACGCCATCCACAATCAGACGACCCTGCTGATGCTCTTCCAGACGGTTGATGCAGCGGATCAGCGTGGACTTGCCAGAGCCGGATGGGCCGCAAATCACTATGCGTTCACCCTTGGCCACGTTCAGGTCGATATCGCGCAGCACATGGAAGTTGTTTCCATACCATTTGTTGACTTTGTCGAAGATGATGAACGGAGTCGTCGTGTTTTCAGCCATGGTCGTTCCTAGCGGAGTTTGCTCTTGTTGACCTGCTTTTCGATCCATTTGCTGTAACGCGACATGGAGAAGCAGAATATGAAATAGATGAGGGCGATGAACAAATAGCCTTCGATCTTGAAGGGTCGCCAGTTGGCGTCAGAGTTCAGTGCCAGGCTCATGGAGCCGGTGAGTTCATAAAGACTGACAATGGTGACCAGCGAGGTGTCCATGAAGGTGGCAATAAAGTTGTTCATGACCCCCGGCACGACCATTGCCAAAGCCTGCGGCAGCACAATCTTGCGCTGCGTCTGCCAGTACGACAGCCCCAGGGTTGCAGCCGCTTCAATCTGGCCTTTGGGAATCGCCTGCAAACCGCCACGGATAACCTCCGCCATGTAGGCTGCTGCAAACAGGGTGATGCCGGCCATCACGCGAATCAGCACGTCGATGTTGAAGCCTGGTGGCATGAGCAACGGGAACATGAACGAAGCCATGAACAGCACCGAAATCAGCGGCACACCGCGAATCAGCTCCACGTAGATGGTGCAAACGCTTCTGATGGCGGGCAGGTTGGACCGTCGCCCCAGCGCAATGAGCAGTGCGATGGGAAACGCCGCCGTCATGCACAGGGTGGAAAGCAGGATGGTCAGGGGCAAACCTCCCCAGCGGTCGGTTTCAACCCAACTGAGACCAAATACTCCGCCAAACATAATGGTGAAAAACAGCGCAAAGACCACCACCCAGACGCCGGCCAGCCAGGCCTTCCAGAAGGCACGGGTGCAACTGACAACGATCAGACCCAGCAGGAGCAGGGTAGAGACCAGGGGGCGCCATTGTTCTTCAAATGGGTATCGCCCAAAAATAATGAGGCGATATTTTTCGGCGATGACGCCCCAGCAGGCCCCGGCGCCTTCGGCATGGCAAGTGTCGTAGTTCGGTACCCAGACGGCATCGACCAACAGCCACTGCAGAAAGGGTGGAAGTACGAACATCAGCCCCGCTACGATGGTTAACGTGCCCAGCGAGGTGCCCATGTTGCCAAACAGGTTGGTACGTATCCACGCCAGCAGGCCTTCGGTGTTAACCGGTGCCGGGCGCGCTGCTATGGGTTGAAAAGTTTGTCCGCTCATGTTGGGTTCCTTATCGTTCCTTGATCGCAGCGCGGGCGTTGTACCAGTTCATCAAAAACGACGTGAGCAGCGAGGTGCTCAGATACACCAGCATGATGATGGCGATGCATTCAACCGAACGTCCGGTTTGGTTGATTGCGGTGTTGGCAATGGAAACCACATCGGGGTAGCCGATGGCAACAGCGAGTGACGAATTCTTGGTCAGATTCAGAAACTGGTTGGTCATGGGCGGAATAATGACGCGCAAGGCCTGCGGCAGCGCCACTAGGCGCATGGTCTGACCCCGGCTCAAACCCAGCGCGGCGGCCGCTTCACTTTGCCCATGTGCTACCGATTGAATGCCGCTTCGAACCACTTCAGCAACATAGGCTGCCGTATAAACGGTCAGGCCCAGCAGGCACGACAGGAATTCAGGCGTCAACGCTCCACCGTTTTCGATCGCGAATTCGCCCAGCATCGGGCGATTCCAGGTCGTTGGCGCACCACCCAGAAACCAGGCGATCAGCGAACCTGCAATGGCAATCGCCAGCGGTGCCAGAAACAGGCTTTTGACCTGACCGGTTCGTTCGAACTGGCGAATGGCGTGGCGCCGGTAGGCCCAACCGGCCACGACACCGAGCAACAGTCCCCATGCGGCCCATACGTGACCGTCGGCCCATTGGGGAATGGGGAAACTGAAGCCTGCCTTGCTCAGGAAGAATGGTCCAATGACCATGGGCTCCATGGCTGCCGGTAGTACTTCGGTGAACATCAGGTACCACATCAGCAACTGAAGCAGGATGGGGATATTGCGGAAAAACTCGACGTATGCCGTGCACAGACCACGCACCAACGCGTTGCGCGACATCCGCCCGACACCTATCAGCGTTCCCAATATGGTGGTCAGAATAATCCCCAGTACAGCGACGCGCAGTGTGTTGGTAAAGCCAACCAGGTAGGCGCGCCAGTAGGGCTCACCCGAGTCAAATGCGTACAGGCTTTCTCCAATGTCAAAACCTGCAGCGCCGGTCAGGAAGTCAAAGCCGCTCTGGATGCCACGCTCTTTCATGTTGATGGCTGTGTTGTTTGCCAAATACAACACGCTGGCAGCTATCACGATGATGGTCAAGGCCTGGTAGACCAGTCCCCGGAAGGCTTGACTGCGCCAGGACCAGCTTTTCTTTTTTGGGGGAGAGGTTGCGGACAT
>CAJAVE010000012.1 GCA_903945325.1 uncultured beta proteobacterium | reverse complement strand
TGAAGCCCAGGCACAGCGTGTCTATGCGCTCACGGGGGCCTCAAAGTCGGAGTTGCAGCAGATTCTTCCGCCCGATGTCGAAGCCGGGTTGGGCGAGCCTTTGCCGGCAATGGACGGCGTTGCGAACAGCTACGAGGAGGCTATGAAAAGGCTCACCCGGATGATCGGACTCAGCCGGGTGAAGAAGCAAGTGCAAAGGCTGTTTGACTTTGTTCACATGCAACGCGAGCGCGAAAAAGCGGGGCACAAAGTGGCCACCGGGTTTTCACAGCATCTGGTTTTTACGGGTAACCCCGGTACCGGCAAGACAGCCGTCTCGCGCATCGTTGCCGACCTGTACTACAGCCTGGGCCTCATCCCCACCAATCGCATCGTGGAAGTAGACCGTGCCGGTCTGGTAGCGGGTTATATCGGGCAATCGGCAATCAAAACCCACGATGTGATTCAGTCTGCCTTGGGCGGCGTGCTGTTCATTGACGAGGCCTATGCACTGGCGCAGAGCAACAGCGAGAACGACTTTGGCCGGGAAGTGATTGACACGCTGCTCAAAGCCATGGAGGACCACCGCGACCAGTTGGTCATCATTGTGGCGGGCTACACCGAGCCGATGAACGCCTTTATCAACAGTAATCCGGGCTTGCGTTCGCGGTTCAACCACTACATTGAGTTCGATGACTACAGCCCCACCGAGCTGCTTGAAATTCTTGAGTCTTTCTGCCGGGATTCGGAATACGCCCTTGAGGGGCCGGCAAAGGCGTTTTTGACGGAGCGTCTGCCACACCTGTTTGAGGCGGGTCAGACCGTCTCAAATGGCCGCTTTGTTCGTAATGTGTATGAGCGCTGCATCGAAGTCCAGTCACAGCGACTTTCCCATCTGGGTGGCGCCATCGATGTTGACATGACGATCCTGACAGCGGCCGATGTGTCGGGGGCGATGCAGGAGCTGCTGGTTACCTGAAGTCGGTTTGGAAGGATGTCAACAAAACCTGCAATTTGAAGAAACATTCTTCAAATTGCAGGTTTCATGGTTACCATTGAGCCATGATTGAACGCAACATCGCACCCCTGTTGAAGCAATTGGCCAGCCAATATCCGGTAGTCACCCTCACCGGCCCGCGCCAAAGCGGCAAGACCACTCTGGCTAAAAGCCTGTTTTCCGACAAGCCCTACGTCACGCTTGAAGACCCGGACACGCGTCGCTACGCGATAGACGATCCACGCGGCTTTTTGGCGCAATACGCTCAGGGTGCCATCCTTGACGAAATCCAGCGTGCGCCAGAGCTTGCGTCCTATTTGCAAGGCATGGTCGATGACAACCCACAGCCAGGTCGGTTCATCCTGACGGGTAGCCACCAGTTTGAGCTGATGACCCAGGTTTCTCAATCTTTGGCGGGGCGAACGGCCGTGTTGCGGCTGCTTCCGTTTACCCTTGCCGAGGTGCAACGCCTGCGCGGTGGGGCGGCAAGCATGGATCTGGCGCAAACCCTGTTGAGCGGGTTTTATCCGCGCATTCATGACCGGCGCCTCGACCCATCGCAAGCGCTGGCTGACTACTTTGCAACTTATGTGCAGCGCGACTTGCGCCAACTCGCTGCGGTGCAGGACTTGCACCGCTTCGAGCGCTTTGTGCGCTTGTGTGCCGGGCGCACCGGGCAGTTGCTCAACCTGAGCAATCTGGGCAACGATGCGGGTGTTTCACACGCCACCGCCCGCGCCTGGGTTGACCTGCTGCAAAGCAGCTACATCGTGCACTTGTTGCCGCCCTGGTTTACCAACACCGGCAAGCGTCTGGTCAAAGCACCCAAGCTGTATTTTTATGATGTGGGCCTGGCCTGCTGGTTATTGGGTTTGCGCAAAGCAGAGCAGGTTGCGCGCGACCCCCTGTGGGGTAGCTTGTTTGAGAACTTTGTCGTCATGGAGGCCATGAAGGACCGGCTCAACGCGGGCGAGACGGCCGAGATGTACTTCTACCGGGACTCCGAGGGCAATGAGGTTGATTTGCTGCTACCAACGAGCGGCAAGATGTACGCCATAGAAATCAAGGCCGGCTCCACCGTGAATACAGACTACTTCAAGGGCCTCAAAACCTTTGCCGCCCATCATCCGTCGGCCTTGGCGGGTGGCGGTGTGGTGTTTGGCGGCATACAAGGTCAAAGCCGCAGTGACTGGCCAGTGCACTCCTGGCTGCAATTGCAAACCAAAACACTTGACGGCCTCTAAAACGCCGCCCCGTTTACGTAGACTGCGGCGCTATTTCGTCCCTAAGACTAGCTGCGCCCATTGCGGCACGGGCTGCACCAGTTCTTTCGTCCAGTTGCCTTTGCACATCGCCACCGCAGTGTGGGTGCCCGGCGTAACGTCTTGTGAGTCATACAAAACTGCGGCATCGGCTAGCCGCAC
>CAJAVE010000011.1 GCA_903945325.1 uncultured beta proteobacterium | reverse complement strand
TTACCCTTCGCAGCAAAAGGCGCTGGCCGTGGGCAACCGTATCCGGGCCCGGGGCGAGGTCAAAGGCGGCTTTCTGGGGCGCACCATGCTGCACCCGAGCTTTCGCAGTGCGGGGGGGGACCTGCCGACTGCGCTGACACCTATCTACCCCACGGTCGCGGGTCTGTCGCAACCGGTGTTGCGCAAAGAGGTTTTGGCCGGGCTGGCGCGTGCCGAGTTGTCAGACACCTTCGCGCCGGGCGATTTAAGCCAAATGAACCACCAAGCCCTGTGGACACTGCGTCAGGCACTATCATTTTTGCATCATCCCACGCCCGATGTGTCGCTGGAAGCGCTCTCGGACCACAGCCACCCCGCCTGGCAGCGGCTCAAGGCTGAGGAGTTGCTGGCGCAGCAGCTGTCCCAGTTGCAGTCGCGCCGCGAGCGTGCGCTGTTGCGTGCCCCGGTATTGGCCATGGTGGAGCCGGAAGTGCTGTGCCCACCTGCAGAGGCAGAGCAACCCGTGCTGTTGCCGCTCTATACTGAACTGGTAGCCACACTGCCCTTCACGCTGACAGCGGCACAGCATCGCGTGTGCGCTGAGATAGCCCATGATCTGGCCCGCGCGGTGCCCATGCACCGGTTGTTGCAGGGGGATGTGGGGTCGGGCAAGACGGTGGTGGCCGCGTTGGCTGCCGCCATCTGCATCGACGCAGGATGGCAGTGCGCGCTGATGGCCCCCACCGAAATTCTGGCCGAGCAGCATTTTCGCAAGATGCTGGGCTGGCTGGAGCCGCTGGGCATCACGACGGCGTGGCTTACGGGCAACCAGAAGGCCAAGGAGCGGCGCGCCATGCTGGCCCTGATAGAGAGTGGCGAGGCCGCTTTGGTGGTGGGCACGCACGCGGTGATCCAGGAAAAAGTGCTGTTCAAGAATCTGGCGCTGGCGGTGATCGACGAGCAGCACCGTTTTGGTGTGGCCCAGCGCCTGGCCCTGCGCAACAAGCTGACCCACGACGGCATGGAGCCCCACATGCTGATGATGACCGCCACCCCCATACCGCGCACCCTGGCCATGAGCTACTACGCCGACCTGGATGTGTCCACCATCAACGAGCTGCCGCCCGGGCGCACGCCCATCGTCACCAAGGTCGTCAACGAAGCCCGCCGTGATGAAGTGGTGGAGCGTATCCACACCCAGATTGCCCAGGGGCGCCAGGTGTATTGGGTGTGCCCGCTGATTGAAGAAAGCGAAGCCCTCGATTTGAGCAACGCCACGCAAACCCATGCCGAACTGCAAGCCGCCATGCAGGACGCGGTGCTGCCCAATGGCGAGGCCGTGCAGGTGGGTCTCTTGCACTCGCGCATGAACCCGGATGAAAAAAAAGTGGTCATGGCGGCGTTCAAGCAAGGCCACATGGCGGTGCTGGTCAGTACCACCGTGATTGAGGTAGGGGTGGATGTGCCCAATGCCTCGCTAATGGTGATCGAGCACGCCGAGCGCTTTGGCCTGAGCCAGCTGCACCAGTTGCGGGGTCGGGTAGGGCGCGGGGCTGCGGCATCGGCTTGCGTGCTGATGTATTCCACAGGTGATGCGCCGCGACTGAGCGAGGCCGCCCGTTTGCGTCTGCGGGCCATGGCTGAAACCAATGACGGCTTTGAGATCGCCCGGCGCGACCTGGATATCCGGGGGCCAGGCGAGTTCTTGGGTGCCCGCCAGTCGGGTGACGCCATGCTGCGTTTTGCCAATATAGACCACGATACGGATTTGCTGGACTGGGCGCGCAAAGAAGCGCCTATGCTGCAGGATCAGCACCCGGCGCTGGCCGCCAGGCATGTGGCGCGTTGGTTGGGTGGAAAATCAGAGTTTTTAAAGGCTTGAATACGATGGACATGACGCCATGACAGGATTTTTTCCGTTGCTGTGGTGGAGCTTGGGTGGAGCGAGCGTGCTGGGTGCGGCGGTGTACCTGTTCTTGGAGTACCAGGCGTATTTGCTGCGTACCAGCGTGACCAGCGTGCCGGGTGGTTTGTTATTCAAGGCGCAGGGTTTTTCAGTGGAGTCACGCCATTCGGCCAAAGAACTCAAGGTCATCGCCAGGAATGGTGCGTACGCGCGCCAGGCATTGCCTGATGGCGATGAGGAGCAGCAATCGGGCGCAATAACCGTCACGTTGGCCGCCGTTGGGTTGGAGATCGAGGTGTCGCGTATCTCGGTCAAGGATGGCGAAGACGGCGAGGCCGCGTCAACGGGGTTCAGTCGTATCGTTTTTTCTGCCAGCGACGAAAAAATGCGGAAGACCCAGGGCAAGCAGGCCAGCGAGCGCTCACAATTGAAGCTGGATCGCGTGCCAGACGCCATTGCTACCGATTTCCAGCAATTTGCCAATGGGCTTCGGGCCTGGATCGACAAAGTGGAGCAGCAAATTGAGGCACAACTCGTAGCACAACGCCAGCGTGAGCAGGCGGCGGCTGCGGCTGCGCTGGTACTGGAAGTTGACCCCAGGGAAGATACATCAATTCCCTTAAACGAAGCGGAGCGGGAGGCACGTGCTGGGGCCCAGATCGAGAAATGGCGCGCAGCAGCCGGTTTCAAAGGTACATCCACTGAGCTTAGTTTCGACGCGCGGGGAAACATCGTCTGGGCGATCGATCTGAACCCTGCCGGGCGGGTGATTCTGCATGCCAACAAGCGCACGTTCTACGGCAGCTTGATCGGCGCGTCAGTCGTAGGTATTGGCACGGAACTGGAGATATCGGTGCGTGATGACTATTGGGCCGAAGAGGACCCGCGCCTTGTGGCATTCCGGGTACTCGGCGGTACGGCACCCGAGAACCGCCGGGCCTGGAAAGAGCGCCTGGACATTTTGATTCAAAGTCTGAGTCCCACGGTGCACCAGCCGCGCTAGGGGTACGGATTTGTACGAAGGAAAGACATGACACTGACAGAATTGAAGTACATCGTTGCAGTGGCACGGGAGCGGCATTTCGGCAAGGCCGCGGAGGCTTGCTATGTGTCGCAACCGACACTGTCGGTCGCAGTCAAGAAGCTGGAAGAAGAGCTCGACGTCAAACTGTTCGAGCGCAGCGCCAGCGAGGTTACCGTCACCCCGCTGGGTGAGGAAATCGTGCGCCAGGCGCAAAGTGTGCTCGAGCAGGCGGCCAATATCAAAGACATTGCCAAGCGCGGCAAGGATCCTCTGGCAGGCTCATTGAAGCTGGGTGTGATCTACACCATTGCCCCCTATTTGTTACCGGAC
>CAJAVE010000010.1 GCA_903945325.1 uncultured beta proteobacterium | reverse complement strand
GGGCTGCGTTCTGGGGCTGGCGCCCGACTGGCTGCCCTGGCGCCCGGCCCAACCCATGCAGGCGCTGGGCTTCTGGATTGCACTGGTGGTGGGCCTGACCATCGCGGCTGTCAGCCTGGGTATCTTGCTGCGCCAGGTTGCGCGGCGTGCGCTGAGCGTTTGAAACCATGCCCTCCCGCAGCCACCTGACCACCATGTCGCCAGCCTTGATCGTGCTGACGCTGGCCCTGCTGCTGGGCATTCAGCCCATCACCACCGACCTGTATTTGCCAGCGCTGCCCGGCCTCACTCAAGAGCTGGGTGCCAGTATGGCCCAGGCCCAGCTCACACTGACTGCGCTGCTGCTGGCATTTGGCGTGTCGCAGCTGTTTTGGGGGCCGCTGTCTGACCGCTTTGGCCGGCGCCCCATCTTGCTGATAGGCATGACCGCTTACGTGGTGGCATCCATCGGCAGCGCCTTCTCACCCGCCATGGATATGCTGATCGTGTGGCGCACGCTGCAAGGTGTGGCAATGGGTGCCGCCGTGATGTGCGCGCGCGCCATCGTGCGCGACCTGTACGCACCGGCGCAGGGTGCCAGTGTGATGTCCAAGGGTCTCAGCGGCCTGGGCGTTATTGCCTGCCTGAGCGCACCCCTTGGCGGGGTGCTGACCGCCTGGCTCAACTGGCACGCGGCCCTGTTGGCCCTGTCGGTGTTTGGTGCAGTCAGCTTGGGCCTGATTGCTCTGCGCTTCCAGGAAACCGTGCCGCGCAAGAACCCAAAGGCGCTGCAATGGCATACCTTGCTGCACACCTGGCTGGACATCGTGCGCAACCCCACCTTTCTGGCGTTCACTGCCCTGACCACCTGTGCCTACAGCGGTCTGTTCACCTTTCTGGCCTCGTCATCGTTTGTGTTCATCCAGGTGCTGGGTCTGAGCACCACGCAGTTCGGGCTGATCATGTTTGCCAACTCCTTTATCTACCTGCTAAGCACCTTTTTGTGCCGCCGTCTGCTGGTGCGCCTGGGCGTGCGGCGCACGGTGGCGGTTGCTGGCGCGCTGACCCTGGCTGGTGGCACAGCCATGGCGGGCCTGGCGCTGGGCGGCGTGCAATCGGCCTGGGCCATCGAACTGCCGTTTTGCTTGATGATGCTGGGCCACGGCATTCACAACCCCTGCGGTCAAAGTGGTGCTGTGGGGCCGTTTCCCCAAGCGGCCGGGGCCGCGTCCGCGCTCAACGGTTTCATCTCCATGGTCTTCGCTTTTGCCACCGGTCAATGGCTGGGAACCCATATGGACGGAACCACAACACCCCTGGTTACTGGCATTTTTTTCTGGAGCGTACTGATCACCCTGAGCGCCTGGACCCTGGTACAACGCCATGGACGCACCTGAGGCACTCCCCTTTTACCTCTGCCTGGCCGGCCCTACGGCCAGCGGCAAGACTGCGGCCGCACTCGCCATTGCCCAAGAGAACCCGTGCGAGATCATCAGCGTGGATTCGGCATTGGTCTACCGCGGCATGGACATTGGCACCGCCAAGCCCAGTGCCGCCGAGCTGAGCCGGGTGCCACACCACCTCATCGACATCCGCGACCCGTTGCATGCCTACAGCGCCGCTGAGTTCGTGCGAGACGCCCAGCGCCTGATCGTCGAGATCACCGCGCGCGGCAAACTGCCCCTGCTGGTGGGTGGCACCATGCTGTACTTCAAGGCGTTGTTTGACGGCCTGGACGACATGCCTGCTGCCAACCCCGCCATACGATTGGCGCTCGAACAAGAAGCGGCTGAAAAAGGCTGGCCCGCCCTGCACGCCGAACTGGCCACGTTGGACCCAACTACCGCCGCACGGCTGGCCCCGGCAGACAGCCAGCGCATCCAGCGGGCGCTGGAGGTGTACCGGATTTCTGGCTTGCCACTTTCGCACTTTCACTCAGCCAGATTTGCTACACAAACGATAGCTGGTTGCGCACATCCGACGGGGGCTGGAGCCCTAATTTCATTGGAACCAGAACAAAGAACCTGGTTGCACGAACGCATTGCCCAGCGCTTTGACGCCATGGTGGAACACGGCCTGGTTGACGAAGTACGCAGACTTCATGCCCGGGGCGACCTGCACCCTGACCTGCCCTCCATGCGCTGCGTGGGCTACCGCCAGGTGTGGGAGGCGCTGGAAGCGCACGCGGTTTCGGGTTCAACTGCACCCTTGCCCATGGAAAAACTGCGCGAACTGGGCATCATCGCCACCCGGCAACTGGCCAAACGCCAGATCACCTGGCTGCGCTCCATGCCCCAGCGCCACATTGTTGTGGCAGACCGCAGCGATGCGCTGCAGGCGGTTCTGGCACAGGTACGAAAACTGATGGCGGTGTCTGGCTAACCTGGCTGAACAGCCGATGCCGCGCCGGCCTGGGCCACCCAACCGGCACGCACATTGGCTTGCTCCGCCAAAGCCCGCTCGGCCGCATTGGCGTAGCCGCGATCCCACGCCAGCACCTTGGGAGTCATCAAACGGTGCCATAGCGGCGGGATCAGTGCTACCGAAATGGTGGTGAGATAACCGCCAATCATCATGGGCGCATTGGGGTATGGCTGCAGGTCCTGGTAAGGCACTTCACCTTGCGCGTGGTGGTGCGAATGGCGCGTCAGGTTGAACAGGGCCCAGGAGCTGATGCGTTTGTTGGTATTCCACGAGTGGCGCGGCTGCACCGGCTGGGCCGGATCACGCACGATGCCATAGTGCTCCATGTAGTTCACGATCTCCAGCAGTGCCTTGCCCCACAGCGCGCAGGCGCAAAAGAACAGTGCTGCCCACACGCCGCCCATGGCCCAGGCGGCGGCCACCAGCACAGCGCTCATTGCCAGCCCGCGCAGGTAGGCGTTGTGCCACGACAGCACGGCGAGACCACGGCGCTGCAGGCGTGCGGCTTCGATCTTCCAGGCGCTGATGTTGCCGCGCACGGTCGATATGGCAATGTGCGTGTACACATTGCGCCCCCGTGGAGCGGTTGCGGGATCGTTGATGGTGGAGACATAGCGATGGTGCCCGTACACGTGTTCGATGGAAAAGCCCACATCGAAGCTGAAGGCGAGCAGCCAGCGCCCCACCCACAGCGACACCGGTTCCCAGGTGCGGTGGGTGAGTTCGTGGCCAGGAATGGTGCCCACCATGCCGATCATCAGCCCGGTCACGAGAAACGCCGACACATGGTGACCCCAGTGCGTGGCGTCGCGTGCGGCCAGCAGGTCGACCCCACTCCACTGCGACAGCATCGCGCCGGCTCCCAGCGGGTCACCCGTGCTGACACTCCACACCGCAGCAAAACAGATCAGCAGCAGCACCGGCAGCGCCATCCACAGCTGCACCGTGAGCACCCAGGGGTGGCGGTAGCTCGGTGTGCTGGTGTCGTCGCCCAGCAGCGCGTCGCCCAGCGTGCTGAACAGGCTGAACCCCAACAAGGCAGCCGTGATCCAGCCGCCTCCGGCAAACAGCGCCGCCGCCGCGGCCAGCCCCTCGACATGGAACAAAAAGAACTTGAGGTAGTGCCACAGCGCTGCCAGCCACTCCCCAAAAGACTGTGGTGGTGCTATCACTTCCGTAGCTGCTTGCGCACTGTTGACGGGCGCTAGAACCTCTTTTTGTGTCAAAAATCGATCGGCGTGGATATGGTTTTTTGCCAGGCCAGCCTGCAACAGGCCAGCGTTGGAGGCATCCACCATGGCAGGCGGCCCGCACAGGTAGGCGTGCATGCCGGGCTCCACCACCTGCGCCAGGTGCTCGGTCACCATCCCGCGCGCGCCACTCCAGCCGTCGTCGCCCGCTGCGTCGGACAGCACCGGTATCAACCGGAACTGCCCCGGCCACTTGGCGGCCATGGCGCGTAACGCGTCCATGCAATACAGGTCGCCCTGGGTGCGGGCACCGAACAAGACGGTGACCGACCGTGCCAGACCTTGCGTCTGCATGGAACGCAACATGGCCATCACCGGCGCCAACCCCGAACCACCGGCGACAAACAGCACCGGAGCATCCGACTCGCGCAGCCAGAACTGCCCCAGCGGCCCCTGCACTTGCGCGCTTTGTCCCAGCAGGTTATGGCTGTGCACATGCTCTGTGAAGCTGCCACCCGCCACCCGACGCACAAAGAACTCCACCACACCCTGATCGTCCGGGGGCGTCGCAAATGAATAGCTGCGCGTCACCCCGGGCAGCGACTCCACACTGATCTGCGCAAACTGCCCCGGCTTGAAGTGCAATGGCGCCTCCAACTGCACGCGCAGTCGCTGAATGTCGTGTGTCAACGCCTCCTGCGCGATGACACGACCCCCGCACTCCTGCACGGCCAGGGTTTTGGTCTGCTCCACTTCGATTCGAACCGGCCCCATTGGCACGCTCTGGCAGGCCAGGATGGTGCGTTGGGCCAGTTCCTCCTCAGTAAGCAGGTAGCTTGATTCGGTGAGCTCGCGCACCTGGCCCTCAACGAGACGGCACTTGCAACTGGCGCAACCGCCGACACGGCAGCTGTGCGGGAAATCCACCCCTTCGCGCAGCGCAGCGGTCAGAATCGTTTCGCCCGCCAGCACCTGTATCGGCTGAGCGTTGATGGTGGCGGACGTACCCTTTGAGCGGGATTTCAATCCAAACATACTGTCTCCTGATGGTATGGGTACCCTCGCTGCAAGCCAGCGCCCGCCTGCTTCACATAGCAAAAGGGTTCCGCTCAATCCACCTTGGCGCCGGTCGCTTTGACCACAGCCTGGTACTTTGCCAGTTCGCTCTTCATCAGCGCTCCAAACTGCTCGGGCGTGGTAGGCACTGGCTCGGCCATCAGGCCGGCAAAGCGGGCCTGCGCTTCGGGTGAATTCAGCGCCGCCACAAAGGCGGTGTTGAGCTTGGCAATCACCTCCCTGGGCGTGCCCGCCGGTGCCACCAGGCCCCACCAGGTGTCGATGGAAAAACCCTTCAGCGTGTCGGCCACTGGCGGCGCATCAGGCAGCGCAGGTGAGCGTGCCAGCGTGGTCACCGCCAGCGCCTTGAGCTTGCCGGACTTGATGCCGGGTGCGGCCGTGGCCAGGTTGTCAAAGTTGTAGTCCACCTGGCCGCTTTGAAGCGCAAACTGCGCTGGGTTGCCCCCGTTGTAGGGAATGTGCAGGGCAAAAATACCGGCCTGCGCCTTGAACATTTCACCGGCCAGATGGCCCGCGCTGCCATTGCCACCGCTGCCATAGTTCAGTTTGGCCGGGTTTGCTTTCGCATAGGCAATCAGGTCCTGCACACTGTTGATGTTCAGTCGCTTGGCGGCTTCGGCATTCATCACCAGCACATTGGGCACGCGCACCATCTGCGTGATAGGCGCAAAGTCGGTGGCCGCGTTGTAGGGCATTTTGGAAAACAGCCAGGGATTGACGGCGTGGGTCGCTGTGGCGGCAATGCCAATGGTCAAACCATCCGGTGTAGCTTTGGCCACCACGTCCGCACCAATGTTGCCGCCAGCGCCTGGCTTGTTTTCCACGACAACGGTGCCCAGGCTGTCCTTGACACGCTCGGCCAACACGCGTGCGGTCACGTCCAGCGGACCCCCCGCCGCATAGGGCACGATCAGCCGAATGGGGCGCGCCTGCGCCCAGGCCGAGCCACAGGTTGCAAGACTGGCCGCTGCGGCCAGGGCGGAGAGGAGGAAGGTGCTGCGTTTCATACCCGACATTGTGCCTCTATCATGGACCCCGCACCATGAATCTCCATATCCAGAACCTCTGCAAACACTACGGCGAAACGCCGGTGTTCACCAATGTCTCGCTCACGGTGGAGCCGGGTGAATTTGTGGCCATCGTGGGCGAATCGGGCGTGGGCAAGTCCACCCTGCTCAACTGCATGGCCGGGCTGGACAGCTGGGACAGCGGCTCGGTGCACCTGGACGGCACCGACATCGGCCAGCTCAGCGACGACGCCCGTGCCCTGCTGCGCCGAAAGAAAGTGGGCTTTGTGTTTCAGGCGTTTCACGTGCTGGGCCATCTGGACGTGACGCAAAACGTGGCCCTGCCGTTGCTGCTGCTGAACACACCCGACGACGCGCGTGTGCAGGCCATGCTGCAGGCGGTGGGGCTGGAGGGCATGGGCACGCGCTTGCCGCAGCAACTCAGTGGCGGGCAACTGCAGCGCGTGGCCATCGCACGCGCGCTGGTACACCGCCCCACCCTGCTGCTGGCCGACGAGCCCACTGGCAACCTGGACCCCACCACCGCCGCCAGGGTGATGGAAGCGTTGGTCGCACAGACCCGCGCCCAAGGTACGTCGCTGGTGTTGGTAACCCACTCCGAGGCGGCCACCGCCAGGGCCGACCGGGTGCTGCACCTGCGGATGGACGGTATCGACGCCGGTGTTTCTTCGCATTGACGGCAACGCAAATGCCGTTAGGATGGCAGCGGATCGTGGACAGAAAAGCGGTGTCAACTCAAAGTAAAGGTCAACATGCTCAACCATTTCAAAATCGGCTCGCGTCTGGCAGGCGCCTTTATGGCCTTGATCCTTTTGCTTCTGGGCGTTGCCTATAGCGGATGGTCCGCCACCGGAAAGATGTTTTCCTTGACGGTCGACATGTACGACGACAGCATCGTGCCCATGGCACACATTGGCGATGTGCAGTACCTTTCCAGCCGCAATCGCATTCTGGTGATGGACATGCTGATCAACCCTGACCCGGCCAACATCACCAAGCGTACGGCAGAAATGGGCAAAAACTCGGCAACGATTGACACCACCTTGAAGGCATTTCTGGCGACCGAACTGGCAGCCGAAGAAAAAGCATTGGTCAATGAAATTGGCCCGGCGCTGGCGGCTTACCGAAACGAGGGATTGAATCCGGCAAAGGAGGCACTACTGGCCGGCAAGACCGACGACGCCATCGCGATCTACAAGACCAAGATCAGTCCCTTGGCGCCCAAGTTCTTTGACCCGCTGGGCAAGCTGATGGACCTGCAGGTTGCCATGTCCAAAGAAGACATTGGCAACTCCACCAAAGCCAATGACAGCACCCAAACAGTCATCACCCTGGTCACGCTGGTGGCACTGCTGTTAGCCGCAGCGCTGGCAGTGTTGATTACCCGATCGGTCACGCGCCCGATTGCGGAGGCGGTCGACTTTGCCAGCACCATCGCGGGGGGTGACCTCACCGCCCGCATGCAGCACGAAAGCCAGGATGAGTTGGGGGAACTGGTCAAGGCACTGGAGTCCATGCAGGCCAGCCTGGTCAAAGTGGTCCGCAATGTACGCCAAGGCTCGGAAGGCGTGGCCACTGCCAGTTCAGAAATTGCCGAAGGCAACCACGACCTGTCGGCCCGCACTGAGCAACAGGCCAGCGCACTGGAGCAAACATCGGCCAGCATGGAAGAGTTGGGCGCCACCGTCAAGCAAAACGCCGATTCAGCCCGCAGCGCCAACCAGTTGGCCATGAACGCGTCGACCGTGGCCATTCAGGGTGGCGAGGTGGTTGGCCAGGTGGTCGAGACCATGAAGGGTATCAACGAGTCATCGCGCAAGATTTCAGACATCATCAGCGTGATCGACGGCATTGCATTTCAAACCAATATTCTGGCGCTCAACGCCGCTGTGGAAGCCGCCCGGGCGGGCGAGCAGGGCCGCGGGTTTGCGGTGGTGGCATCCGAAGTGCGGTCCCTGGCGGGGCGCAGCGCCGAGGCGGCCAAAGAAATCAAAAGCCTGATTAACGCCAGTGTCGAGCGGGTCGAACAAGGCACGGCCTTGGTCGATAAGGCCGGCGTCACCATGACCGAAGTGGTGAGCAGCATCCGGCGCGTGACCGACATCATGGGCGAGATCAGTGCGGCCAGCAATGAACAAGCCCTGGGTGTTGCCCAGGTGGGCGAGGCGGTGACCCACATGGACCAGGCCACCCAGCAAAACGCCGCGCTGGTGGAGCAGATGGCCGCCGCTGCCAGCAGCCTCAAGAGCCAGGCCGACGACCTGGTGCATGTGGTGGATGCCTTCAAGTTGGGCGACAACCAGGCCACTGCTTCAAATGCACACTCGCGTGCACCGTCACGCAGTCTTGCAAGCCCGAAAGCCCGCGTACAGCCCGCTATCAAAGCGCCAGTCCCCATGAACAAACCCAAGCTCGCCGCCGCCAAGCATGCAATGGCCAAGCCGGTCGCCCTGCCCCAGCCAAAGGCAAAGGCCACCCCGGCGGGCGGCGATGAAGACTGGGAAACCTTTTAGTCCGGTCAGCAAATTTTTTAAGCGCTGATCCACGCCTGCAACTGGTCACACACCGC
>CAJAVE010000009.1 GCA_903945325.1 uncultured beta proteobacterium | reverse complement strand
GGCCCATCGACTTCAAGCATGGGCATATTGATATGACGCATGGGGCGGGTGGGCGGGCTGCTGCACAACTCGTTGATGAGTTGTTTGCACGTGCCTTTGATAACGAATATTTGCGGCAGGGGCACGATGGGGCGCTGTTGCCTTTCCCTACCGGCGGTCGGCTGGTGATGGCTACTGATGGGCATGTCATTTCACCGCTGTTCTTCCCCGGTGGGGATATTGGCTGCCTGTCGGTACATGGCACGGTTAATGATGTGGCCATGTCGGGGGCCAAGCCGCTGTATCTGGCGGCCAGTTTCATCCTGGAAGAAGGTTTCCCTCTGGCCGACTTGAAGCGCATCGTTGAGTCCATGGCGGCGGCGGCGCGCGACGCGGGGGTGCCCATCGTGACCGGCGACACCAAGGTGGTGGAGAAGGGCAAGGGCGACGGCGTGTTCATCAGCACCACCGGCGTGGGCGTGGCGCCGGATGGCCTGTGCATCGACGGGCGCCAGGCTAGAGCGGGCGACGTGATTCTGGTCTCGGGCACGATGGGAGATCACGGCGTGGCGGTGATGTCAAAGCGCGAATCGCTGGAGTTTGAGACCACCATCGAGTCCGACACCGCCGCGTTGCACACCCTGGTGCAAAGCATGTTGCAAACCCTTTCTAACCCAGCTGGCTTGCATGTCCTGCGCGACCCAACGCGCGGCGGGCTGGCCACCACGCTCAACGAGATCGCCACGCAGTCACAGGTCGGCATGCTGATCGAGGAAGCTTCGATTCCGGTGCTGCCGCAGGTGGAGGCCGCCTGCGAGCTGCTGGGCCTGGACCCGCTGTACGTGGCCAACGAAGGCAAGCTCATCGCCATCTGCGCGCCCGAGGTGGCCGATCAATTGCTGGCCGCCATGCGTGCGCATCCGCTGGGGCGCGGTGCAGAGCGCATTGGCGCCGTCACGCAGGACACCCATTGCTTTGTGCAGATGAATACCAAATTTGGCGGGCGGCGGGTGGTGGATTGGCTCAGCGGCGAGCAGTTGCCGCGGATATGCTGATGTAAATACCATGAAATTCGAGCATAACATGCTCGAATTTCATGGTCAATTTGTTACCATCACCCCATGCTAAACCGCCCTCAACTTCAAGCGTCAATAGAAAAGGCGTTGTCCCGCGCGCGCGGCGTGGTGCTCAGCGGGCCACGCCAGTCTGGCAAAAGCACACTGGCCCAAATGTTTTTGAGTCGCCAGTCGCACAACTACTTTGATCTGGAATACCCGCCTCACGCCCAGCGCCTCGAACAGTCTGTGCACACCCTGGAGCACTTGCAGGGGCTGATCGTCATTGACGAGGTGCAGCTCAAGCCGGGCCTGTTTCCACTACTTCGCGTTCTGATGGATCGTAGCAATACACCGGGGCAGTTCTTGCTTCTGGGCAGCGCCTCGCCCGCGCTGTTGCGGCAGGCCGGCGAGTCTTTGCTGGGCCGGGTTGAAACGATTGAAGTGGGTGGTTTTGACCTGCTGGAGACCACTTGCGCGCAGGGCACCTACAACGCGGAGGCGACCTTGCAACTGTGGTTGCGTGGCGGGCTTCCCAGGTCTTATCTGGCAGCGACGGACGAGGACAGCATGGTTTGGCGCCAGCAGGCCATTGCCCACCATGTGCATTTCGATTTGCCGCAATTTGGCATCAATATTGCCGCGCCTGCCATGCTGCGCTTCTGGTCCATGTTGACGCATTACCATGGACAAATTTGGTCCTCAGCTCCAACGGCGCAGTCCATGGGCGTGGCCGAGTCCACCATTCGCCGCTATCTCGACACGCTGACACAAACCCTCATGGTCCGCCAATTGCAACCCTGGCATGAGAACCTGGGCAAACGGCAAGTGAAGGCGCCCAAGATCTATTTTCGCGACTCCGGCTTTTTGCACGCCTTGATGAACGTGCAAACCTTGCCCGCCTTGCTGACACATCCGCAGTGCGGTGCAAGCTGGGAGGGCTTTGCGTTGGAGCAGGTGCTGCGCATCGCGCAACCCGACCAATCCTATTTTTGGGCGACGCACCAGGGCGCGGAACTTGACCTGCTACTGTTCAAGGGTAGCCAGCGCATTGGAGTGGAATTCAAGCGCGCCGATGCGCCCCGCGTCACGCCGAGCATGCGCATTGCCATCGACAACCTTAAACTCGATGCCCTGTACGTGGTCTACCCGGGTCTGCATCGCTACACGCTGATGCCCGGCGTTGAAGTGGTGCCTCTATGGTCCTTGCTCCCGGCTGGCGTTCATGGCTAACCAGGGCCGCACCATGCGCATCCTCCTGCTCACCCACAGCTTTAACAGCCTGAGCCAACGCCTGTTCGGCGTGCTACAAGCGCTGGGCCATGCCGTTTCGGTGGAACTGGACATTGCCGACGCCGTGACCGAGGAAGCGGTGGCGATGTTCAAACCTGATGTCGTGCTGGCTCCGTTTCTGAAACGCCGCATTCCCGAGACCGTCTGGGCACAGACCGTGTGTCTGGTGGTTCACCCCGGCATCCCCGGCGACCGCGGCCCCAGCGCGCTCGATTGGGCGATCACTCGGGGCGATACGCAGTGGGGCGTGACGGTGTTGCAGGCGGTGGAAGACATGGACGCCGGCGAAGTGTGGGCCTGGGAGCCCTTTGCCGTGCGCCCCGGTGCCACCAAATCCAGCCTCTACCGCCGCGAAGTCACGCAGGCTGCCGTGGTGGCCGTGCTGCGCGCTTTGCAACGCTTCACGCCCGCAAGCTTGCAGCCCCAACCGGGGTTGGACAGCACAGCCAAAATCACGTCAGGCACCTGGAACCCCCTGATGCGCCAAACCGAGAGACGCATCGACTGGACGCGAGATAGCACCGCTACCGTCCTAAGCAAGATCGCCGCCGCCGACGGATCCCCCGGCGTGCTCGACACCCTGTTCGACCACCCCTGCAGCCTGTTCGACGCCCACCCTGCCAGCGCGCAGGTCGCCGCCGCGTTCTCGGCCCACGAGCCCGGCTCGGTTCTGGCGCGTCGTGGCCCAGCACTGCTGCGCCGCACGGTAGACGGTGCTATCTGGATCGGCCATGTCCGCTTAGGAGCCTGGGCGACAGAGCGCTCTGCGCAGGTCAAAGAGGAACCCACACAGTCCCCAGCCACCAACGTACTCAAGCTGGCCGCCACCCGCGTGTTCGCCACCCAATCCGCCGCCTTGCCCGAACTGCCCGTGCCCCTGATGCGCGACGACGATGAGTGGGACGAACTGCGCTACCGCGAATTCGGCCCCGCCGGAGCGCGCGTGGGCTGGCTGGACTTCGAATTCCACAATGGCGCCATGTCCGAGCGCCAGTGCCAGCGGCTGCGCGATGCCTTGCGCTGGGTGCGCACGCGCTCCACGCAGGTGCTGGTGCTGGCCGGCGGACAGGAGTTCTTTTCCAACGGCATTCACCTGCATGACATCGAAGCCGCCCAGCGCGTAGCGGGTGACAGTGCGGCCGATGCCTCCATGCGCAACATCAATGCCATGGACGACGTGGCGCTGGAAGTGCTCACCCTCACCGACCGCATCACCGTGGCGGCCCTGCACGGCAACGCGGGCGCCGGCGGCTGCTTTCTGGCGCTGGCCGCCGACCTGGTGTGGGCGCACGCCGGCGTGGTGCTGAATCCGCATTACAAGAACATGGGCAATCTCTATGGCTCCGAGTACTGGACCTATTCCCTGCCCCGGCGCATTGGAGAGGCGGCCAGCCGCGCCCTGATGCAGGAGCGCCTGCCTTTGAGCGCCGCTGATGCGGTGGCACGCGGCCTGCTGGACGCCGCATTCGGCGAAGGCGCAGTGGACTTTGGCGCGCAGGCTCTGGAACGCGCCTTGGCGCTGGCCGCGACGCATAATCTGAAGCAGCGCCTGGCGCAAAAGCAGGCGCAACGGGAACAGGACGAGGCCCACAAACCGCTGGCCGACTACCGCGCCGAGGAACTGCAACGCATGCACCGCAACTTTTACGGCTTCGACCCCAGCTACCACGTGGCGCGGCACCATTTTGTCTAT
>CAJAVE010000008.1 GCA_903945325.1 uncultured beta proteobacterium | reverse complement strand
TCCAGTTGGGCAAGTATCGACGCACAAGCCGCAGCGTGTGCAGTCGGGGCCCAGGCTCACTTCGGTATCCACAGCTCGGCCTTTGACAACCGTCTCCAGCACGTGGGGCACCAGGCACACCTTTCGGCAATCGCCTTCGTGAAAGCAGCCGTCAAGCTTGTACTTGATGCGCACCGGCGACAGGATACCGACGACGCCATAAGTCAAACCAATGGGGCAGGCATAGCGACACCACGCCCGGCGTGAAATCACAATCTCAAACAGCAGTAGTGCGGCCACCCAAAGCAGCGCGACACCCGGCCCATAGATCAGCGCACGAGACAAAATGCCGGTGGGCGAAATCGCCTCAAAAACGGTGTAACCGGAGCCGAAGGTCGCGAGGGCAAAGATAAGCCAGAAGGCAGTGCGCAGCCTGCGGTTCATGTTCTGGTCGGTCACCAGTTTTTTGCGTGCCAGGAACAGATGCAACTTCTCTGCCCACTCAGCGATCAGGTGGTAGGGGCACACCCAAGAGCAAAACGTTCGCCCGCCCAGCAAAATCCAGATCACCATGACAGTCATGGTGCCGATCAGCAAATTCACGATGATGTGCTTGTGCGCCAGCATGACCTGCAGGGCAGAATTCAAATCAATCAGGTGGAATCCGATGAAACGCGAGGCGGTCAACGAGCCTTCGAGAATCTGGATATCGAACCCAAACGAGACAACGAAAAAGAGGTTGATCGCTATCAGAAACGCCCAACGCCGGTTGCGCCAGGTGTTGCCATGTGGTGTTTTGTGGGCCAACATGATGGCGGCACGCACTTCGGTCTTGTTGGCCATGCGTTTGAGCTCATGGACTTGCTGGGCGCGCTCGGTAATTTCAACCGGTTTTTTGGGTTCACGCCCAAACATGATTCCGATTTGCTCGAAGAAGCGCTGGCGGTGGAGATCGCTCATACTTTCCACTCCTCGCGCGCTTCTATGACAATGCAAGCCTGTTCGGTCGGGCACACCATCTCGCACACACCACAGCCCACGCAGGGTTCGTGCACAACGGGTTGACTGCGGCGCTTGCCATCAGTGCCTACATAGGTTTCGATGGAGATGGCCCCTTTCACCGGACACTCGGATACGCACAGGTTGCATTGGGGAACGTCGTAGGGATGGTCCGCAACAGGAATGGGCTTCCAGCGATCCACTGACATATAACGCATGCGGCCCTGAAAAGCGGGTCCACGCGTTTGGCCCTTGAAACCTTTGCCCTGCACGGCAAGACAGGACTCGGGCCGCACCAAACGCGCCACACCCATGCGCTCCTTCAGGTTCAGGGTTGGCTCGGGGTCTTTCTCCTTGGCCAGCAACACGGGTTTGCCGGCGAGCACCGCTCCTGCGCGCACCGGAAGAAAAGAAGGCTTGATGTAGGCGAGAGAGCCTGTGGGGCAGGCCAGTATGCATTGGACCGCATCGCAGGAAAAATCGCACGCCTGCTGCCGGGCGTCGATATAGGGCACACCGACACCGAAGCCGTCCACCAGGTCCGCCAGTTTGATGGCCTGCACTGGGCACACCTGCACGCACTGACCGCATTTGATGCAGGAGCCCAGAAGGTCTTTTTCGTCCAGTGCACCAGGGGGCCGCAGGCGCTTTTTTTGTGCATAGGCCAGTGGCAGATAACCCGACAAAGCCGCCCCAAAGACCCCACCGGCCAGCAGGACGGAGCGCATCCAACGGCGCCGGTCCTGGCGGGTCATTTTGGACTTCGCGACTTTTACGGGGCGATCTGGTTTGGGGGTTTCGCTATCGGTCATCCTAAAACCCAAGTTGGTTTGACAAATTTCGGGGCTGCGTCT
>CAJAVE010000007.1 GCA_903945325.1 uncultured beta proteobacterium | reverse complement strand
TTGGATCGCGTTGGACTGTGTCATACAAAAAGTGGCCAACACGAACGGGCTGGCTCCAATGACCGTGCGGATTGATTTTGTGGTGTCAGACGGGGGTGAAGGCATTGCAGCAGACGACCAGCAGCGCATCTTCCTGCCGTTTGAGCGCGGCGCGCACCAGCGGCGTCGAACTGATAAGGTGGACAAGGGTGCGGGTATGGGTCTGGCCATTGCCCGGCAGTTGGTGGAGGCCATGGGTGGCAAACTGACGCTCAAAAGCACGTGGGGGCAAGGCGCGCAGTTTTCGTTCTGGATGGTTGCCGGGTTGCTGGAAGCGCAGGAAATGCCCGCGAAGCGATTGCAGACCGACACCGATCACACCGCGTATAGCGGCCCTCGGCGCAGCATTTTGGTGGTGGATGACCAGCCAGAGAGCCGCAAGGTGCTGGAGCAGTTGCTGGGTGGCTGCGGCTTCACGGTGTTGCTGGCCGCTAGCGGCGCCGAGGCAGGCCATGTGCTGGCCCAAGCGACGGCCATTGACCTGGTGTTGACAGACCAGTTTATGGACGATGGTGATGGCTGGTTCGTGTTGCAGGCGGCGGCCCTGCGTGATCCTTCCATGCCCGTGCTGTTAATGTCAGCCGCACCGGGCAAGCGCCCTTCCGGCTTTGCCAGTGGCTTGGACTTTGTGGCGCAGTTGCTCAAACCGCTGGACCATGCGGACTTGCTCCATCGCATCGGGGAGTTGCTGCAGTTGCAATGGCAAACCGCAGCGCAACTTGCCGCCCCTGAGCCTGAGACCACTTCGCCGGATACCACGGCGCCAACCGAGCCTTCACAGGAACCAACACCCGTCCCACCGGAATCCGACTTAAAAATGCTCACGGCCATGGTGGACGCGGGCCAAGTGTCCGAGATTTTGCTGTGGTCAGACCGCCTGCGAGCGGCCCAGCCCGAGTGCGCCCGATTTGCGCAGGAGGTTTATGTTGCCGCGCGTTTTCTGGATTTTCCGGCGCTGCGGGCGTTGGCGGGTCAGCACACAGATGGGACCACCCCGCCAGGACGCCTGTAAATTGCGCGCAGGCTTAGATAGTTTACAATTTAGATAAATTAAATCTAATTTGTAAAAATGATTCCGCGCACAGCCTCCGTTACGCTTCAAGGTCTGGCCAAAGGCTTTCCTATCCTGGCAATCACTGGGCCACGGCAGTCTGGCAAGACCACGTTGGCACGCTCAACCTTCCCGGACAAGCCCTATGTGTCACTGGAAGACTTGGACACCCGTGCCTTTGCCGAGGAAGACCCGCGCGGCTTTCTTGCCCGTTACGCGCAGGGCGCAATTGTGGACGAGGCGCAACGCTGCCCTGCCTTGTTTTCCTACTTGCAGACGCGCGTAGATGCTCAGCCACGCATGGGCGAGTTTGTGCTGACAGGGTCGCAGCAATTCGGCTTGTTGTCAGGCATTACCCAAAGCCTGGCTGGGCGGGTGGGGCTGGTGCAACTACTGCCGTTTTCAGTGCAGGAGTTGCAAGCGGCGCAGATGGCGCTGCCCAACCTGGATGCGCTGCTGTGGCGCGGGCAATACCCGCCGCTGTACGACCGCGCGCTGGCCCCGACACAGTGGTTCGCCAACTACGTCACCACCTATGTGGAGCGCGATGTACGCCAGATCGTTGAGGTACAAAACCTCAGCCTTTTTCAGCGTTTTCTCAAAATGTGTGCCGCGCGGTGCGGGCAACTGCTCAACATGACCAGCATGGCCAATGACTGTGGGGTGTCCTACAAAACGATCGGGGCATGGTTGTCTGTATTGGAAGCCGGCTATGTGGTGTTTTTGCTCCAGCCGCACCACCAAAATTTTGGAAAACGCTTGGTCAAAACCCCCAAACTCTATTTTCATGACACGGGCCTGGCCGCGTATTTGCTGGGCATAGCAGATGCAGACCACTTGGCCATCCACGCCGCAAGGGGTGCCTTGTTCGAAAATCTTGTCATCAGCGAGTACCTGAAACAGCGGTTGAATCTGGGGCTGACATCCAACCTCTATTTCTGGCGCAACAATACGGGCGAGGAGGTGGATCTCGTTCTGGAGGAAGGAGCGCAGTTGCGGCCGGTAGAAGTCAAATCCAGCCAGACCTTCAATACCGGCTACTTGGACGGGCTGAAAAAATGGACGCGTTACGCAGGTGACGCCGCTTTGCCCGCACAGCTGGTGTACGGCGGAGAGGACAGCATGGTGCGCAATGGAGTCGCTGTTAAATCATGGCGAAATATGCACGGCGGATTCAAGTACGAAGTGCAACGCTTTGAAACCGGGTTGGGCCAAGAGTGAATAGGATGCACTTTTGTGACCGGCCAGTCCCAAACGTTGCACCATGACCTATACACACTTGACCCAAGAAGAACGATACCAAAT
>CAJAVE010000006.1 GCA_903945325.1 uncultured beta proteobacterium | reverse complement strand
TTGGTGAGATCACGGTCCCCGTTCTTGTTTTTCTGTCCAGGAACATCGCTGCGCGTATTCGACAAGCTACCAATAATTCCAAAACCATCCAACATGGGACTCAACAGGGCACCATCCAGCGCGACGCTGAATTCTGTGCCTTGAATCATGCCACCGGTGCCATTCGCCGGTCGGCTGTATTCACCAATCGATGTCGTTGCCGCCCCAAGATTTGGCAATCCGGCAAAGTTGTAGGCGTAATCGGTTTGGCTATAGATGGTTGAGTGCAGTCGTTTCTGAAACACCGCAGCAGCCACATAACTCCGTTTGCCGAAGTATTTTTCCACCGACAGGTCTAGCGCAGTAGCACGCCAAGGCTCAAGCTCCGGATTGCCCCCACTAGCGCTAGGCATACCGGCTTTGGCGCCAGTGGTCGCAATAGAAACGCTGCCCATTCCTGCTCGCATCGCCTCCATATCCGGCCGCGCTACCACCTGCGCTGCGCCAAATCGCACCATTGTGTTGGCAGCCACATCCGCAGCCAAATTCAGGCTAGGCAGAATATCTGTGTAGTCCTTTCCGCCAGTTCGCTGGACGCCAGCCTTCTTCACGCTGTCCCAAGCTAACCCATTTGCGGTCTGTTTGGCTTGCACCACTTGCACTCCAAAGTTGCCGCGAATCGGTACGCCGGCTGTGAAGTCAAGTCCCAACTTGCCAAAGAGAGTGGTGACTTTTTCCTGCACGCCCCAAATGCGCCCTGGTGCTTGATCAGCACCCTCTACGCCTTGGTTGTAGAGGTTGCTGGCCAGAAAATCGCGCATGTCAAAACTGGCCACCGCCGGATTGCCGGCAAACCCAATATCGGCAGGAGCTTGCAGCATACCTGCTGGTATCGGCGCACAAACGTCCCCGCCAAAGCAAGCCGTACCGTTCTTCAGCGCATAAATCATCGAACTGCTGTTGTTGTCCTTCTTACGGTCGGTATAGTTCACCCCGCCTTCAAAGTTGCTGACCGCTCCCCAATCGAGATCCCGCTTCGCTGAAAGGCGAAGTGATTGCATTTCGTCAGAAACGGTAATCGGTGAGCCGGTTCCCACCTTGGAAACACCGTTCAGATTGCCCCAGGCACCTACGCCGCGCAATTGGATGGCGCCCGGTGCAGCCCAGTTTATCGTTGTGGGGTAGCGCGATGGTCCATTCCCAACTTCATTATAGAAATTGGTGAAGCCCGACAGCGCCGTCGGTGATGCGGTGATTTCACCCTTGAACTCGTCGCGGGTTGCCTTGGAATAGCTCAGATCGGCCTCAGTCTTCCAGTCGCCCAGCTTGACTTCATTTTTCCAACCCAATGCAGTGATCTTGTCTTCGCGCTTGCCGTATCGCGTGAGCATGAGCGGATCCACATTGGACACAGTGCCTGTTTGCATGACGGAACCACCGGCCATCTCAATTGTCTTGTAATTGCTGAAAATCGGGCCACCTTTAACGGGTGCGCCCGGGGTTCCATTGCCGCTCCAATCTGGCATTAAGTTAACTTGAAACTCCCGCCCCTGCGAATCCTGAACAAACTTGGAGTAATACAAATCCACTGTGCTACGCACATCCTTGTTAGGACGGAACTCAAGTACACCCATCAGTCCATCCCGAACCGAGGTCGTTGACCTTACGCTCGCGTCAAAGCCTTGCAAGGTGCTGGGCGCCTTCTTGTCATCCACATTCTCAAGTCCGCGGAAGCCACCCCACCAGATGGCCGAATTGCCCCACCACCATGAATTTTGATGTTGTTGCTGACCAGGCGCGTCCAAGTGCGCAAACCCCAGCGCCACACCGATGGTGTTGTCTGCAAACTGGTCAATGTAGGAGGCGCTAAGGCGCGCGCCATTTGCGGATGTTCCAGCGATCTGTGCGCCATTACTGGTTGATTCGCCACGAACATTTACGCTCATCTGACGACCACGCAAGTCCAGAGGACGCACGGTTTGCATGTTCACAGTGCCAGACAAACCTTGTGAGCCCAATGCAGCATCAGGCGTTTTGTATACGGTCGCCGAATTGATCAACTCAGACGGAAACTGGTCGAACTCAACCGAACGACCGCCAGCCGTGCTGGCCAACTCACGCCCGTTGAGCAGGGTCAGTCCAAATGCGGGCGCCATACCGCGAATCGAAATACCCTGCGTGCGGCCTTCAACACGCTGTCCCGCCAAACCTGGCAGACGTGCCAGGGATTCGGCAATGCTTACATCGGGTAGCTTGCCAATATCTTCAGCAGTCACAACTTCCACGATCGAATCGGAGTTCTTCTTGATAGCAATCGAGCTTTCGATACTTCCACGGAGTCCGGTGATCGTTACGGCGTTCAGAGTAGCCTGCTGTGCAAAGGCTGCCGTTGAAGTGAGTAGCAAAGTCGCGCACGCCGCGGCAACTGGATTGATGCGCAAGCGGGCTCGGTACTCGACCTTACCCTCGCGCCGCTGACTGACAGAATTGTTCATTGGTAATCTCCTAAGGGTCACAAATAGTAGGTCCGCGCCTACGAGGCCGTCATCGCCCATAGTGCAGCATCAAAATTCAACTAAAAATATTGGAATCGGTTCCAATGAGGTCCACTTTAGCACCAGTATCTTTCAGGTTTAGTCGGGAAATCCCTAACTCTTGAAATTTCTTTGAGCTTCCAACAAAGATCTCCCCGAGCACCCTTCAATGAAGATCAATCTTTTCTGCCGATTGTCGCTTTCGCACGTCATTTGATGGAAACGGAAGCTCTGTTCTGGGGAAACGCCTGCCGCAACACCGCACCGAGGTCTCTCTTTCCTCATTTGTTGGTCAAGTGTGTGGATTCTGAATCAACCATAGCGAGAAAATAATTGGTTCTATAGTGGGCTTTTTGCTATACATTTGCCAATTCCCGGAAATGCACAAACTTCACGCCACATTTCAATGCCACATGATTTCTTCTGAAGAACAACTATTCCTCGGTGTCGCAGTCAGAATTCCTAACCTTACGGGCCTGCACGCACGCCCTGCTGCTGCACTTGCCGCTCAAGCCAAGAAATTCGTGTCAACCATTCGACTTGTAAAAGATGCGGAGACAGTCAATGCAAAGTCGGTTGTCGCCATCATGGGACTTGGCTCACAGTTTGGCGATTGCATTAGTGTGCAAGCAAGCGGGCCCGATGCCGCAGAGGCCGTTCAAGTGCTCACTGAGCTACTTGCAAGTGGTTGTGGTGAAAGTCACTCAGAACTGCCCACTGAATCTCACCAAGTGAGTGCTCCGGTGAGTATCGGTACTGCGACGAGACTCGGTCAATTGCCCGGCATTCCAGCTTCGTCAGGTCTTGCGGTAGGCCGGATTGTTCAGTTTAGGCATGCAGACATCGAAGTTCCCGAAACCGGTGGCTCACCGGTACTTGAGCGAATGCTGCTGAAAGCGGCACTACAGGAGTCAAGCGCCCAAATCGACGCGCTAATGACAGACCTCGGAAAAACCGAGTCCAAGATACTCAGCACACACCAGGAACTGCTTGAGGACCCAGACCTTCTGAAACTGGCAGCCGACGGTATTGAGCAACGAAAGAGTGCCGGATTTGCCTGGCGTGCAGCGTTCTTGCAATATGCAACTCAGCTTGAAAGTCTTCAGGGAAATCACAATGCGATGCTGCGCGAACGTGGCACTGACATTCGCGATGTTGGACACCGGGTATTGGGGCAACTCGTCGAGGGAATCCAGTCCAGTTTCGAATTGCCAGATGGTGCGATCCTCATAGCACCAGAACTTTCTCCATCCGACACTGCTTCATTTGATCGCAGCAAACTATTGGGCTTTTGTACGACCACCGGTGGTCCAACCAGCCATGTGGCAATACTCGCAAAATCCTTCGGAATTCCTGCGCTGTGCAACGTTGACGAAAGTGCATTGAATCTGGCAGATGGAACCTTAGTTGTACTTGACGGCACCAACGGGATTCTGAACAGCCAACCGACGTCTGCCGACATTGAGCGAGCTCAGGCCGACATTAGTGAAATCAACACCAGAGACCAGCAATACCGGCTCAACGCAAAGACACTCGCTGTCACCCAAGATGGACGCCGAATCGAAGTCGTCGCCAATGTGCGCAACGCACAGGAAGCCACAGAAGGGATTGCGAACGGCGCCGAGGGAGTTGGTCTACTACGCTCAGAATTCCTGTTTGACAACCGGGACAGCACACCCAGCGAAGATGAGCAGGCGGACGCATACGCTGCAGTAGCAAAGGCTTTGGGTCCCGAACGACCTCTGGTCATTCGCACTTTGGATGTGGGTGGCGACAAGCCCCTTTCATACCTGCCCATACCTAAAGAGGAGAACCCCTTTCTCGGCTTACGCGGAGTGCGGGTCAGTCTCGATCAACCTGCGATCTTCCGTACGCAACTAAGAGCCATCTTGTGCTGCGCCGGGCTTGCAAAGCTGCACATCATGTTTCCCATGATCGCCACGCTGGAGGAGTTGCGCGAAGCCAAGCTGATACTTGCGGAGGAACGCTCGAAAACAAATGCCCCGAACGTTCAGGTCGGCTTGATGATCGAGGTTCCATCTGCTGCAGTTTTGTCAGAGCAATTTGCCAAGGAAGCGGATTTTTTCTCCATAGGCACCAATGACCTGACGCAGTACACCCTGGCCATGGATCGCGGGCATCCAAAGCTAGCACAAAAGGCCGATGGCTTGCATCCGGCCGTTTTGAAGATGATCGCGATGACCTGCGAGGGCGCACTCAAACACGGCAAGTGGGTGGGGGTTTGTGGTGGTCTGGCCTCAGACTTGTTGGTTATACCGGTGCTGATCGGACTGGGCGTCGTCGAACTATCGGTGTCCGTGCCAGCCATACCAGCGGTCAAGGCCCTTGTTCGTCGGCTATCCCTTCCTGAGTGCAAAGTTTTAGCGCAAGAAGTGATTCAAATGGGGACGGCGGCTGAAGTGCGAGCCAAACTAACGGCCTTTGCCAACACAAAAGAGGAGAAAAACCATGCACATCCTTGAATATTTGCAAAAGATTGGTCGCGCACTGATGGTGCCCGTTGCCACATTGCCCGCCGCTGCCATCATGATGGGAATTGGGTATTGGATTGACCCAAATGGATGGGGCTCATCCAGCGCAACAGCCGCGATTTTGATAAAGGCAGGGGGCGCGATTATCGACAACATGTCAATGCTGTTCGCTGTTGGCCTTGCATATGGCATGTCCAGAGACAAGGATGGGGCGGCTGCCCTTGCAGGCCTGGTGGGCTACTACGTTTTGACCACGATTTTGTCGCCCGCTGCGGTTGCACAAATCCAGGGTATCCCCCTTGAAAGCGTCCCAAAAGCATTTGGGAAAATCAACAACCAGTTTGTCGGCATATTGACTGGGGTGATTGCCGCGGAGTTGTACAACCGCTTCAGCCAAGTTGAATTGCACAAGGCTCTGTCATTCTTTAGCGGCCGTCGACTGGTTCCTATCGTTACCTCGTTTGTCATGATTGGTGTTGCCTTCGTGCTGATGGCGATTTGGCCAGTCATCTATGACGGTCTGGTGGTCTTTGGGATGAGTATCAAGGACTTGGGCCCTCTGGGTGCCGGCATATACGCATTCTTTAACCGTTTGCTCTTGTCTGTAGGTTTGCACCATGCACTGAACTCCGTATTCTGGTTTGACGTAGCGGGCATCAATGACATTCCGAACTTCATGGCTGGCGCAAAGTCTTTGGCCGAGGGCAAAGCCGTCATTGGCGTGACTGGCATATACCAGGCTGGCTTCTTCCCAATCATGATGTTTGGACTGCCGGGAGCGGCACTGGCCATCTACCACACCTCAAAGCCTGAAAACAAGCCGCGTGTGGCATCCATCATGCTGGCCGCAGGATTCACATCCTTCTTTACCGGAGTGACAGAACCTCTTGAATTCTCATTCATGTTTGTTGCACCTCAACTCTATCTTCTGCACGCATTCCTGACCGGTTTATCGGTCTATATTGCAGCCTCAATGCAATGGATTTCAGGCTTTGGATTCAGTGCCGGATTGGTTGATATGCTACTTTCTGCCCAAAATCCTTTGGCCAAGAACTGGTACATGCTGATAGCCCAGGGCGCAGTTTTTTTCGGCATCTATTACTTTGCATTTCGCGCTGCGATCACGGCATTGGGTCTAAAAACAATGGGTCGTGAAGACGACGACGGCAAACTCACCGACCCTGCACCCTCCTCAACCTCGGGAAGCCTTGTCGATTTGGCTCGTGCATACATTGGCGCCATTGGCGGGGCCGGTAATGTAGTCAGTATCGATGCGTGCATCACGCGCCTGCGACTAACACTCGACAACACGGAAATAGTTGACTCCATCGCGGCCAAGCATTTAGGCGCCAGCGGCGTTATAAAGCTCAACCAAAAGAATGTCCAGATTGTTGTCGGGCCACGCGCTGAACTGATCGCCTCTGCGATGAAAGAGGCAATAGCTGGAAATTTAACCGATGTCCAAAGTAGACCCGAGGCGCAGGCTCCAAACTTGGTTAAGTCTGGCGTTGAGACCGGAGTAGCAATGTCTCCCAAGATGCTATCAGCAGAAGAAATTGTGATGTATGCACCCATCACTGGAGACATTGTTCAACTGGAGGAAGTTCCCGACGCGGCGTTTTCCAGCAAAGCGGTTGGTGATGGAGTTGCCATTCGTCCGACAGGCCGCATTGTGGTTGCGCCTTGTGACGGCAAATTGGTCAACATCTTCAATACGAACCATGCCTTTGCCATCGTGACAGAGTCTGGCGCCGAGATCATCGTCCATATCGGCGTAGACACTGTCAAGCTGAGAGGTCAAGGCTTTAGACGACTGGCGTCGCCGGGTAGCGTCGTGAAATTGGGAGACCCTATTTTGGAAATCGACCTTGACTACCTGACAGCCCATGCTGTGTCCACTTTGAGCCCCGTGGTCCTTTCCAATGCGGACGAATTTGGCGCACTGACCCTAATCGCAACTGGCCCGATTATTGCTGGAAAGTCGGCACTATTTAAATTCAAAGCGCTATAGCTCCAACTCTCATCAAACAACCCACGAACCAAGATTCACATTGGAGTTTCGATGCAAATAGGTCTCTGGAAAAGAACTCGTCTCGTAATGCAGGCGCTGGTCTCTGTATTGCTATTTGCGGTTTTGGGGGCGCACGCGGCGAGTACAGATAGCGCTCACTTGTTACGACTGCGCTGGGAGGTTCAGCGCAACGTGTTTACACCTGAAAACCCTCAGGGGCGCTCAATTGCGGCAATGACGCTTACAAATCGCGGACCGCAGGTACTACCTGCACAAGGTTGGGCCATGTATTTCAACTGCGTGGCGGGGGTTGAACTGCAACCGGTCGAAGGACCTTTCACTATCGAGCGGCTCAGCGGAACCTGGTATCGATTCAGGCCAAATGCCAATTTCACCGGGCTTGCTCCAGGGCAAACGTCGCAGCTCATCGTTGTACACCCTGAAGTCATGGTGAAAATCGCAAAGGCACCGGTAGGTCCATACATCGTCTTTGACGCCAATCCAAAAGCCGGATATGCCGTCAAAGACTACGAAACAGCACCTTTCACACGGGCCGAGCAATGGGACCATGGCCCCAAAGATCTGACTCCTGTCATCACAGCAGAAATCACTTACGAGCGAAACGCAAGCATTTCAAATTTGCCGATGGATTCTCTGCCGCCCGTATTTCCAACACCGATTACTCTGGAGTACCGCCCCGGGACCTTGAAGTGGACCAGCATGCCCGGCATTGTCAGCGAACCCGGGCTGGAGAGAGAAGTTGCGCTCGCTAAGTCCATTTTGAAACCGCACTTCCGCGATCCTATTTCCAGCAATCCGCTGCGTGGAATTCGCCTGGCGATTGTTCACTCCAAAGTACAGAATTCACCCGAGTCCTACCAACTCAACATTGACCCAGAGAAGGGGGTAACACTGACTGGTCATTCAGCGCAAGCGGTTGCTTGGGGCCTGCAGTCGCTACGCGAATTGCTGCCTGCTCCTGCGCCGGACCAGCAAGGCTTGACACTCAAAGCCGTACATATTGAAGACGCGCCTCGGTTTCCATACCGTGGCTTTCAACTTGATGTCGCGCGCAATTTTCAACCCAAAGCGCAAGTGTTTCGACTGCTGGACCTGATGGCCCGCTACAAGCTGAACAAATTTCACTTTCACCTGACCGACGATGAAGGTTGGCGCCTGGAGATACCCGGACTGCCAGAGCTCACCCGGGTTGGGGCACGGCGCGGGCATGCACTTGACACGTTCGAGCATTTGCAACCGGCCTACGGCTCCGGCCCTGACGTACGCGACCCCTATGGCAGCGGCTTCTACACCAGCTCCGACTACATTGAGATTGTGAAATACGCCGCCCAACGGCACATTGAAGTGATTCCGGAAATTGAAATGCCAGGACATGCTCGCGCTGCAGTCAAAGCCATGGAGAGTCGCTACCAGCGACTTGCGAAGTCAAGCTTGCCCAACGCCCAGCAATTTTTGCTCAATGACCTTCAAGACCAGTCGGTGTACAAGTCAGCGCAGTTGTACACGGATAACGTCATGAACCCCGGGCTTGCTTCAACATACACGTTTATTCAACACGTCATTTCACAGGTTGCCCAACTGCATCGCAAAGCGGGCGTTCCTCTGCGCACCCTCCATGTAGGTGCTGACGAGCTACCCAATGGGGCATGGGAGAAGTCACCAGCTACACAAGCACTGATGAGACGCGAAGGCTTGACCAATACGGCAGAAGTATGGGACTACTTCTATAACCGTGTTGACGCCATGCTGCGCAAGCAAGGGCTCGCTGCCGCAGGATGGGAAGAACTGGGTGCGCGCAAAGTCAAATTGCGAGGCGCAGACAAATTCATCCCCAATCCGACATTCGTCGGCCGTGGCTTCACGCTATATGTGTGGAACAACCTTGATGATGCCGAAGATCTTGCGTACCGCATGGCGAATGCCGGGTATCGAACTGTGCTTGCCCCTGCGACGAACTTGTACTTCGACATGGCGTACAACAGGAATCCGGATGAACCGGGTGTTAACTGGGCTGCCTATACCGATCTCGACTCGGTTTTCAGTTTTGTACCATTCAATTTTGTTCACACCCCTGGGCGGGACGGTCTGACCGACTATGGCCAAAAGAATGTGATTGGTCTTGAAGGCACACTATTCTCCGAAACAGTGCGCAGTTCGGAGGTTATGGACTACCTCTTGATGCCTCGCATGTTGGCACTGGCGGAGCGTGCGTGGGCCGCAGACCCGGCTTGGGCGCAAGAAACGGACAACAAGAAGGCAAAGCCGCTCTACACGCAGGCATGGTCTGTTTTTGCCAATCAACTCGGTAAACTGGTTCTTCCGAAACTTAATGCTGAACTCCCCGGCGTTATGTATCGCATCGCTCCACCCGGACTCAAAATCGAGAATCACCAAGTGCTGGTCAATCACCAGACACCGGGCGTCACTCTTCGGTACACCACGGATGGTGCTGAACCGAACACTGCCAGTGCAAGGGTGAATGCACCCATCGCAGAAAGAGCCATCATCACAGTGGGTGCATTTGATAGCCTGGGTCGTCGAGGCCGCGTTTCACAAATTGACAATCGATAGCCAAAAGATTACATGAGCCAAGACGACATATTCGAATTTAGCCCGGACCCGCAAGACAGCACGCCGATCTATTTGCAGCTGGCACGAAAGCTTGGGCAAAGTGTGCGCGAAGGTCGGTTCAAGCCTGATGAGGCGCTACCGTCCGAAAGGTCCCTGTCAGAGGGACTGCAATTGTCCCGGGCGACCGCGCGAAACGCCATTGACCAGTTGGTTGAACAGGGGCTAGTCATCAGAAAACGTGGGTCCGGTAATTACATTGCTCCGCGCCTTGAGCAGCCACTAGTGCACTTAACGAGTTTCTCGGAGGAACTGAAGCGCCGCGGTTACGCGCCGTCGTCCCGATGGCTGGGGCGTGAAATCGTGACTGCAAAAATTGATGAACAACTTTCGTTGGGGCTGTCCACAAACGCAAAAGTTGCCCGCTTGGAGCGTCTTCGACTGGCAGACGACGTGGTCATGGCATATGAAGTTAGCGTGCTGCCCCAGTCGGTTTTGCCTGAACCGCACCTTGTGGAAGGCTCGTTGTATGAATGTCTTGCCGTGTCCAACCAGATTCCAGTTCGCGGTCTCCAGCATATTCGGGCGCTGAATGCCAGCACACTATTGGCAACACGATTGGGCATTCCAGAAAACCAGGCAGTGCTGTTTATTACCCGAATCGGGTACCAGGCATCGGGGCGCGCAGTGGAACTCACTCATTCCTATTGTCGCAGCGACTACTACGACTTCGTAGTGGAAATGCGGCGCGAAGAATGAAGCAGATCGATGGCAACATTCTGACTACCTCGGGATTCATCCATGGGGTGATCGGGTTTGGAGCAGATGGTCGGATCCGACACCTGACCGGTGAGTCTATAGAGGAGTCACAAGTGCGCGAATCGAAGGCACCTTGCATCATTCCCGGCTTCGTAGACCTGCATGTCCATGGTGGTGGGGGACATGACATCATGGAAGGCGGTAACGCGCTAAAGCGGGTCTGCGAGCTGCACGTGCGCCACGGCACCACAGCCTTGCTGGCCACCACGATGACCGCTCCGGGCCAGGATTTGGAAACCGCATTCAACGCTATGCGAGCCTTACGGACCGAACCCGAAAACCGTAGCGCCAAGGTGCTCGGTGTGCACCTTGAAGGACCCTACATCAACCATGGAAAGCTCGGCGCCCAGCCCGATTTCACCCGGGTCGTGCAGACCCGGGAATTGATGCGGTTGCATGAATTGTTTCCTATCCGACTTATTACCCTGGCCCCTGAAGTGCCCGGAAATATGGAGCGCATTGATGCACTATGCGCAGCCGGATTCAGAGTACAAATTGGTCATACGCTGGGAACCTACGAAGAAGGAGTGATGGCCTTATCCAAAGGGGCCAGCGGATTTACCCACCTCTTCAACGCCATGACGGAATTGCACCACAGGGCTCCAGGCATGGTTGGGGTGGCACTGGCACATGCCCAATACGCCGAAATCATTCCCGATCTGATTCACGTTCACCCGGGTGCTATTCGGGTTGCCTTACGGTCCATACCCGGCCTGTTCTGCGTGACCGACTCGACTGCCGCCGCGGGAATGCCGGATGGTCAGTATCGGCTGGGACGCCACACCGTTACCAAGTGCCTGGGTGGTGTTCGGTTGGACGATGGAACGCTGGCCGGCTCTACTTTGACTATGGATCAAGCGTTTCGCAACCTTGTGCTTGAGTTGGGTCTGCCCTTGCATGATGCCTCCAGACGGGTCTCGACACATGCCGCCGATTACCTGGGAGTCACCGACAGAGGCCGGCTTGCCAAGGGCGCATGGGGCGATGCGGTGTTGCTGGACCGGGATCTGCAATTAATGGATGTACTTGTCGAAGGAAAATCAATTGCCGACTAATATGCTGCTCGAAGCGCTTGAAGCGCCCCACGCCGTGGCGCGTCAACTGTCACACGACGAAAAACAATACGCGGAATTTGGTGACTTTCTGCGTGGCACCACACCGAACTCCATCCTGACGGTTGCACGCGGAAGCTCCGACCACGCTGCCCACTATATGGCGTATCTGATCATGTCCCGCGTCGGTCGATTGGTGACCTCGCTGCCCATGTCGCTAATCACGCTGTACCACTCGCAGATCGATTGTTCTGGCCTGGTTTCACTGGCGTTTTCGCAGTCCGGGCAAAGTCCGGACCTTGTGGCACCCACACAATTTTTCTCTCGGGGCGGTGCCTGCACCGCCGCCTTTGTCAACAAGCTCGATTCGCCATTGGCTTTGGCCGCCAAATGGGCCTTTCCCTTGCGTGCGGGTAATGAGAAGAGCGTTGCCGCCACCAAAAGTTTTATTGCACAGTTGGTGGCGGGGGCGCGTGTCGTGGCCGCGTGGAAGCAGGATCCCGAGTCGATGGCAGCACTGGCCAATCTGCCTGATGCTTTGGCTCGTGCGGCGGATCAAGACTGGTCTGAAGCAGTTGAAGTATTGCGCGATGTGGATCGCCTGTTCGTGATCGGGCGTGGAACCGGTATGCCAGTCGCGTTGGAGGCGGCTTTGAAGTTCAAAGAGACCTGCGGCATACAGGCGGAGGCGTTTTCCGGTGCGGAAGTGAAACACGGTCCTATGGCCATCATCGACGAGGGCTATCCACTGCTGGTGTTTGCCCCTCGTGGGCCCGCACAGGCCGGACTGCTGGCGTTAGCAGAGGAAATGCGCAGCCGTGGTGCACGGGTGCTGCTTGCAGCGCCCAAAAAAACACCTAATGTGAGTCTGCCCATTTCTGAAACCGCTTCGGCTGATTTGGATCCCATTTCTGCCATTCAGAGTTTTTACCCGATGGTCGAATCGCTGGCACGTGCCCGAGGTATGAACCCTGACCACCCACCCTTCCTGGCCAAGGTGACACGCACTAGCTAGTGCAAACAGCTCACCAACAAATAGTCCTCTTGAGGTACACATGAAGCTCTCACCAATATTTCTGTATGCTGCCCTGTCTTTTTTCGCTGCAGGACTTTCTCACGCAGCCGAGAAAGTAACCCCTGACCTTGACTGGGCCAAGCTCGGCGCCTATCGGTCCGCCAATTCCCAAACAAGCCCACCAGTCCAGGGAGAGCAACGCATCATTTTCATGGGTGACTCCATTACAGAGTTTTGGTCCAAGTCCCAATGGAACGCTGTTCACATTAACCGCGGTATCAGTGGCCAAACCACCCCCCAGATGCTTCTTCGCTTCCGACAAGACGTGATTGATCTGCGCCCGACTGTGGTGGTCATCCTGGCCGGAACCAACGATGTTGCGGGTAACACTGGCCCTGCAACCAACGAAATGATTGCGGGCAACATTACTTCAATGTTGCAGTTGGCAAAAGCGAATGAAATCAAGGTTGTACTTGCATCGGTACTGCCGGCTTCCGGGTTCAGTTGGAATCCCGAAGCCAGACCGGCACAACAAATAGTCGCGCTCAACGAAGAGATCAAAAAAATTGCCAAGCGTTATGGCTGTGTCTACCTCGACTACTTTACTGCGATGGTCAACTCCGATTCCGGTCTGAAACACGAATATTCCGAAGACGGCGTGCACCCAAACGAATCAGGCTACAGCGTTATGTCCAGACTGGCTGAGGGTGCGATCGCATCAGCATTGCGCACACGGTAAAGATGCCATGAGTCAACTCTCCACACGCTCCAACTCCATCGACACGATGCGGGGGATGACGCTCGCCCTGATGATCATTGTGAATATGTCTATCAGTGAAGAGAAATCCTATGCGACGCTGCTCCATGCAGTCTGGCACGGATTTACGCTGACGGACCTGGTTTTTCCAACCTTCCTCTTCGTGGTCGGAACATCCTTGAGCTTTGCGATGGAAAAGTACCAGAGCCTTGGAAACAGTGCGGTGCTGAAAAAGGTCTTTACCCGCACGGCGCTCATTTTTTTGTGTGGATACTGCTTGTACTGGTTTCCCTTCCTTCAAATAGACAAGGCGGGCCAATGGGGCCTCATCCCTTTTGAAAACACCCGTGTTCTGGGCGTGCTCCAGCGCATAGCGCTGAGCTATGGGCTGGCCTCACTCATTCTGCACTTTGGAAGAATACGCGGTGCGGTCGTTTTCAGCGTTGCTGCGCTTATAGGCTACTGGTGGATCATGTCCACATGGGGTGACTACTCGCTGGAAGGCAATGCAGCCATCAAGCTGGACAAGCTGGTGCTGGGCGTGAGCCACATGTACCGGGGCGAAGGCGTGCCATTTGACCCCGAGGGCATTCTGGGTACCCTGCCTGCCACGGTCAATGTAATCGCGGGCTACCTCGCAGGCCGCTTTCTGCGCACCCATGGGACAAATTTTGAAGTAGTCGCCAAGCTGTTGATGGTCGGCGTTGTCGCGATCGTGATCGCCTTGGCATGGAGCGCGGTATTCCCACTCAACAAAAAGCTGTGGACCAGTTCCTACGTGGTTTGCACCATCGGTATTGATCTGTGTTTGCTGGCCATTTTGACCTACATCATCGACATCGCATCGATTCGAAAGTGGACTGGGTTTTTTGAAGTCTTCGGCAAGAACACCCTGTTCATTTACTTGCTCAGTGAGGTCATCTCTTCGATCTTTTGGATTGCTCACGTTGGCGACAAAGCGCTTTTCGACTGGCTGTATCTCAATGGCTTTCAGTGGTGGGCAGGTGACAAAAATGGGTCCCTTGCCTTCGCTTTTACCTTCATGATAGTTTGCTGGGGGGTTGGCTACGTCATGGACAAAAAATGCATCTACATTAAGCTTTGATGTGACAGCCCAGCAATCAGGCAGGACCGGGAAACTCAGCGGGATGGTGCGCCTGCTCCTCGTCCTCCGCCTAGTTGGTGCTTCTTGAACAGCGCTGTGATTTCGGCAACGCATTCACGGGCAGTTTCTTCTCCCTTCGAAGCGGCGACGAGCTGCATGATGTCTGGGCGCAGATGCCACAACTCGGCTATTTCTTTCGCTTCGCAAATTTTTGCATCCAGTCGGCTATGCTGATTGCCGCCAAACACATCAGTCACTCGCAACATGGCATTGCGCACGCGCTCCATCGCAACATCATGCGAATCGGAACCATCGCGGCCCAATGCTGCCCAAAAACTGTCTCTTAAACCCATTCAAACACCAGTTCGGTTGGACTACTGAGTAGTTCTGCTGGCCCCCTGACAATTGTTATTGTGCCCCATTTGAATAGGAAAGCACTAGCGCTACAGGCACCAACGGAAAACAATTTTTAGTCAATCAAATACAAGCCACAGCACTGACTCCTACTGCCAGCTCTCTGCCGCTCATTCGCCAAGTTTTTGGAACCAATGTCAAAGTCGAAATTTCACTATCAACATTGAGCGTAACCCGATCGGCACCGTCGTAACCCACTACCCACAAACGCAAAGGCTTCCACCCTGTCTGCAAAGTTTTTACATCGAGTTCCAAGAGGTTGCCTTCGCGCCGCACACGCAGGAAATAGGCGCTACGTTCGCCGCGCTGGTATCCGTAGCTCAATCCATCGTCAGTCACGAAATTCAACGTTGCCTCGCATGTGCTGCCCTGGCCCAGAATCACATGCAGTTCGATGTCTGACAGGTCATTGGCAGGGCTGGTGCGCACGCCTGGTTGCATGGGCAACAGGCTGCCTTCGCGCAGGTAAATGGGTGTACTGTCTGCCGAACTGGTCACATGAATGGTGCGCCCAGCGGCGAGAAACTGACCGGAGTTGGCGTCCATCCACCGCCCATCCCCGGGCAAGGTAACAAATCGGCTTAGCTGGCCCTGCTGCACGATGGGCGCCTGCATGATGGCCGGGCCGATCAGGAACTGGTCATCCACGCCGTCCAACTCCATGCCATCCGTGTTGGGAAAGTCATAAAACAAGGGGCGCATGACGGCAGCACCGTGCTGTTCCTGATCGTTCCACAGCTGGTAGAAATAAGGAAGAAGCTTGTAGCGCAGGCACACATGGTGGCGAATGGTGTCAAGTGCCTCAGACCCAAAACCCCATGGCTCTTGGGCGGTCGTGCCCGCGCAGGCGTGGTTCCTGAAGAACGGAAACAGGCAACCCGCCTTGTACCAGGCCACAGCCAGATCCTTGTCCGCGTGACCGCCAAAACCGGGCACATCGGGGCCATTGAATGGAATGCCGGACAGCGCCAGATTCAGGCTGCAATGGATGCTGGTGCGCAAGTGGTGCCAGCTGCTGAAGTTGTCACCGGTCCACACCGCGGTGAAACGGCTGGAGCCGGTGTAGGCACTGCGGGCCAACAGGAACGGGCGCTCATCCGGACGTGCCGCCAGAAACCCGTCGCGCGTGGCCTGTGCCATGCCGGTGGCGTATTGGTTGTGATAGGTCCAGTGCGGCCACGCGCCACGCTGGAACAGCATGTCATCCAGTTCGGCGGCACCGGTGCTGGGGTCGTTCATGTCCAGCCAGGCACCATCGAACCCGGACACCCGAAATGCCTTGGCGTAGGTGGACCACCAGTCGCGCCCTTCAGGCAAAGAGTAGTCCGGAAACCAGGTGCGCCCCGGCCACACAAAACCCACAAATGGCTGCCCTTCGGGGTTGTGGCAAAAGATGTCGGCCGCCTGCCCGCTGGCAGCCACCTCGTAGCCCGCATCCACCTTTACGCCAGGGTCCAGAATGGGCACGATACGCCGACCATTGGCCTGCAAGGCTTTCAGGTCGTTTGCAAGGTCTTCAAAGTGCTCGGCACTGGTGGTGAAGACCTTGAAATGGTCCATGTAGTCGATGTCCAGCCACAAACCGTCATTCGGAAACCCATGCGCGGTAAACGCCGCATCGAGTTGCTTCAAATGTTGCGTACCGGCGTAACCCCAACGGCTTTGGTGGTGGCCCAGCGACCACAGTGGGGGCAGTGGCGTGGTGCCCACCAGACGCTGCAAACGCTGGGTGACCGATGCCACACTGTCTCCAGCGATGACGTAGAACGCGGGAACGCCCTGATCGGCTCCCAGCCAGAACGCGGGTGGTGCATTCTGGTCATCCTTACCGAAGAAAAACCAGTTGGAACCCGTGTCCATGAACACGGCGCCGGGGTGGTCCACCAGAATACCCACCCACTGTTCACCCTGGCGCACCAGCAGGTAGGGAATGGAAGCGTACTGCGGGTCGGCCTGGCCGTGCTCGATGCTGTGCATGGCGTGGTCGGCCCACACATCAGCGTTCCAGAACTTGGTACGCTTGCCAGATTTCTCCAACCCAGTCGTTTTTTCCCCCTGCCCAAAGAAGCGCATCTCGGACTGGCGCGCAAACTGCACCATCCAGGCGTTGCCGCACACGCCCAGACAAGCGCCCTCCAGCCCCGACAGCAACGGCTCGCCCGCAGCACCGGTCAATGCCAGATTTCCTGTGGCGGACACGGCGAGCTGGCAGCGTGAGGTTGTGTTCACAAACGCGCCTTCATGCAAAGGCAGCACCCGTGCATCCAGTGGCCATCGTGCGGTATCGGTCAACTCCACATGGAAGACATCCTCACCCAGGTCGCGCACGTTGGCTTGCACCGGCTTGGCGCCCATGGCCAGCGCGCCGTTGTTACACGAACGGGCAAATGTGAAATTGGAGGGGTGGCGGATTTTGTTGAAGTACATGGCGCGAAGGCAATGGTGTGGCCCGTGGTTCGAAACTCAGGTTTTGAGCGCGTACACGCGCACGGACTGGGCTGGCAGGCGCACATTGAGGGCGCCTTGTGCATTGGCAGCGACCGCCTTGCCACCGTTGGGAAAAACTGGCACAAACTGTGCACCAGCCGCCAGTTGATCCAGGCGCATGATTGCGGACTTCTTGCCGTAGTTGGTCACTACCAGTGTGGTCTCTGCGCCCAGCGTGCGGCGGTATGCCATCACCCTGCCCTGCACCTTCGGTGCATCGTAGCTGCCACTGGCGAGTGACGGCAGGGTGTTGCGCAGTGACAGCATGCTCTTGTAGAACGACAGCAGCGAATGGGGGTCGGCCAGTTGCGCAGCCACGTTGTAACGCGCCACATTGGGCGCTACCGGCCGGAACGGGTTGCCGGTGGTGAAGCCGCCACGCTGTGAGTCCGCTGACCAGCTCATGGGTGCGCGCAACGGTTCATCCCCGGGCAAGCTGACCAGTCCCGCCATGCCAACCTCTTCGCCGTAGTAAATGAAGGGCGTTCCCGGTTGCAACAGGTACGACGCCGCAGCCAGCTTGTACTGTGCGCGGTTGCCGCGCAACTGGTCCCACAGGCGGGCACCGGCAAAAATATCGTGGTTGCCGACGAAGGTCGCCATGGTCTGCGGCGCAGTGGTGAAGTAATCGGCCACCGCCCGTATGGCCTTTTTGTCTCCCTTGGCGGCTTTGACAATGTTGCGCTCCAGCCCGAACGCAAAGGCACTGCCACAAATATCGGACGCGGCATAAACCTGCGGATTGGCCGTGGCCTCACACACGACGTGGCGCCGCGGGTAGGCAGTGATCAGCGCCGTCAGTTCACCGGTCAGGCGGCGGCTCTCAGGCTGGTCATTCCAGTCTTTGGCGCTGTTCTCCACCAGGTGCGGAACCGCGTCAAGACGGTACCCATCCAGCCCCCGATTCAGCCAGAAACGCAGACTGCTCTGGTGGTAAGCCAGCACCGCAGGGTTGCGGAAATTGAAGTCGGGCATGTGCGGCCCGAAGGTACCAAAGTAATTGCCCTGGGGCGTGCTGGTCCATGGGTTCTTGCCCCAGATGTCCCAGCCTGCCGGCGTTTCTTTTTCCCACACAAACCAGTCGTAGAACGGGCTGGCGGGGCCTGTTTGGGCACTGGCAAACAAGGGGTGCGTGCGCGCGCTGTGGTTGATGACGTAATCCATGATGACGCCAATGCCCCTGGCATGCGCCTGGCGCAGCAGCTCGTCAAAATCCTCCAGCGTGCCGTAGGCGGGCTCAATGGCGCGAAAGTCGGTGGTGGCATAGCCGTGGTCGCCATCGGCACTCGCGGTGATGGGCATGAGCCAGATGCCTTTGACGCCCAGGTCTTTCAGGTAATCCAGTTGCTGCGTCAAGCCCTTGAGGTCGCCCACGCCGTCGCCATTGCTGTCCTTGTAGGCACGCACAAACACTTCCATGAAGGCACCACGCTGCCAGCCTGACTGCAAGGTACTGGGTTGCCGGATTTCTGGCACCGGGCTGACGTCGATCACCACGTTGTGGGGTGCAACTCCAGCGGGCGCGTCTGCAGCCTGGCTTGCACCAGAGGCGAAGAGCCCCAACCCAAAACCCATTGCAACCCAAACTGACCGCGCGGTGACCCATTCGAGCAAAGGGAATCCACCAGGCACATGGACGGGGAAGAAATTCATGGAATAAATGTAGTAAAACTACTTGATGAGATTTTTAAAATGGTTAGATCCAAAAACAATTTCATTCTCAATTCATCCTTGGCGCTTCGTTTATGTAATGATATTACCAATATCTACCGTGAAAGCAACAGGCCAGAAGCCCAGTTCTGCGCCAGTCGCCATGCGGTTCGTCCAGTAACGCTATTCAGTTGATAGCTGCTCGCGCATATTCCACGGAGGCTGCAGGCCCTATTTGCCCATGAAAATTGATAAGAAATCCAATGTAGGCATGTTCCGACTCCAAATGGTCAATCGGTATCGCGTCCAGACACTTGCGGCCTGCCTGCTGCTCGCTATCAGCGGCGTAGCAGCGGCAGCGCCTGCGGGCGACGCACTGATGGCGGCCTGCAGTGCGGGCGCGTTTCAAACCGTGCTGCACGCCGTACCAGCAGGCACCACGACACAAACCACCCCACTGTCGCTGCAAGCTGTCTGGCTCAGTCGCCAATTTCTGCAATGGCCTGGTGCCACGGCCAATGGCCGCTACAAGCTATACCATTCAGCTAACGGCCAACTGCGCGCGCAAACTGGCGAGGCCGTGACCGGCGCCGATGGCGAGCTGACCCTCAACGTGCGAAGCGGCGAACTACCGCCCGCAATCGCCGGCCGCTTCAAATACGTGCAAGCAGGCGCTGTCCTATCCGTCTCGAGCGCTGAACTGCCCCGACTGAACCGATTGCACCGCCAGCAAGTGCTGCTGGTGCAGGAAGATGACGCCGCTCGCGTGGTTAGCTCCACCGCCGTCCAGTGGGCTGGCGCTCTAGACGATGCCTATGCTGCGGCGTCACACACGCCGGACCTGGGAGTTAGCGTGTCTCCGAACCACACACAGTTCAAACTCTGGGCACCAACGGCGCAGGCAACCAGCGTGTGCCACTTCAACACCAGCACAGGTGATGTCGTTGCAGCATGGCCTTTGCGGCGGGATGCATCTACGGGCACCTGGAGCACCCGCTTGCCCGGCAACCGAACCGGCACGTACTACAGCTATCTGGTGGATGTGTTTGTACCTGGCGTGGGTGTGGTGCGCAACCGCGTGACTGACCCCTATTCCATTAGCCTGAACACCGATTCACAACGCAGCTTCGTTGCCAACCTGAACGATGCGCGTCTCAAGCCTACCGGTTGGGATCGCCACGCGGTTCCAATGCGCGTCAAGGCACCGGTGGATATGTCGGTCTACGAATTGCATGTGCGCGATTTCTCCATTGGTGACCTGACCGTTCCCGAGGCGCAACGCGGCAAGTACCTGGCGTTTACTGCGCCGGATTCCGCCGGCATGCGCCACCTCAAAGCACTTTCCAGGGCCGGCATGTCCGATGTGCACTTGCTACCGGTTTTTGACATTGCCTCCGTACCCGAGTCGGATTGCGCCACGCCGACCATCGCCACCCCATCACAGGGCGATAGCGAGGCGCCACAAGCCGCCGTCGCTGCGGTGGCTGCCAAAGACTGCTTCAACTGGGGCTACGACCCGCTGCACTTCAACTCCCCAGAAGGCAACTATGCCAGTGACGCGAGTGATGGAGCCAAACGCATTATCGAGTTGCGCCAGATGGTCATGGCCCTGCATGGCGCGGGCCTGCGCGTGGGCATGGACGTGGTTTACAACCACACCAGCGCATCGGGCCAACACCACCAGTCGGTGCTGGACCGTATCGTTCCCGGCTACTACCACCGGATAGATGCCAGGGGTGTCGTCGAACGCTCCACCTGCTGCGACAACACCGCCACCGAGAACATGATGATGGGCAAGCTCATGATCGACTCCGTAGAACTGTGGGCCAAGCAGTACCGGATCGACTCTTTTCGCTTCGACCTGATGGCCCACCAGCCACGCCAGGTGATGGAGGCATTGCAACGCCGGGTGAACAAGACCGCAGGGCGCCATGTCAACCTGATTGGCGAAGGCTGGAACTTTGGCGAAGTGGCCAACGGTGCACGCTTTGTCCAGGCCTCACAGCTTTCCCTGAACGGCAGCGGCATTGGCACCTTCAGTGATCGGGGGCGCGACGCCGTGCGAGGAGGCAGCGCCGGTGACAACGGCGATGCCCAGATACGTAACCAGGGCTACATCAATGGCCTGGTGTATGACCGCAATGCGCTATCCAAATCAACGCAAGAAGACCTTCTACGCACCGCTGACATGGTCCGTGTGGGCTTGGCTGGCTCGATTCGCAACTACGAGATGCTGACCCACACTGGCGAGCAAAAGACACTGGCCCAGATTGACTATGCCGGGCAGCCAGCGGGCTACGCCAGCGAGCCGTCTGAAGTGGTGAACTATGTTGAGAACCACGACAACCAGACGCTGTATGACAGCAACGCGTTCAAACTACCGGTAGGCACCAGTACCGAAGACCGCGCCCGTGTACAAATGTTGGGCGTGGCCATCACCGCACTCAGCCAGGGTGTGGCCTACTTCCACGCGGGCATAGACGTGCTCCGCTCCAAGTCCATGGACCGAAACAGTTTTGACTCCGGAGACTGGTTCAACCGCCTGGACTGGACTTACCAGACCAACTACTTTGGCACCGGTCTGCCACCCAAAGGCGACAACCGTGAGAGCTGGCCACTGATGCAGCCGCTGCTGGCCAACGCAGCTCTGCGTCCCACTGCGGCTGACATCGCCTTCGCCCGGGATATGACGCGCGACCTGCTGACCCTACGCGCCAGCACCCGCTTGCTGCGCCTGCGCACCGCGAATGACATCCGCCAGCGCCTCACCTTCCCCAATACCGGACCCAAGCAAAACCCGGTGGTACTGGTGGGCCATGTGAATGGCAAAGGCTACGCGGGTGCGAATTTCAACGACCTGCTATACCTGATCAATGTGGACAAAGTGGCCCATGACGTCACCCTGCCTGAGGAAGCCAAGAAAGCCTACCAGTTGCACCCGGTGCAGGCTGCAAGCACAGGCGCTGATGCCCGCGTGCGCGACGGCGCACGGGCTGAGTCCAGCACCGGGCGCTTTACCGTGCCCGCGCGAAGCACAGCGGTATTCATTGTCCGCTGACCGTCAACTCCACATTCAACAAACCGACTCCATGCCACCCCCACGCCGTTACGGTAACACCAACATTTACATCCACCCGCTGGGCCTGGGCGCCGCACAAATTGGCAACCCGCAGCTCGATGATGCCGACGTGGGCAAAATGCTCAATACGGCCGTGGACGCTGGCATCAACCTGTTTGACACGGCACCGAGCTACGGCATTTCCGAAAAGCGCATCGGGCGCCACCTGGCCGCGCGGCGCAGTGAAGTGGTTTTGTCAACTAAGCTGGGCTATGGCGTTCCGGGCGTTGCAGACTGGACGGGGCCTTGCATCACGGCGGGCATTGAGCAGGCCCTGAAGTTGCTGCGCACCGATTACCTGGATATTGCCCATTTCCACTCCTGCCCACTCCAGGTACTGGAGCAAACGAACGTGATAGACGCGCTGGAGGCGGCCAAACGCGCTGGCAAGGTGCGCGCTATGGCCTACTCTGGCGAAAACGACGACCTGGCCTGGGCAGTCGCGTGCGGCCGGTTCGATGGCTTCATGGCGTCGCTGAATATCTGCGACCAGCGCATCGTGCAAACCGCATTGCCCGCTATGAAAGACAAAGGCTTCATCGCCAAGCGCGCCGTAGCCAACCATCCGTGGCGCTTTGCAGAACGCCCGGTGGGTGACTATTGCGAGGAATACTGGACACGCTGGCAAGCAATGGGCCTGGACAACCGGGGTCTGGAATGGGGTGAAATTTCGCTGCGCTTTTCGCTGTCATTCCCGGGCGTCAGTGCCGCGGTTGTGGGCACCGCCAGCGCCACGCACCTGAAGCACAGCCTTCAATGGGCGAACAGGGGGCCGCTGCCAGCGGACTGGGTCGCCGAGATGCAGGCAGCCTTTTACCGCCACGACAACGACTGGACGGGGCAGATCTGAAGCGACTAACATTGGGCCAATCGCACACCACTGATCGTGCGCCATGTCCAATCCAATGCAACATACCTTTTTGAGTCGTTCAGCGTCGATATTCGCGGTCATCAGCGGAGTCACCATCACCCTTGCGTTGCTGATGGCCTGGCATCTGGTCGCTCGAACCACACAGGAAACGGTGATCGCCTCGGCCGAGGCGGCAAACCTGGCGACCACTCAGATCTTTGCGTCCGAGGTTTGGCATGAAATTGCCCCTCTGCTAGCGCCACCGGACGCGAGCGTAACCGAGATTCGTGCCAACCCCAAACTGCCAGACATCGACAAACGGGTACGGCTGTTCATCCGCAACACCGACATCGTCAAGGTCAAGATCTTTGACCTTAAAGGACTGACGGTCTACTCATCTGAAATCAAGCAGATTGGCGATGACAAGTCCAAAACCACCGGATTCATCAGCGCCAAAAAGGGCAAGGCGGTCAGTGAACTCACCTTCCGTGCCACGTTCAAGAGCTTTGATGGCGAAGTGTTTGACCGCAATCTGGTTTCGTCCTACGTGCCTGTCAACCAGGCCGGGCGACTGGAAGGCATCGCAGAAATTTACACCGACCGCACACGCGAAATAGCGGAGACCGAAACTCAGCTGCAAGAGCTCCAGCGCCAAGTCATACCGATTTTTCTTCTGCTCCTTGTCGTTTTGCTGATTTCGTTCAGGCACTCGGACCAGATGCGCAGCAAGCATGAAAAGTCGCTCGTGGTACTGGCCCATGAGAACCGCAACGCCCGACTGGCGGCAGAACAGTCGAATACAACCAAGTCGCAGTTCCTGGCCACCATGAGCCACGAAATTCGCACGCCCATGAATGGCGTCATTGGAATGGCACAGCTACTCATGGATACGCCGTTGAACAACGAGCAGCGTGAGTTCGTGCGCAACATCACGGTCTCCGGCGAAGCGCTATTGGCCATCATCAACGACATCCTGGATCTGTCAAAAATTGAGGCAGGGCGAATGGATTTCGAAGTCGCACCGTTTTCCATGTCGTCCACACTGGATGCGGTGACGTCTCTGCTAACACCCCGTGTGAAGGAAAAGGGCATTCGCCTGGAAGTCCAGGTGGATGAAGGTCTGGGAGGCTATTACCTGGGTGACGGTCTGCGTGTGCGCCAGGTGTTGCTCAATCTGGTGGGCAACGCAGTGAAATTCACAGAAAACGGCACAGTCACTGTCCACATTTCAGAAACCAGTAAAGGTCCGCATTTTGACGTGAAAGACACGGGCGCCGGCATATCGGCGGACGGTCTGGCGCGGCTGTTTTCAAGTTTTTCTCAAGTAGACGCGTCTACGACCCGGCGCTTTGGAGGCACAGGTCTTGGCCTTGCCATCAGCAAAAAGCTGGTAGAGGGTATGGGAGGCGCGATTGGCGTGGACAGCATAGAAGGCGAAGGCAGTCGCTTTTGGTTTGATCTACCCCTACAGGGCACCGTTGGCCCCAGCGCTGGGGTTGTGTCGCTACAGGAAGATGCTGGTGCTGGGCAACCGAGTGACGAAAGCACCACACCCAAAAAGTCTGAAAGTGCGCCTGCACACATTCTTCTGGCTGAAGACCACGCAGTCAATCAAAAGCTGGCCATGGCGCTATTGGCGCGCCTGGGATACACCGTTGACCTGGCTGAAAACGGCACAGCGGCTGTGGCGGCCGCGGCGGCGCAGCCGTACTCTCTCATTTTGATGGACATGCAAATGCCCGAAATGGATGGACTTGAAGCCACCCGTCAGATCCGTGCACAGGCCGGGCCCAATCAATCCACTTACATCATCGCCCTCACCGCCAATGCCATGCAATCCGACAAGGACGCCTGCAATGCCGCAGGCATGAACGACTTTCTTTCCAAACCCTTTAACCGTGAGTCGCTTGCGCAATGCATTGCGAAAGGACTGGCCCACACGGAGAAATAGCAGCCCGTATTCTGCAAACGCCGGGACTTTGTCACGTTTCAGGCGGCTTTTGCAAGGGCCGGTGAAGTCGCCACGATAAATCGACACCTACACTGACCCCCCCAAAACTTTGTGAGGTCTTTGCACCATGGACACTGGAAAAATTACCACCTGGTTCGATCAGGCCCAACCCATCCTGGTCGCTTTCGGGCTCAAGGCCATAGGCGCCCTGGTTGTATTTATTGTGGGCCGCTGGCTCATCAATATCGTCACCGGTCTGGTGGGTGCGGGCATGACGCGCCAAAAGCTCGATCCCACTGTGCAGCGCTACCTGGTGAGCTTCATCACCGTGTCGCTGAACATTATTCTGGTAGTTGCCATCCTGGGCTACTTTGGCGTCGAAACCACGTCATTTGCCGCCTTGGTGGCCGGTGCCGGTGTGGCCATTGGTGCGGCCTGGAGTGGCCTGCTGGGCAATTTTGCCGCTGGCATCTTTTTGCTGGTGTTGCGCCCCTACCAGGTGGGTGACTATGTAGGCGTGGGCGGCACCGAAGGCACGGTGGTTGAACTGGGCCTGTTTGGCACCACCATCACCACGCCTGACAACGTCAAGACCATTGTGGGCAACGGCAAGATCATGGGTGGTGACATCAAGAACTTCTCGGCCAACCCGCACCGCCGTGTAGAACTGGTGGCCCAATTGGCTGGCAGCGCTGACGTGCACAAAGCCATGGCGATGCTGAAAGAGTCGGTATCCAAAGTAGCCAACATTTCCAAAACACCGACGGTGGACGTGGAGATTCTGGAGTTCAACGAATTCGGGCCCAAGCTGGCCGTGCGCCCCTACTGCCACACCAACGACTACTGGCAGGTGTACTTTGACACCAACAAAACCATTGCCGACACACTGGGCGCAGCCGGCTTCCCCGTGGCGACCCGTCCGGTCAAGATCTATCCGGTCTGATGGGTCGCATGGGCATTTGTAAGATCATTTTTTGTGAATTAACAGGAGAAAGTAATGGGTTTATTTGATTCCGTATTGGGCGCCGTGGCAGGGCAAATGCAAAACGGCGCAAACGCAGAGATGGGTGGGGGCCTGGGCAACATTCTGGGAAGCTTGCTGGCCAACAACTCCGAACTGGGTGGCTTGGGCGGTCTGGTTGAAAAGTTCCAACAAAACGGCATGGGCGATATCGTCAGCTCCTGGATCGGCAACGGCCAGAACCTGCCCATTTCGGCCGACCAAATCGCCAGTGCCTTTGGCAGTGGACCCCTGGCAAACATTGCCAACCAGTTGGGTATTGACCCGGCACAGGCATCGGGTCAGCTGGCCCAAATGCTGCCGGGTTTGATCGACAAGCTCACGCCAAACGGCGCGCTGCCAGAAGGCGGGCTCGGCAACTCTGGCGACCTGATGGGCATGCTGGGCGGATTGCTCAAGGGCTGAAAACCTCGTCCACTTGCCAGACCGGTGTGACCTTTGTCACTGAGGTCTGGTGTCATTGCAGCCATACTTGGCCACTGTTCACTATGGCTATAAGCAATGACCCAAAATATTTTCCAGTTCGGTGAGCAACTCCCCGAGTACAGCATTGCAGTTCTAAACGAGCGTGCGGTGCGCGCCGGCGCCGGCATTCTGTTTTTCTTCGCCATCGTCACATTCATGAACGCATTCTTGATGGGCAATTTTTTACCCACACGCGTGTTCATAGTCGCGTTTCTGGTCGACTTTACGGTGCGCATCTTTATCAACCCGCGCTTTGCGCCCAGTCTGATTGTGGGCCAATGGGCCGTGCGCAAACAGCGCCCGGACTATGTGGGCGCGCCGCAAAAGCGCTTTGCCTGGGCGATTGGTTTTGCGCTGGCGCTGGCAATGTTTTATCTGATGGTGTGGAACAGCGTGATTGGACCCATCAATATGCTGGTCTGCTCGGTATGCATGCTGCTGCTGTTCTTCGAAGCATCCTTCGGTATCTGCGTAGGCTGCAAGGTGTACAACGCGTTCAACAAGGAGAAAGCCCAGTTATGCCCCGGCGGTGTGTGTGAACTGCCGTTGGCACAAGTGCCGTCCGTTAGGGCATGGCAGGTCTTGATCGTGGCGGCATTTTTGGGTGCAGTCGGAATGGTGGGGCAATGGGTGTACCGGGATGCACCCACCGATCTGCATCCGATGGACCATTCCATGCATCAATCACCCGCAGCACCAGTCGACGCGGCCGAAGCCGCTCGCTGCCAGGTTCCTGCCTTTGCCAAGGCCATGGGTCATGAAGACAAATGGAAGCAGCACAATAACTGCCAATAAGCTAGGCGCTTGCCGATTTACCCGGACAGCAGGCCAGCCAGCCCTGCATAGCCAATCGGTGGGCTTTCTTTCCACGGCACAACAAATGTGCGTGTTGCCAGCCCACGGGATATGCGCTCCATCTGTTTGCGTTCTCCTTCAAGGCGTGCGCGCAACACCGGGTCCGTCGTGTCGGCGGCCAGTACGCTCTTGTTGATGACCCAGGCAAACGGCTCGATCTGAGCGCGGCGGAGGTCATCCTGCAAGGCCTGCGCCTGTGAGACCGGTGTCGTTTCGGGCAGGGTGACCAGGATGATGCGCGTGTAGGCCGGGTCCTGTAGACGCATCAATGGCGTCACCAGGCGCCCGTTGGCGTGCCCTTCAAACTCGCGCATCATCTGGCGGTGGTAGGCACCGGTGGCGTCCATCAGTAGCAGTGAGTGGCCTGTGGGTGCCGTATCCAGCACCACAAAGGCGCTTCGCGCCTCGCTCACCACGCGCGAGAACGCATGAAAAACAGCCACTTCTTCGGTGCACGGCGAGCGCAAATCTTCCAGCATCAGCGCCTTTTCTTGCGCATCCAGTTTGGAGCCTTTGGCCACCATGATTTTGTCGACATAGCGCTGGGTCTCGACGATGGGGTCAATGCGGTCCACGCGCAGCCCGGGTACTTCGCCCAACAGTGTTCCAGTCAGATGGGCGGCGGGGTCTGTGGTGCTCAAGTGCACCGTCTTGCCGCGCTCAACCAGACCAATGGCCAGAGCCGCAGCAATGGTGGTTTTGCCGACACCGCCCTTGCCCATGACCATGATCAGACCGTGCCCGGCCTTGGCCAACTCGTCTGCCAGCGCGTTCAGGCCCGCACCGTGCTGCACAGTCCTCTCAATCAAGGGTTTGCCTGCGCCATCAGGCGGCTGCGCCGTACCCAGCAAGGCCCGAAGCGCCGACACGCCCACCGTGTCAAAGGCCCGCAGCGCAACCTGGTCTTGCGGCAGCGCCAGCAGATTCTGTGGCATGGCAGCCAGTGCCTGCGCGCCCAGTTTCTCAATGGCGCAGGCTATTAGGTCGTCGGGGTCGCTGGCATGAAACACGCCGTTCACCACCATGCGCTGGTTGTGCAGACCCAGCGCGTGGAGTTCTTCGGATGTGCGTGCTGCCTCGGCAATGGCTCCGGCATCCGGTCGCATCACCAGCACCACGGTGGTTTTTTGGGGGTCGCTCAGGGCTTCGAGCGCTGCCTTGAATCGCACCTCCTGCATCTTCAGGCCAGAGTGTGGGCCTAGACACGACGCACCCCGGTCGTTGCCCGCCAGAAAGCCGCTCCAGGCCTTGGGCAGGCTCAACAGGCGCAGCGTGTGGCCCGTAGGCGCGGTGTCGAAAACGATGTGGTCATAGCGTTGATCGTGATCGGACAACAACGAAGCAAACTCGTCAAACGATGCAATCTCGGTGGTGCAGGCACCCGACAACTGCTCGCGCACCGTCGCCAGTTCGGTGTCGCTGGAGTCGGCCGCCATCTGGTCCACGACACGCTGGCGGTAAGACTCTGCGGCGTTGTCGGGGTCGATGTTCAGCACCGAAAGATTTGGTGCATCCGGCACCGGAACCGGCGTGTTCTTGAGTTCGATACCCAGCATTTCATCCAGGTTGGACGCGGCATCGGTGCTGACCAGCAAAACCCGCTTGCCGGAATCCGCCAGATAAAGGGCAACTGCCGTGGACAGCGATGTTTTGCCGACTCCGCCTTTGCCGGTAAAGAACAAATGCCGGGTGGGATGGTTGAGTAGTTCGAGCGGCGGTGGCTTGAGCCAAGCAGCCACCCTTTCATGCGCGGGAATGCCGCCGCTGTGGACGATCACGCCATCGACGATGACGGCGGGGGTTGCGGTGATGCCCTGGCGCTGTATTTCGGCACGGTCTTCAATCTTGGCGATCTCTACCTGCACACCCGCCTCTTTGGCAACCCGTTCGATCATCGCAACCGTGCTCTTGCACTTGGCACAACCGATTCCTAACACAATGACTTCCATATCCATCCCCCAAATTCTTCACATGCTCCAAACAGTCTAGGCAATGTTTGCAGAAACACCTTGATCTGTTCGTGGTCCAGCGCACGGATGGGCTGTGTGTGTTCGGACGCACAGAACTTTTCGTGGGCGGTGCCAACAATTCCTTCTCATCACAAGCATCAACCTGGGAACCCCCATGAAATCAAAATTGTTCACTGACTCATTGCGGGCCTCTGCCCTGTTCGTCAGCCTGTCACCTGCGCGATGACGTGGAACGGTTGCTCTGAGCCGATCGCCGCAGGAAATACTGAAGTCGCAGGGCGAGTGGTCGAGGATTCGTTGGGGCCTGGCGATCAGGTCACCTACCCCCGCAGCACGTCAAGCCACTCTCTTTGCGCCGGTGACAAAGCCTCATCCGGCGTCATCATCGCCGTGGACAGTGCTGTGCGGATCTCGGGCTCCGGGCTGGGCAGGGGTGCGGCAAGCAGGGTGTCGAGCAGTTTGGCGGCCTTTGCCAGGGTCTGTCCGTATAGGGCGAAGATGCCCGATACGCTGACATGCTGAGCCGGGTCCTCCAGCCAACAATCGTAGTCTGTGACCAGGCCCACCGTGGCGTAGGCCATCTGGGCTTCGCGTGCCAGAAAGGCTTCCGGCACATTGGTCATGCCAACCAGATGGCATCCGGCCTGGCGCAGGAAGTGGCTCTCGGCCTGGGTACCCAGGCGTGGCCCTTCAACGCAGGCATAGGTCAGCCCCCGATGCACCGCGAGACTGGCAGCCTGGCCAGCCGCCACGGCCGCATCCACCAGTGCCGCACTTACCGGCTTGGCAGTCGACACGTGGGCCGCAACGCCGTTCCCAAAGAAGGTGCGCTCGCGCTGGCCACGCGTCCAGTCAAAGTATTGCTCGGGCATGGCCAGATCGCCGGGCTTGACCTCCAGCGCCAGGCTGCCCACGGCCGAAAAACCCAGCAGCATCTGTGCGCCTGCACGTTTGAGCGCAAACACGTTGGCGCGGTAGTTCACTTCGTGCGGTAGCAGCCGATGCCCGTCTCCGTGGCGGGCCAGAAAGAGCACCTCCTTGTCGTACAGCCGCCCCCGCAGGATGTCGCCAGACGGCGTGCCAAACGGCGTATCACCACTGATGCGCTGGTCAATGGCCAGGCCGGGAAGGTCGTAGAGGCCGGTGCCTCCGATGATGGCGAGCATGATTCAATTCTCCAAACGAACAAATGGTAGGTCAGTCGGATGCGTTGCCGATGGCAAAGCGACGGATAAAACTGCGATCAATGTGGTCCTTCCAGCGCCAGATCCAATAGCAACTGGGCATGCGCATGGCCCGCACCGACCAGCAGAAGACGTTTCATGCCAACCACCCTTCTGGCAGATGCACCAGGTCCGCCGGTTCATCAATATCGGCGACGCTTGCCAGTTCGGTCCACGCGATCTGCGCCGCACGTGCCCGAGCGCGTGTTACCTGCATGACTTGCGGCGTGCTCCAAGGCATGTCGGTGAACAGCCCAGCATGCGCACCTGTCAGACCGACCAGCGCGTAGCCACCATCCAGAGCGGGTACAAATACCGCGTCACCGGTATCCAAAGCGGCGGCGGCCTCCCATAGCACGGCCGCACTCAACGCCGGCACATCGGTCCCCACCAGCAATACGCGGGCGTGGTCTACAAGAACACGCGACAGGGCGCGGTGCATGCGCTCCCCCAGATCACCCTCCCCTTGCGCTGTGAGCCTGAGTGGGTAGCGGGCCGCGAGCCGCTGGAACATGGCGTGGCTGTGGTCGGGCGTGGTGCACAGTTCGCAATAGTCAAAGCCCGCCTCCATACCGATGTGTACAGCATGGTCCAGCAACCGCTGCGCCAGCGCGGCGGCCCCTTGCTCGCCCAATGCCGGAATGAGCCGGGTCTTTGCCGAGCCTGCCACGGGGGCCTTGGCAAAAATGATCAGTGCGGTGGTGGTGCGGTCGCAGTTCACCGGTAGGCACCCGCCAAAGCCGCAGCGGGCTCGCCGCGCCAGTACCGCCAACGCAGGCGCCACATCAGAAAAATGGTGCTCCAGACGCCCCGGCTCTCCCAACGGCGACCGGATGTGCGAACCTTTGACCGCAGGCAGACCGGCCGGGAAACGGCGCGCAACCGACGGGATATCTCCACATCTTCCATCAGCGGCTGGTCAGGAAAGCCGCCCACGGCATCAAACACCGTGCGTCGCATGAAGAAAGCCTGATCACCCGTGGCAATGCCACTCCAACGCGAGCGCAGGTTCATGAGCAACGCCACCAGCCGCAGCATGCGGGGCGCGCCGACGATGGTCACGTCAAACCGGCCCCACTCAGACTGCAGCAACCCATCCAGCACCTGTTGGTCTGCCATGGGGGGCAACTGGGTATCGGCGTGCAAGAACAGCAAGATGTCGCCGCAGGCCAGCGCAGCCCCTGCATTCATTTGCCGCGCCCGCCCGCAGGGGGCGGCAATCACCGCATCAGCCCATGGAGTGGCAAGCGCCACGGTGCCATCCGTGCTCCCACCATCCACCACGATCACCTGCACGCCACGGGTGCGCAGGGGTGCCAGTGCAGCCAGGGTGTCTGCAATGCCCGCTGCTTCGTTGAGTACGGGAATCACAATGCTCAGGATGGGATGCATGGTGTAGCTATTGGTTAAAAAAAGGGCGTTAGCCCACGTAAAACAAGAGTCAGCCCGCACCGTCTTTTGGGAAAACACACGGTACGTTGCGGGCCACGAAATGCAGATCGGCAAATCCGGCGCGGGCGCTCTCGCCGGTGTTGTCGGTATCGGTTGCGATGGCCAGGAGCGTGGGGGTCGCCTTGTCGGAGCCAAAGGCTTTGCCCACATCCAGCAGCACGTCGCGGCGCTCGACTATCCAGCGCCCGACCTGTTGCGCCCCGGATTGCACAACCACCATGTGCGCGCGGTCGGTGTAGGCGTTGGGGCGCTCGGTGCCCACAGGGTAGCGGTTGTCCCACACATAGCTCAGAGCGGCATCGGGCAACTGATCGCCATACCGGCTGCGACCGATCAACAGTTTGGCACGGGTGGCGAAATCCATCGCTTCAGCGGGCAGTCGAAAACCCACGTAGACACGTGCGGCGTAGTCATCGCCCTGGCGGGTTGCCATGTCGGCATTTTTGAGCACAGCGTCCACACGCCACCGCCAGCACAACACAGGTGTACCGCGCAGGTCACCCGAGAGTGGCCGCTGCAGCAACGCCATGCTGGCCTCGGCCACAGCCTCCACGGCATGGACGCCTTCCCATGCCATGACACGGTATTGCGTGGCGGGGATGCGCTGGTCCAGGCGAACCACCTGCCAAGGTGCCGGTGGGTTGGCGTCGCCAGTGACGAATCGCCCCACGTGCTCGACCATGCCCAGCGCTAACACGCCGGCACTTGCCATGCTGAGAATAAGAGCGACGGCATTGGCTTTCATGACCGCTCCCACGCATGAAAGCGCTGCGCCCAGCGCAACAAAGTCTGCGGCGCATGCGCGCGCTTCCACTCTCCAGCGGCGTATTTATTCGCCTCTGCCAGGGTGGGATAGGTGTGAATCGTCCCCAGTATCTTGTTCAGCCCCAGCCCGTGTTTCATGGCAAGCACATACTCGGCCAGCAGGTCGCCAGCATGTTCACCCACGATGGTGACGCCCAGAATCTTGTCCTTTCCTGGCACCGTGAGCACCTTCACAAAGCCGTGCGCTGTGCCATCGGCAATGGCGCGGTCCAGATCATCGATTCCGTAGCGGGTGACTTCATGGGGCACGCCCTGCTCAATCGCCTCCGTCTCGGAGAGTCCCACGCGCGCCACCTCGGGGTCGGTAAACGTCGCCCAGGGGATGACCGAATAATCCACACTGAACTTCTTGACACGGCCAAACAGCGCATTCACTGCGGCATACCAGGCCTGGTGCGCTGCAGTGTGCGTGAACTGGAACGGTCCGGCCACATCACCCACGGCGTAAATATTGGGATACAGCGTCTGCAGATAGCCATTGGTCTCAATCGTCTTGCGCGGTGTCAGCGGAATCCCCAGCTCCTCCAGGCCATAGCCCGACACTCGCGCACTGCGTCCCACGGCGCACAGCAAGGCATCAAACACAATCGCCGTCTCCACATCACCACAGCGCACGATCAAACGCTTTTCACCATCCACCACTTCGGCGCGCACGGCCTGGTGGCCGGTCAGCACATCGACGCCATCGGCGCGCAGCGACGCGCTGACCAGTTCTGACACTTCAGGGTCTTCACGCACCAGAATACGCTCAGTCATCTCAACCTGCGTGGTCATCGCCCCAAGTCGGGCAAAGCTCTGGGCCAGCTCACTCCCAATGGGGCCACCGCCCAACACCACCAGTCGCCGGGGCAACTCGGTCAGCCCCCACACGGTGTCACTGGTCAGGTAGCCGGTTTGCTCAATACCGGGAATGGGTGGAACGAACGGGCTGGCGCCCGCAGCAATCACGATATTGCGCGTGGTCAGGGTTTGTTTGCTGCCGTCATTTCGCGTGATCTCCACGCTCCAGGGGCCGGTGATGCGGGCATGCCCTTGCACCACATCAACACCCAGGCTGGTGTAGCGCTCCACCGAGTCGTGCGGCGCAATGTCGGCAATAACGCGGTGCACGCGGCGCATCACGGCAGCAAAATCAACCGTACCGTGGGTACCCGTGAAACCCAGGTCGGCGGCCTTGTGCAGGTGCTTGGCCATCTTGGCCGAGCGGATCAGGGCTTTGCTGGGCACACAGCCAAAATTCAGGCAGTCGCCACCCATCTTGTGGCCTTCGACCAAAGTAACACTGGCCTTGACGGCCGACGCGATATAGGCCGATACCAACCCGCCCGCACCACCGCCAATCACGATCAGGTTGCGGTCAAATTGCCGGGGCTTGGGCCACCGGGCGTAGACCTTGCGCTCCTGGTACCAGCGCACACCGGCCTTTGCCAGCAGCGGAAATATGCCCAGCAACACAAAGCTGCCCAAGAGCGCCGGCGAAAAAATATCGGAGGGTGACTGTATTGCCGCGAGCTGGGTGCCGGCGTTCACATACACCGCTGTGCCGGCCAACATGCCAATCTGGCTGGTGGCGTAGAACCGCGACGCCTTCATGGGGGTCAGCCCCATCAACAAGTTGATGAGCCAAAACGGAAAGACGGGTACCAGACGCAGGGTCAGCAGGTAAACCACACCATCCTTGCGCACGCCCTCATTGATGGGCGCAAGTGACTTGCCAAAACGCGCCTGTATGGCGTCGCGCAACAGGTAGCGCGCTGACAGAAAGGCCAAGAGCGCCCCCAGGCTGGATGCAAACGACACCACCAGCAGGCCAACCCACAAGCCGAACAGGGCGCCAGCGGCCAGCGTCAGCACCAATGCCCCGGGGATGGAGAGCGCAGCAGCCGCCACGTAGCCAACAAAGAACAGGCCCAACGTCAACCACGGCTGGTTCTGGTAGGCCAGCGCCAGCGCGTCGCGGCTGGCCTTGAGGCTCTCCAGGGTGAGCAGGCGCCCCAGACCAAAGTGCTGGTACAGCACGATAGTGACCACGGCCACAACACCAATGGCAAACCACAGCGCGCCCTTGGAAACCTTGGTCATCCAGCCACACCTTCGACCAATGTGACGCTAGCGACCGCTTCCAGCGCACCGCCACAGCTGCTGCCCTGGCCCGCCGTGCAGCCATAACAGTGGTCGGCGATGTGGATGCGTGCACCCACCGGATCGTGTTCCAGCAAGTCCTTCAGGTGCGGCCGCGCGCGCGCCTCAACCTGGGCCCTGAGACCCAGCATCTGGTTGAAATCGCAGTCATACAAATCGCCCTGCCAGTCCACGCTGATCAAGCTGCGGCACATCACCGTTTCCAGGTTGTCCGCCCGGTATGCCCCGCGCAGCAACTGCATGTAGTTGTCAAAGATTCCTTTGCTGACCAGCGTGCTGCCAAAACGCTGAACCGGCATATTGGTCAAGGCAAACAGGTGGTTGAAGCGGATGCCGAAGTGCACAAGCAGCTCACGCTTGTAGTCTTCCTCAAGCGGGCCCTGGGGCGGCGGCAATGACGCACCCTGGGGGTTGTAAACCAGGTTGAGAACCAGCCCTGTCCCATCCATGCCATAGCCCAGCGCGTTGAGTTGCTGTAGAGAGGCAATGCTGCGTTCGAACACGCCATCGCCACGCTGGCGGTCCACGTTGGCAGGCGAATAGCATGGCAATGAAGCCGTTACCTCCACGCCCTGCCCTGCCAGGAATTCCGCCAGACCGTCTTGCCCCGGCTCCGACAAAATGGTCAGGTTGCAGCGATCTATGACGCGCACCCCCAATGCCCGGGCCCTGGTAACCAGGTCACGAAAGTGCACATTGAGCTCGGGCGCGCCGCCAGTCAAATCCAGCGTGGCGATCTTTCTGTGGCGCAGCACCTGCAAGACCAGATCGACGGTATCTGCATCCATCATCTCGGTGCGCGTCGGTCCGGCGTTCACGTGGCAATGCAGGCAGCTCTGGTTGCACTTGTAGCCCAGATTGACCTGCAAAGTGTCCAGCCGGTCGCGGCGGATGGCAGGAAAATCAGTCGCTACCAGCAGTGGGAGTGTGGGTCGCATAGGGGTTGGTGTCCTCAGGAAAATCGTACGTGACCGTGAGCTCTACGCCAGCGGGTCAATCAAGGTTACACCGTCCATAAAAAATAAGTGGCACGCCCCGGTTCAACCCCTATCCGGCAAATGCCTCGGGATGCAAATAGGATAGCGAAAAAGACAGACTGTGGTAAAAACGCTGGCGCACAGCTTCCAGCAATGGCGCCAGCGTTTTGTCGATATGCGTCAGTTCGCTCAGATAGTCCGGCGATAACTATCCGGAGTCACGTCCTGCATCAATCACCTGCGGCGCTAGTCGAATCGGTGTGCAGCGATGTTTGTTAAAGCCCCGCCTTGGCTTCTTCCAGACACACCCGCTTCGCATCGGCTTTTTTTTCATTCACCCGTGTTGCCTGTGTATGCGGCAATGCACACTTGGGTGACGAATCCGTGGAAGGATATCGAGATGTGCAATATTCAAATCCCTTGATGGCGTTCGCCGGCTCGCTCCGGCATTTCATCCGCTTTTTGTCCATCTCGGTAGACAGAAACCTGCATTCTGCAGCCCAATTTTCGGAGTACCTTTTTTCAGCACCAGCCAGGCACTGTTCATACTTGATGTTCTTGGCAGCGGCCACAGCGCAGGCTGAAAACAAGCCGACAGACAAAATTAGGCTCAGGCACTTCTTCATGATTTCCTCCATACTTGAATCGACCGATTGTCGCATCGACAAGGAGATTTCCATGAACAACCGCTGCCGTTCGGGACGGTTCACCAGTTCAGGAAACGATGGCTTGAATCATATGAGCATCTTCTTGTCGGGCAGACATTGCTGGGCATTGCGCCCCTGGGTAAATCCTATAAGTCGGCGCAGGCCCGGGTAAACGGAACACTGACAACCTGCAGGGTCACATGGGTGATTTCAAACCGGTCATGCATTTGGCGGGTGGCGTCTTGCAAAAAGGCATCGCCCGCATGGCCGTGTGGCATCACCAGTTGGGCGGTCAGCGCAATGTGCGAGGTACCCATGGCCCAGATGTGCAAATCGTGCACAGCGCTGACCCCGGGTAAAGCCGCCAGGCAGTCGCGAACCGCGTGCGGATCCACGCTGTCAGGCACACCGTCAAACAGCATGTGCAGCGATTGTTTGAACAACCCCCAGGTTCCCAGCAGGATGACACCGGCAATCGCCAGACTGGTAACCGGGTCCAGCCAGGTCCAGCCCATCCACAGCGTCAACGCGCCTGCCACCACGACACCCGCAGACACCAGCGCATCACCAGCCATGTGCATGAAGGCACCACGAATGTTGAGGTCGCTGTCGCGCCCGCGCATGAACAGCAAGGCCGTGGCGGTGTTGATCACAATGCCAATGCCGGCCACCACCATGATGGTCACGCCCTGCTCTTGCACCAAAACTTGCGGCGACAGCAATCGGCCAACTGCTTCCCATGCCAGCCCACCCATGGCAACCAGCAGCAACAAGGCATTGGCGAAGGCCGCCAGAATGGTGGCGCGCTTCCAGCCATAGGTGTGGCGCGCATTCGGCCGTAACTTGACTGCCAGCGCACCGCCCCAGGCCAGGACCAGACCCGCCACGTCACTCAGGTTGTGCCCCGCATCGGCCAGCAGCGCCAGCGAATTGACCCGCCATCCGTAAAACGCCTCAATCGCCACAAAGACGATATTGAGCACGATACCAATGGCAAAGGCACGGTTGAAGTTGGCAGGGGCGTGCGAGTGGTCGTGGTGGTGGTCTTTTTCCAGGCTCATTGCGAGGTGTCTCTGTCTGAAAAACTAAGCCGGGTTGACACCCAACAGCTTGCCCGTCAATTTTCGTGCAACAGGTGCCAGGAAAAAAATCACTGGCACGCCAACCACATAGGCAATGCCAAACGCCTTCATCCAAGTCTGCACGAAATGCTCACCAAAGCCGACATTGACCAGTGTGATGACGAAGGTCATGATGAAAATCATCATGGCGCCCATCACCAGTGAGAACACGAGGTGGAATTTTTTCTGCGGATGCATGCTGTCGGTTCCTTTGCTTTGATCAGGCGGTAGCCACTGCTCGATCTTCTCACGGCTGGGCACGCCGCCGGCGTGCACCGCCTTGAGCGTCGATGACAGCGTCGGGCAACGGGTGTGACTATACTTAACGCGTCGCAAATGCAACGCAAAAAACCATTCTCATGAAAACTGCCACTTTCCCTTCCGTGCGTGTTGATCAGCAACTGCGCGATGCGGCCGAGGCTGTTTTGCGCAAAGGTGAAACACTGACCAGTCTGCTGGAAACGGCCATGCGCGAGACGATCCAACGCAGGCTGGCAAAGGATGAATTTGTCGCACGCGGGCTGCGTGCGCGGGACAATGCTCACGAATCGGGTACCTACCATGTTGCCAGTGAGGTGCATGCCGAACTAAGGCAGCGCCTGGATGCCCGACGCAAGCAGGTGCTGGGTTGACGGCGGCAAAGGTGGGTGAAGGGCGTTTCAACGTCCGCTACACGCCAGCCGCCCGCGACGATGTGTTGCGGTTATTCGATTTTTTGCTGGAGCGCGCGCAAACTGCACAAGACCTGGACTGCGCACAACATGCCATCGATGCACTGGCCGAAGCCGTAGAGCAGCAACTATCCCGCACACCCTTCATTTACCGAAAATCTGGCGATAGCCCTTTTCTGCGCGAACTCATTGTTCCGGCGGGCAACTCGGGCTTCGTTGCGCTGTACGAAATTGAGGATGCCAACACTGTCACGGTTTTGGCGGTTCGGCATCAGTTGGAAGACGACTACCACTGAGGGCCTGGCGGCCAGCATGCCGATCGCAGCAAGAAACCCTCGGTCACGTTGTATACACGGCGGATTCAAGTACGAAGTGCAACGCTTTGAAACCGGGTTGGGCCAAGAGTGAATAGGATGCACTTTTGTGACCGGCCAGTCCCAAACGTTGCACCATGACCTATACACACTTGACCCAAGAAGAACGATACCAAAT
>CAJAVE010000005.1 GCA_903945325.1 uncultured beta proteobacterium | reverse complement strand
GGACACAAACACCAACTTCTTACCGTCAATGGCGGTTCCTGTCATCTTTTCCAGCGGGGTTTCGATTTCAACGGGCTGAGTAGCCATGTCGCGCGTCACCTCGTAAGCCATCAGGCTGGAGAGTTCGTTGAGCAGGCGGCGAAAGCTGTTGGTGCTGGCCGTCTTGTTGCGCATCAACGTCAGCTTGTGCTGCACCAGCGGGTGGTCGATCAGGTGGACGTTGGCACGGGCTTCGGGGGATAGGGTGATCATGGTGCAAAGCGGTAAAAGTGGGAGTGGAACAAGTTTAGGCTTTTCAAACGCCAATGCAATTCATACGCGCCATTTTCGTGCCTGCTCCTCGCGCAAGGCGGGCGGCGTGGTCCGCGTTCTCCGGCTCACGCTCGCCGTCGGCTGCTTCTGGTTCTCTTGCGTGGTTTTGTCAATGCGGCGGTTGTTGCGCGGTCACTGTGGCAACGTCGAATGGAGCCTGCGCCCGCGAACCACGCCGCCCGCCTTTGGGGGAGTGTGGGTGTGGAGAAGATTTACGGCAGGTTTGGGCCTGGAAGCAGACAAAAAACCTTGCATCAAACCGGACGTGATGTTGGACCGTGTCAATTAGGGTTGGTTGATACGGTTAGACCAAACTTCGTTGAAAAACGAGATCGCCCTCATCATACGTATACAGCATGGGTAGTCTTTGCGTTTCGGTTTGGACATAGCCGACCTTACGAAGCAGTGCACCGCTTCGAGCATTTTTGGGATGAGTTGTAGCCCAAACGGTAGAAATACTATAGTGGTCACGCAAATGGCCGTGCAGCCAATACAAGCCTTCGGTGGCATAGCCACATCCCCAAACGGCGGGGTTGAACAAAAAGGCAACTTCCGCAAGATTGTCGTGAACAGTGGCTTCGACTCGGCCGATAAGTTCCCCCGTTTCATTTAACCGGACTGCATAGTTGATCCAGTGTTCGCCAACACTCTTCGCGCCGGGGCCATCTATTGCCCTACGAAGACCGAGAGTGAAGTCATTCCTGGTCGGCATGCCTCCAATAAATGCGAAGACCTCTTCGCTGTGCAGCACAGGGACAAGTTCCTCGACGTCACTTAGTGTGAGTGTGGCGTAGCTGGTTTTGGCGTTCATGCGTGTGAATCTTCTGACCTAAGCAACAAGTCAGCATAAAAAATAGCGACATCTCTGACATGCTTTACACGAATTAGAGCACCAGTCCGGATGACCGCTCCCGCGGCCAAACGGTCTTGCCGTACCCAAACGCAATTCACCAAAGCACGTCCGAGGCTGGCGGATCGGGTATCCGTTCATCGGCCTCAACTCGCGGTTGCCCCAGAGCGGGCGACCCAACCATCGTATTGACGAGCAACCGTTTGCGAACCGCATGCGTTTGTCCGCGACTGACGGCCAGAGAACGGATGCCCGATTCGCCAGCCCCGCCCACCCGCAGGCGTAGAACAGGAAACTCCTTACCTACGTGACCCACCAAAGATGCCGCCCAGCACCCCCCGGATGATCTGCCGCCCCACCTCACGCCCAATGGAGCTGGCTGCGCTGCGGGCCAGTTGCTCGCCCACGCTGGTGCGGGTGCGGCGGGTGCCACCGCCCAGCATGTCACCGATGCTGTCGAAGATGCCTTTTTCCGGCGCAGCCGGTGGTGCGTCCGGCAGGCTGGCCGTAGGAGTATGCTGCGCGGGAACCTGCGCGGCCGTAGTGCCAGCAGGCTGGCGCGTCTGGGTGCGGCCTTTGATTGCTTCAAAGGCCGAGTCCCGGTCTACCACTTTCTCGTAAACACCCGCCACCAGCGAGTCGGCCAACAAGGCTTGGCGCTGCGCCGGTGTGATGGGGCCGATCTGGCTGGAGGGCGGCAGCACATACACGCGCTCGGTCAGGCTGGGGCGGCCCTTCTCATCCAGAAAGCTCACCAGGGCCTCGCCCACGGCCAGCTCGGTAATGGCAGCTCCGATGTCCAGCCCGTCCTTGGGGCGCATGGTTTCGGCCGCCGATTTCACCGCCTTCTGATCCCGTGGCGTGAAGGCGCGCAGCGCGTGCTGTACGCGGTTGCCCAGTTGGGCCAGCACCGTGTCGGGAATGTCCAACGGGTTTTGCGTGACAAAGTACACGCCCACGCCCTTGCTGCGCACCAGGCGCACCACCAGTTCGATGCGCTCGAGCAGCACCTTGGGGGCGTCGTTGAACAGCAGGTGGGCTTCGTCGAAGAAGAACACCATCTTGGGCTTCTCCAGGTCGCCCACTTCCGGCAGTGTTTCGAACAATTCGCTGAGCATCCACAGCAAAAACGTGGCGTACAGGCGCGGCGAATTCATTAGCTTGTCGGCTGCCAGGATATTGACCATGCCCTGACCCTTGGAGTCGGTCTGCATGAAGTCGGCAATGTTGAGCATGGGCTCGCCAAAGAACTTCTCGCCACCCTGGGCTTCAATCTGCATCAGCCCGCGCTGGATGGCGCCAATGCTGGCGGCGCTGATGTTGCCGTATTCGGTGGTGTACTGGCTGGCGTTGTCGCCCACGTCCTGGCACATGGCGCGCAGGTCTTTCATGTCCAGCAGCAGCAAACCGGCATCGTCAGCGATCTTGAACACCAGTTGCAGCACGCCCGCCTGGGTGTCGTTGAGGTTCAGCATGCGGGCCAGCAGCAACGGCCCCAGGTCGCTCACGGTGGCGCGCACCGGGTGGCCCTGTTCGCCAAACACGTCCCACAAGGTGGTGGGGAATGCTACAAATTCAGGAGCTGGCAGCGCACGCTCCGTAAGGATCTTGGCCAGTTTTGGCGTTGAAATGCCGCTCTGGGAGATGCCAGTCAGGTCCCCCTTGATGTCGGCCATGAACACCGGTACACCCAGACGCGAAAAACCCTCAGCCATGGTCTGCAACGTGATGGTTTTGCCGGTACCGGTGGCGCCAGTGATCAGTCCATGGCGGTTGGCCTTGTCGGGCAGCAGGCGGCATTGGACAGTGCTGTTGTCGGTGCCATGCTGGGCGATGAGGATGCTGGCGTCATTGGAGGCGGTCATGGAATTCCCAAAAAGTACAATTCAGCCCGTAGCGTAACGAACTTTTGAAGGATTTCACGTGGCAGGACACAGCAAATGGGCCAATATTCAGCACCGCAAGGGACGCCAGGATGAAAAGCGCCAGCGCGTCTGGACGCGGGTGATGCGTGAAATCATGGTCGCCGCCCGCATGGGCGGGGGTGACCTCAGCACCAATCCGCGCCTGCGTCTGGCCATCGAAAAAGGCAAGGCCGCCAACATGCCGGCGGAGAACGTGAAGTACGGCATTGCCAAGGCTACGGGCACGCTGGAAGGCATTGTTTACGAGGAAATCCGCTACGAAGGCTACGGCATTGGCGGCGCCGCCATCATCGTGGACACCATGACCGACAACAAGGTGCGCACCGTGGCTGAAGTGCGCCACGCTTTCAGCAAGCATGGGGGCAACATGGGCACCGAAGGCTCGGTGGTGTTCCAGTTCAAGCACTGTGGCCAGCTGATTTTTGCGCCTGGCACCAACGAAGACAAAATCATGGAAGTGGCACTGGAAGCCGGTGCGGAAGACGTGGTCACTGATGAAGACGGTGCCATCGAGGTGCTGACTGCCTATGCCGACTACGAAGCCGTCAAGCAGGCGCTGGAAGCGGCGGGGCTGACGGCCGAGGTGGCAGGCGTCACCATGCGCGCCGAGAACACGATTGAACTGACAGGCGATGAGGCCGCACGCATGCAAAAGCTGCTGGACGTGCTGGAAGACCTGAACGATACACAGGACATTTTTCACAACGCTGCTTTATGAGCACCCACCCAAAATTCGGCTATTGCAATCGCGCTACGGCGCAACGGAGTTTCGTATGAATGTCTTGGTGATTGGCGGCGGTGGCAGAGAACACGCCATGGCCTGGAAATTGGCCCAGTCCGACAAGGTTCAAATGGTGTACGTGGCACCGGGCAATGGCGGCACGGCGCTGGACAAGCGGCTGCAAAATATCCCCATCACGGATGTAGTGGCACTGCGTGAATGGGCGCAGTCCAACAAGATTGGCCTGACCGTCGTAGGCCCCGAAGGCCCGTTGGCCGCTGGTGTGGTGGATGAATTTCGTGCACACGGCATGCGCATTTTTGGACCTACGAAGGCCGCCGCACAACTGGAAAGCTCCAAAGCGTTTTCCAAGGCCTTTATGAAGCGCCATGGCATTCCCACGGCGGCTTATGAAGCCTTCACCAATCCGGTGGCTGCCCACGCCTATGTGCAGCGCATCGGCGCGCCCATTGTGGTCAAGGCCGATGGCCTGGCCGCTGGCAAAGGCGTGGTCGTAGCCATGTCACTGGATGAAGCGCACGCCGCCATTGACTTCATGCTGCTGGACAACACCCTGGGTGTAGTGCACAACGCGGGTGAGGACGGCCAGGCGGTACCGCGCGTGGTGATTGAAGAGTTTCTGGAAGGTGAAGAGGCCAGCTTCATGGTGCTGTGCGATGGCAAGGATGTGGTGGCGCTGGCCACCAGCCAGGACCACAAGCGCCTGCTCGACGACGACCAGGGCCCCAATACCGGTGGCATGGGTGCCTATTCACCCGCGCTGGTGGTGACCCCGCAGGTGCATGCCCGCGCCATGCGTGAAATCATTTTGCCCACGCTCAAAGGCATGGAGCAGGACGGCATTCCCTACACCGGCTTTCTGTACGCCGGGTTGATGATCGACCCGCAGGGCCAAGTCAAGACGCTGGAGTTCAATTGCCGCATGGGTGACCCCGAGACACAACCCATTTTGATGCGCCTGAAAACCGATTTTCTGGATGTGATGCTGGCTGCGACCGAGCCTGGTGGGCTGGAAAACATGGAGCTGGATTGGGACCGCCGCACCGCGCTGGGTGTGGTGCTGGCCGCCTATGGTTACCCTGGTGCGCCGCGCAAGGGTGACGCGATTGCGGGCCTGCCATCCGAGAGCGAATCGTGCATGGTGTTCCATGCCGGTACCGAGGCATTTGAGGGGGGCACCCGGACCAGTGGCGGGCGCGTGCTGTGCGTGACTTCGCTGTCCGAAAACCCGCGTGCGGCACGGCAAGCGGCCTATCACGCGATCCAGGGCATACGCTTTGACGGCATGCAGTACCGCACCGACATTGGACATCGAGCTGTCAAGCTTGCTAGCGAAGGCAAGGCATCCAAATGAGTGAAGCACGCGTAGCGCGAGTGCGCAGCTATTTGATGGACTTGCAACAGAGCATCACCGATGCCGTGGCTGCAATGGACGCCCAGACCTTTGTGTCGGACCCCTGGGAAAAAGCACCGGGCGAGCCCTTGCAGGGCAATGGCATCACGCGCATTCTGGAAGGTGGCTCGCTGTTCGAGCGCGCGGGATGTGGCTTCTCGCATGTGCGCGGCCCCAAGTTGCCACCATCCGCCACCCAGCACCGCCGGGAACTGGCGGATGCGCCGTTTGAGGCCATGGGCGTATCGCTCGTCTTTCACCCCCGCAATCCCCATGTGCCCACCGTGCACATGAATGTACGCATGATTTCGGCTGGTCACCCCGGTCAGGAGTCGGTGTGCTGGTTTGGCGGAGGCATGGATTTGACGCCTTTCTACGGCCATGAAGAAGATGCGTTGCACTTCCACGCCACCTGCAGGGACGCTGTGCAGTCCTTTGGTGAGGACAAGTATCCGCACTTCAAGAAATGGTGCGATGAGTATTTTTATTTGAAGCACCGCAATGAGCAGCGCGGCATCGGTGGCATCTTCTTTGACGATTTTTCCGAAGGCGGTTTCGACAACGGCTTCGCGCTAATGCAATCGGTGGGGAATTCCTTCTTGTCGGCCTACATGCCCATTGTGGAGCGGCGCAAGGACATGGCCTACGGTGAGCGGGAGCGCAATTTTCAGCTCTACCGCCGTGGCCGCTATGTGGAGTTCAATTTGGTGTGGGACCGGGGCACCCACTTCGGGTTGCAATCGGGCGGTCGCACCGAGTCCATCCTGTTGTCCATGCCACCACTGGCGAGTTGGGCCTACCAGGCCATGCCCGAGGCTGGGTCGCCTGAAGCGGCGTTGTACACGCAGTTCCTGCCACGGCGAGATTGGGTGTGAGCGTGGTCGCTGCGCCAGTGCGCCGCGTGGGGGTGTTTGGCGGCGCGTTTGACCCTCCGCATAGGGCCCACACGGCATTGGCCCTGGCGGCGATGGAGCAACTTCAACTGGACGAATTGCGCATCGTTCCCACTGGCGAAGCCTGGCACAAGAATCGCGGCCTCACGCCTGTAGCGCACCGTCTGGAAATGGCGCGTCTGGCCTTTGGTGCAATGGACCGCGTGGTGGTTGACCCGCGTGAAACACTGCGCAGCGGCCCCAGCTATACGCTCGACACTTTGGTGGAGTTGCGCTCTGAAATTCCGCAGTCCCAGCTGTTCCTGATCATCGGGCAAGACCAGGCCGCGGCATTGCCAACCTGGTACCGTTGGCGTGAGATTGCCGACTTCGCTACAATATGTGTAGCTGCTCGCGCAGGTTTTGCGGGGGCCAGAGGCACTTTTGATGCACTGAACTTGGGTATTTCGCCCGTGCAGATGATTGAATTGCCTTCCATGGACGTCAGTGCGACTGACATTCGAGAGCGTTTGGCCACCCGCCAAACCGTCGCGCCTCTGGTTTTTGAACCCGTTGCGCGTTATATTGCCCACCACCACCTTTATCAAACTGCCTGATGAACAAACCTACCGTTGCCAAAAAAGATATCAACAAGCTCCAGCGCGCCATCGTCGATGGACTCGAAGATGTCAAAGCCCAGGACATCGTGGTGTTTGACACCGAGCACCTGTCGGCCTTGTTCGAGCGGGTGATTGTGGCCTCGGGCACGTCAAATCGCCAGACCAAGGGCCTGGCCGCCAGTGTGCGCGATGCCGTGCGCGAAGCCGGGTTTGAGAAACCACGCCTGGAAGGCGAGGTCAATGGCGAGTGGATCATTGTGGATTGTGGTCAAGCGGTGGTGCACATCATGCAGCCCAATTTCCGCCAGTACTACAACCTCGAAGAGCTATGGGGCGAGAAGCCCGTGCGCATGAAGCTGGGATCTGCCAAGCCAGCTGTTGCCGAGAGTGCCAAGCTCGCGACCAAGCCCGCAGCCAAGGCCGCTCCCAAGGTGGAACCCAGCTTGCGCCGCTCCAACGCCGCCAAGAAGGGTGTGGCCGAGGCCTTCCCATCCAAAGCACAAATGAAGAAGGATGCCGACAAGGCTGCCGGAGTCAAAGCGCCAACCCGCAAATCGGCAGCGCCGGCCAAAAAGGTGGCTGCCAAACCGGTGAAGACCGTGGTCGTCAAAGCCGTGGCCAAGTCGGTCGCCAAATCGGCGGCAAAGTCATCGACCAAGCCTGCGGCCAAGAAGCCAAGCGTCCGCAAAGCCTGATCCGCCAGTGCGGCTGCTCATCGTCGCCGTGGGGCAACGCGTTCCCGACTGGGCGCAAACCGCCTGGGACGACTACGCCAAGCGCTTTCCACACGAACTCAAGGTCGAACTCAAGGCCGTCAAGACCGAGCCGCGTGGATCCAAGACGCTGGAGACGCTGTATGCGGCCGAACGTGCCCGCATCGAGGCAGCCATCCCCAAGGGGACGCGCATCGTGGCATTGGACGAGCGCGGCACCACGGTGACCACGATGGCGCTGGCGGGCAAGCTCAAGGATTGGCAATTGGGTGGCGACGACGTGGCCCTGGTGATCGGTGGTCCGGACGGCCTGGACCCTGCATTTCGACAGGCGGCCCACGAGCGCATTCGCTTGTCCGACCTCACATTGCCACACGCCTTTGCGCGCGTACTGCTGATTGAGCAGTTGTACCGCGCTTGGTCGGTCAACGCGAATCATCCTTACCATCGAGAGTGACTGGATAGTCAACGTAAGATCTGCCAATGCTCCCCATTCCAGACTTCATTTACCTCGCATCCCAAAGTCCGCGTCGCAGCCAGTTGCTGGACCAACTGGGTGTACGCCATGAGCTGCTGTTGCCCGACGCAGATGAGGACGCCGAATCGCTGGAAGTTCAGTTGCGCAGTGAGGCGCCCAAAACCTATGTGCAGCGGGTAACCGGCCTGAAGCTGGAAGCCGCATTACAGCGCATGGCACGGCGCAAGCTTCCAAGCGCACCCGTGTTGTGTGCCGATACCACGGTGGCGCTGGGACGCACCATTTTTGGCAAGCCCGAGGACGCGGAGGATGCCAAGCGCATGTTGCGTGCACTGGCCAACCGACCGCACCGGGTGATGACGGCCATTGCCCTGGGGTGGGAGCATGGCCAGGCGCAGGCCTGCAGCGAATCCTGGGTGACCTTTGCCGATATGAGCGAGGCCGACATTGCAGCCTATGTTGCAACCGGCGAACCCATGGGCAAGGCGGGTGCCTACGCGGTGCAGGGCGTGGCGGCGGCGCACATTGCGCACATGAGTGGAAGCTACTCAGGCATCATGGGATTGCCATTGTTTGAGACCGCTGAGCTTCTCCGAGCGAAAGGCTTCAAAATCTAAGGTTTTCATAGGGAAAACGGCGTAACTTTCCGGCGTAACTTTTGCCCCTATCAATTTTCTAAAAGCATCAACATT
>CAJAVE010000004.1 GCA_903945325.1 uncultured beta proteobacterium | reverse complement strand
GCCGATGGCCGCATTGCCCGCAAGCGCCGGGTGTTTGCCAAAATTTCCCGTCGTGAAGTCGCCACCCGTTTCATGTCGCCAGCGCCAGCCGACATGCTCGCTGCATTGCTGGCGCAAAAGCTGATTACCCAAGCCGAAGCCGATTTGGCGGCCCGTGTGCCGGTGGCCGAAGACATCACGGTAGAAGCCGACAGCGGTGGCCACACCGACAACCAGTTGCTGGTAGCCCTGTTCCCTACCATCATGGCCTTGCGTGATGAGCTGGTTGCCAAACATGGTTTTGAGCGACCGATTCGGGTCGGCGCAGCGGGCGGGCTGGGCACGCCGGGCTCGTTGGCGGCAGCATTTGCCATGGGTGCGGCTTATGTGGTGACCGGCTCGGTCAACCAGTCAGCGGTCGAGGCGGGTTTGTCGGACGCGGCCAAAGCCATGCTGGCCCAGGCCGATGTGGCCGATGTGATCATGGCCCCGGCCGCTGACATGTTTGAGCTGGGCGTGAATGTGCAGGTACTCAAGCGAGGCACCATGTTTGGCGTTCGCGCGTCCAAGTTGTATGAAGCCTGGCATTCCCATGCCTCGCTGGAAGCCATACCGCCGGAACTCAAAACCCGGCTGGAGCGTGATGTGTTGCACGCCACGTTTGACGAAATCTGGGCCGAGACCAGGGGCTTCTGGCAAAAGCGCGATGCCGCTGAGGTGGCCCGTGCCGAGGCCGACCCCAAGCACCGCATGGCGCTGGTGTTCCGGTGGTATCTGGGCAAAGCCAGCAAATGGGCGATTGACGGAGAGGCCTCGCGCCGTGCTGATTACCAAATCTGGTCTGGCCCGGCCATGGGCGCGTTTAACCGTTGGGCCGAAGGCTCGTTCCTGGCTGAGCCGCACAACCGCACGGTGGTGCAGATTGCGCTGAACCTGCTCGAAGGTGCCGCCGTCATCACCCGCGCCAGCCAGCTGCGCAGTTTCGGGCTGCCTGTGTCGGCTGCCGCATTCCAGTTCAAACCCCGGCCACTGGCTTGAGCCATTCACTGCGCCATTTTTTGAGCTTTTCAAACCCCATTTTTGTCATCACGCTCTGTCACAGAGATTTTTGAGAATTCTTTTATGTCCAAGACCATGCCCAAACCCAGCCGCCAGCAAATCCCCATCGCCGTAGTCGGTATCAGCACCCTGTTTCCTGGTTCGACCGACTCGCGCGGTTTCTGGAACGACATCCTGGCTGGCAAAGACCTGATCACCGATGTGCCAGCCTCACACTGGCTGATTGAAGACTATTACGATCCCGACCCCAAGGCACTGGACAAAACCTACGCCAAGCGGGGTGGTTTCATGCCAACGGTTGACTTTGACCCGCTGGAGTTCGGCCTGCCGCCGAGCATCGTGCCGGCCACCGATTCGGCGCAAATTCTGGCGCTCATCGTGGCGCAAAAGGTGCTTGAAGATGCCTCACAAGGCCAGTTCGCCACCATGGACCGCGAGCGCATCAGCGTGCTGTTGGGCGTTACATCCGCGCAAGAGCTGTTGGGCAACATGGTCAGCCGATTGCAAAAACCGGTGTGGCTGAAAGCCCTGCGCGAAAGCGGCGTGCCAGAGACCGAGGCGCAAGACATTTGCCTGCGCATTGCCAACAGTTACACGCCGTGGCAAGAGTCGTCCTTCCCCGGCTTGCTGGGCAATGTGGTGGCGGGGCGCATTGCCAACCGCTTTGATTTGCGTGGTACCAACGCGGTCACCGATGCGGCCTGCGCCAGCTCGCTAGCAGCCGTGTCCATGGGCATCAACGAGCTGCAAATTGGCCAGTCTGACCTGGTCATTACCGGCGGAGTGGACGCCATGAACGACATCTTCATGTATCTGTGTTTCAGCAAAACCCCCGCGCTGTCACCCACGGGCGACTGCCGCCCGTTCTCGGATGCCGCCGACGGCACGATGCTGGGTGAAGGCATTGCCATGATGGCGCTCAAGCGCCTGGACGATGCCGAGCGCGATGGGGACCGGGTGTATGCCGTCATCCGTGGTGTCGGATCGGCCTCGGATGGCCGCGCCAACAGCGTGTATGCGCCCTTGCCCGCAGGCCAGGCCCGTTCGCTGACCCGCGCCTACGAGGTGGCCGGTTTTGGCCCTGAAACCGTCGAGCTGGTCGAAGCCCACGGCACCGGTACCAAGGCTGGTGATGCCGCTGAATTTGCCGGCCTCAAACTGGCATTTGGTGGTGCGCGTGAAGACAACCAATGGTGCGCGTTGGGCACCGTCAAGTCACAAATTGGCCATGCCAAGGCATCTGCCGGCGCGGCAGGGCTGTTCAAGGCCATCATGGCGCTGCACCACAAGGTGTTGCCACCCACCATCAAGGTGGACCGGCCCAACCCCAAGCTGGAGATTGAGCAAAGCCCGTTTTACCTGAACACTAAAGCCCGCCCGTGGATCCGTGACAACACCCACCCGCGCCGTGCGTCGGTATCGAGCTTTGGCTTTGGCGGCAGCAATTTCCACGTCACCCTTGAAGAATATGTGCCGTCGG
>CAJAVE010000003.1 GCA_903945325.1 uncultured beta proteobacterium | reverse complement strand
CCCATGCCGCCCACCACCACCACCACAAATATGACTGAGCCTACGGTTGCAGCCATAGCCGGCTCGGTCAAAAACGTACTGCCACCAATGACACCGGCCAGGCCAGCCAACCCAGCGCCTGCACCAAACACCAGCATGAAGATTCGGGGTACGTTGTGCCCTAGCGCCTCCACCGCGTCCGGATGGGTCAAGGCCGATTGAATCACCAGGCCAATGCGGGTACGCGTCAACAGCAACCAAACCCCCACCAGCATCACCATCGCCACCAACATCATGAAACCGCGCGTTGCGGGAAATGGCGAGCACACCACCCGCACCGCCGCATCTGCGGAACTGCAGAGTTCTGCTGGTGCAACACCCCACAGCACACTCAAGCCATTGATCGAATGGTTGATCAGGGTAAAGGCTGGCCCCTGCAACATTTCAGGCGGGCGAAACTCCAGTGCGATTCGACCCCAAATCAATTGCACCAATTCGAGCACAACATAAGACAAACCAAAGGTGATCAGCAGCTCTGGCACGTGCCCGAACTTGTGCACCCTACGCAAGCAGACGCGCTCAAAAGCGGCTCCCATTGCCCCAACGACCAGAGGTGCAATGATCAATGCAGGCCAAAAGCCAACCCACCGGGATACCGTGTAACCCACGTATGCACCCAGCATGTAGAAGCTGGCGTGGGCGAAATTGAGGACACCCATCATGCTGAAGATCAGCGTGAGTCCAGAACTCAGCATGAACAACAGCAGGCCATAACTCAGCCCGTTGAGCATCGAGATGATGAAAAACTCCATTGGCGACAGCCCTTCATTTAATCAGTTGGCGACAGTGCTTCGCTTCGCTACGATCTGTCCCGCAATGCTTCCGACAAGCAAAAAAGCCCGATGCGGCATTCCCGCTCGGGCTCCTGCTCTAAGTGCCCAAAACGATCAGGGACGCTTCATCTGGCAGCTGGTCGGCGTACTGGAAACGTAGTTCGGGAATTCCTTCACCGGTGCCATGGTCATGCCGGTGTTCTCCGGGCTATAGGGGTACTTTTTGTCGGCCTTTTGCCAAACCGACATATAGAGCGGCTGCTGCAACTGGTGGTCGGTCTTGCGCATCTCGACTTCACCATTGAAGCTGTCAAACTTCAAGCCTTCCATTGCCGCAGCAACCTTGACCGGGTCAGTTGACTTGGCCTTGGCCATTGCTGCGCCCAGAACCTGGTAGATGCGGATGGTGGAGCCGGTGTAGAAGTCGTCGTTGTACTTGGCTTTGAACTCGTTCATCCACTTGTCCATCTGCCCACCCATGTTGTAGTGGTTGTAGGCAATCTGGTAAACGCGCCCGGAACCGTTTGTACCCAGCGCGGTCGGTGTGCCGGTAACGCCAGCGTAGTAAGTGAAGAACTTGCCGGTATAGCCGTTCTCATTCGCAGCCTTGATCAACAACGACAGGTCAGAACCCCAATTGCCAGTGATCACTGTGTCAGCACCAGACGCCTTGATTTTCGCAATATACGGTGCGAAGTCGCGCACTTGCGCCAGTGGATGCAGGTCTTCTCCAACGATCTGTATATCGGGGCGCTTGCGAGCCAGAGTTTCTTTGGCGTATTTTGCAACTTGTACGCCGTGGGAATAGTTTTGACCCAGGATGTACACCTTCTTGATGTCTTTTTGGGTTTCCATGAAGCTGGACATGGCTTCCATCTTCATCGACGTGTCTGCATCAAAACGGAAGTGCCAGTAGCTGCATTTGCTATTGGTCAGATCAGGGTCGACTGCCGAGTCGTTCAGGTACAGCACTTCTTTGCCAGGGTTGCGTTCGTTGTACTTGGTCACGGCGTCCGTGAGGGCAAGCGCCACCGATGAACCGTTGCCCTGGATGATGTAGCGTGCGCCCTGGTCAATGGCAGCCTTCAGCGCATTCAAACTTTCAGTCGGGCTTAACTTGTTATCGATGCCTGTGATTTCGAACTTGACACCCGCCGCATTTCCCGCACCACTAAACTTCTCCGCAAAGAACTGGTAGCCCTTAAGCTGACTGATTCCGACGGGCCCCAACAGACCAGTCAAGGGATCGATCCTGACAATTTTGACGGTTTCGCCTTTTTGAGCCATGGCAGCGGTGGCGCACACCAAAGCGACAGAAGCAGCGACGAATTTCAGAACAAATTTCATTTGAAAGACTCCTTGAAAAGACTGCAGCAAGCGTACAAGAATTAGCACCCCACGACGCGAGGGTTTCCCCTAGACCGTATCACCTAGGCGACTGAAACCCAGGCAATACGATCTGCACAGCCAGCGACGCTCAGGCACCCGGCAGCTTGTAGTCCTGCAGCATTTCACGCAGTTTGACCTTTTGCATTTTTCCGGTACCACCCAAAGGAATGGCCTCGACAAAAATGACGTCGTCAGGGATCTGCCATTTGGCAGTCTTGCCCTCGTAGAACGCGATCAGCTCATCGCGCGTCAGTTCGGCTCCCGGCTTTTTCACCACGGCAATCACAGGGCGTTCATCCCATTTGGGATGCTTCATGCCAATGCATGCGGCCATTGCCACTGCGGGATGCGCCATCGCCACGTTTTCTACATCAATGGAGCTGATCCATTCGCCGCCCGACTTGATCACGTCTTTGCTCCGGTCGGTGATCTGCATGTAACCATCTGCATCGATAGTGGCCACGTCACCGGTCGGAAACCAGCCATCCACCAGGGGCGAGCCGCCCTCCCCTTTGAAATACGCGCTGATGACCCAAGGCCCCTTGACCAGCAAGTCGCCGTACGCCTTGCCATCCCACGGCAATTCCTGGCCCTCGTCACCCACAATCTTCATGTCTACGCCGAAGATGCCGCGTCCCTGTTTCAGGCGAATCTTCATCTTGTCTGCGGAGTCCATGGGCAAATGCTTGTTCTTGAGGGTGCAGACCGTGCCCAATGGCGACATCTCCGTCATACCCCAAGCGTGCAGTACTTCCACGCCGTAGTCATCGTTGAACGCGGTAATCATGGCCGGTGGACAGGCTGATCCGCCAATGACGGTGCGCTTGAGCGTGGAGAACCGCAGCTTGCCCGCCTGCATGTGGGCCAGCATCATTTGCCACACGGTAGGCACGCCAGCCGCAAAGCTGACCTTCTCGGTCTCAATCAATTCAAAAATGGATTTGCCGTCCATGGCTGGGCCAGGAAACACCAGCTTGGCACCGGTCATGGCCGCTGAGTACGGCAAGCCCCATGCGTTGACGTGGAACATGGGAACCACCGGCAGCACGCAATCGCGGGCACTCATGCTCAGGGCATCGGGCAAAGCGCCAGCCAATGCATGCAGCATGGTGGAGCGGTGGCTGTACAGGGCCGCCTTGGGGTTGCCGGTGGTACCGCTGGTGTAGCACATGCTGGAGGCGGAGTTTTCGTCAAATTCAGGCCATTGGTAGTTGGATGGCTGATTGGCGATCCAAGCCTCGTAGCTCACGAGGCCTGGAATGCCCGAGTCGGTCGGCAACTTGTCTGCATCACACAGAGCGACGAAGTGCTTAATCGTCGTGCAGCGACCGTGCACGGCCTTGACGATGGGCAAAAACGACATGTCAAAGCACAACACCTGGTCTTCCGCGTGGTTGGCAATCCAGACGATCTGGTCAGGGTGCAGACGGGGGTTGAGGGTGTGCAACACACGACCGGTGCCACTGACGCCAAAATACAGCTCCAGGTGACGGTATCCATTCCAGGCCAGGGTGGCAACCCGATCGCTAAACGCCAGATTCATCTTGTCCAGCGCGTTGGCCACCTTGCGGGAACGCTGTGCCACATCCTTGTAGGTGTAGCGATGGATATCGCCCTCCACACGACGTGAAACCACTTCGGCCTCGCCGTGGTGCCGCTCGGCAAATTCAATCAGCGACGAAATCAGCAGTTGCTGGCTTTGCATTAACCCTAACATGGCAAAAACTCCTCTTATGAGTAAACAACAGTTGCGCAGAGCCGGACTCTGCGCGAGCCCGCATCCTACCCCTGATATAGCCCCAAAAACTGTCGGCCTTAGTCATATGCGGGACAATTCCGGATGACCATTGCACCGCCTGACACGCCCTCTTTGAACCTTGGTTTGCTGTGGACCAATCCATTCGCAGACCTTGGCGAAGACTTCTACGTCCCGCTTCAACCGACCCCGCTACCGGCACCCTACTGGGTCGGGCGCAGTGCGCAAGTTGCCAGCGACATGGGTTTGACTCCAGAGTGGCTTGAATCCCCGGACCTGCTGCATGCCCTGTCCGGCAATAGACCGATAGAGGGAAGCCAAGCATTGGCCAGCGTGTACAGCGGCCACCAGTTTGGCGTGTGGGCGGGCCAACTCGGTGATGGGCGCGCCATTTTGTTGGGTGAGACCTCGGGTCATGAAGTGCAACTCAAGGGCGCTGGGCTCACACCGTTTTCCCGCATGGGTGATGGCCGCGCGGTGCTGCGCTCCAGCATTCGTGAGTTTTTGTGTAGCGAAGCCATGCATGGTTTGCGCATTCCCACCTCTCGCGCACTGTGCGTGACGGGCTCGGACGCGCCTGTTCGGCGCGAAACCATGGAAACCGCAGCTGTCGTCACGCGTTTGGCACCCAGCTTCATCCGCTTTGGCCATTTCGAGCACTTTTGTCACCATGACCAGCACGCACAACTCAAACAGCTGGCCGACTATGTGATCGACCGCTACTACCCCGCCTGTCGGGCCAGTGACCTGTTGAACGGCAACCCCTACGCGAACCTGTTGCAAGCCGTCACCGGTCGCACCGCGAAAATGGTGGCGCAGTGGCAGGCAATCGGTTTTTGCCACGGTGTCATGAACACCGATAACATGAGCATTCTGGGCCTGACCATCGATTACGGCCCTTTCCAGTTTCTGGATGGGTTCGACCCCGGTCACGTCTGCAACCACTCTGACCACCAAGGGCGGTATGCCTTTAACAAACAGCCCAATGTGGCGTACTGGAATCTGCATGCACTGGGCCATGCACTGCTTCCCCTGATGGATGAGCAGGCATTGGCCATCGCTGCGCTGGAAACCTACAAAACTGCCTACTCCGCGGCGTTTGACCGTTGCATGTCGATCAAATTGGGCTTCAGCGAAGCGAATGACGACGTTCACGCACTGACTGGGGAAATCCTGAGATTGCTGACCGTCGAGCGTGTGGACTACACGATTTTCTGGCGCCGCTTGAGTCATTGGGTGAAAAGCCGGGAAAACAGCCCGCTCGAGGCAGACACCGCGGTACGAGACCTGTTCATGGATCGCGCCGGTATTGATCCATGGTTGCTACAATATTCAGAGCTGCTTGCGCAAGTTCCACGGGGTCTAGCATCTGATTTGATGCTAAGCAATAACCCGAAATACGTGCTGCGCAACCACCTCGGAGAAATGGCCATTCAGGCAGCCAAGGCAAAGGACTTCTCGGTAGTGGCACAACTGCTCCAGGTCCTGGAACACCCGTTTGATGAACACCCACGATTTGAGTCCTTTGCCGCCTTCCCGCCCGACTGGGCAGACAGTATTTCCATTAGTTGCAGTTCCTGATCAACCCTTGTGAAAGTCAATGCCATGACCCATCCTATCCAGAAGACCGAGCAGGAGTGGAAAGCCCTGCTACAAGACAAAGGCGCCGAAGCTGTGGCCTTTGATGTGACCCGCCATGCCGCAACGGAGAGGCCCTTCACCGGCAAATACGCCGACAACTTCAAAGACGGCATCTACCACTGCATGTGCTGCGACCAACCGCTTTTTGCATCCAGCACCAAGTTCGATGCCGGTTGCGGTTGGCCCAGTTTTGACCAGGCCATTGCCGAAGGTGCCGTGCAGACGCGCACCGACCGTGCCCACGGCATGGTGCGCACCGAAGCCCTGTGTGCCGCCTGTGGCGCCCACCTGGGACACCTGTTTGATGACGGGCCCACTGACACCGGCTTGCGCTATTGCATGAACTCGGCTTCGTTACACTTCACGCCTGCATGAAAATACTGATTGATTTTTTCCCCATACTGCTGTTTGTCGGCGCATACAAGTTCTATGACATCTATGTCGGAACCGGCGTCCTGATGGGTGCGACCGGCCTTCAAGTGGCCATCATGTATTGGGTGGACCGCAAAGTTCCGGCCATGTACAAGATCACACTGGCACTGGTACTGGTGTTTGGAACGTTAACCTTGGCACTCCACGACGACCGCTTTATCAAGTGGAAGCCCACCGTGTTGTACGCAGCCATGGCGATTGCCCTGGCTTTCGCGGTGTGGGTAATGAGGAAGAACTTCCTGAAAATGTTAATGGGCCATCAGTTGGAATTGCCTGACTCCGTGTGGCACCGCCTGAATGTGGTTTGGGTGGCCTATAACGCGTTCATGTCAGTATTGAACGCCTATGTCGTGCTGAATTACAGCACTGAGCAGTGGGTTAGTTTCAAACTGTGGGGTTACATCTTCCCGCTTGCCTTCATCATTGGGCAAGGCATCTATATTGCGCCCCATTTGCGTGGCGACAATGACAAAGAAGAGGAAACCGCACCATGAGCACTGGACCAACCTCCGCGCAGCTCGACGAGCGCCTGCGTGCGCGTCTCTTGCCAACCCGGTTGGAGGTACTGGATGAAAGCCACCAGCATAACGGCCATGTGGGGGCCAATGGCACCGGATTTGGCACCCATTTCCGTGTCAAAGTGGCTTCACAAATGTTTACCGGGCTGTCCCGGGTGGCGCGCCATCGCCTTGTGTATGATGCGCTGCAAGATTTCATTGACCAAGGGCTTCATGCCCTGGCCATAGAGACCGAAGAACCGCCAACCCAACCACTGGTTTAAAACGCCTTATTGGCACATATTTATTGGTATCCCCGAAGGAAAACGCATGAAGAAGCAAATTTTGTCCGCACTCGCCACCGCCACGCTGATGGCGGCGGTAGTTCCTGCGGCCTGGGCCCAGAACGTCGCCATCGTCAACGGCAAGGCCGTTCCGACATCGCGCGTAGAAGCGCTGGCAGAGCAGGTCAAGCGCTCGGGACGGCCCGTCTCGCCCGAAATGCAAGGTCAACTCAAGGATGAAGTGATCGCCCGTGAAATCTTCATGCAGGAAGCCCAAGTGCGCGGCCTGGACGCAACGGAAGACTTTAAAACGCAGATCGAACTGGCCCGCCAGGCCATTCTGATTCGCGAGCTGTTTGCTGACTACCAGAAGAAAAATCCGGTGACGGACGAAGAAATCAAGGCCGAGTACGACAAGTTTGCCGCTCAAAACTCTGGCAAGGAATACAAAGCCCGCCACATCCTGGTTGAAAAAGAAGACCAGGCCAAGGCCATCATTGCCCAACTCAAAAAGGGCGGCAAGTTTGAAGAAATCGCCAAGAAGTCGTCCAAAGACCCAGGCTCCGGCGCCAAGGGTGGCGATCTGGACTGGGCCAACCCCGGCAACTACGTGAAAGAGTTCTCGGAAGCCCTGTCAGCCTTGACTAAGGGCAAGATGACCGAGACACCGGTGAAAACCCAGTTTGGTTACCACATCATTCGCCTGGACGACATCCGTGACGCCCAGTTGCCAAAATTTGACGACGTGAAGCCTCAGATTGCCCAACAGCTGCAACAGCAGAAGATCAGCAAATTCCAGGAAGATCTTCGCTCCAAAGCCAAGATCGAATAAGCTCGCAACTTCGCTGTAAAAAAACCTAAAACGCGGCTTCGGTCGCGTTTTTTCATTCAGCCACCACACCACGACCTTTTAGAACGGAACTGCCATGAAACTCCTGCGTTTTGGACTGCCCGGCCACGAAAAACCCGGTGTTCTCGACACTGACGGTCGCGTACGCGACCTCAGTGAAGTGGTGGATGACATTGGTGGCAGCGTTCTGCTGCCCGCCCAGCTCAAGCGCTTGAAAGCCCTTGACCTGAGCACCCTGCCCCAGGTGCCAGGCCAACCCCAAAAAGACCTGCGCCTTGGCCCCTGCGTGGCGCGCACCGGCAAGCTGGTCTGCATTGGCCTGAACTACTCCGACCATGCGGCAGAAGCCGGCATGCAGGTGCCGCCCGAGCCCGTGGTGTTCAACAAATGGACCAGCGCCGTCATTGGGCCGGACGACGCGGTGGAAGTCCCGCGCGGCTCGGTCAAAACCGACTGGGAAGTCGAGCTCGGCGTGGTCATTGGCCAGGGCGGACGCTACATAACCGAAGCGGATGCGATGGCGCATGTGGCGGGCTACTGCGTGGTCAATGACATATCCGAGCGCGAATTCCAGATTGAGCGCAGTGGCACCTGGGACAAGGGCAAGGGTTGCGACACCTTCGGCCCGCTTGGCCCCTGGTTGGTCACCGCCGACGAAGTGCCCAACCCGCAGGCCCTGCGCATGTGGTTGGACGTGGACGGCAAGCGCTACCAGGACGGCAGCACCGCCACCATGGTCTACCAGGTGCCGTTCCTGATCAGCTACCTGAGCCGCTTCATGAGTTTGCAAAGTGGCGACGTGATCTCCACCGGCACGCCGCCCGGTGTGGGAATGGGCCAAAAGCCGCCGGTTTACCTGCGCGCAGGCCAGACCATGCACCTGGGTATCGACGGCCTGGGAACCCAGACCCAGCGTGTCGTCCAAGCCTGAATACCCCCATGTCGCTCCCTGACTTTCAGCTGGAACTTCTGGCACCCGCGCGGGATGCCGACATCGGCATCGAAGCCGTCAACCACGGTGCCGATGCCGTCTACATTGGCGGCCCCGGCTTTGGCGCGCGCTCCAGTGCCGACAACAGCGTCAGTGACATTGCCCACCTGGTGCGCCACGCCCATCGGTTCAGTAGTCGCATCTTCGTCACGCTCAACACCATCCTACGCGACGACGAACTCGAAGGCGCGCGCAAACTGGCCTGGCAGCTGTATGACGCGGGCGTGGATGCCCTGATCATTCAGGACATGGGCCTGCTGGAAATCGACATGCCGCCCATCCAGTTGCACGCCAGCACCCAGACTGATATCCGAACCCCCGAGAAGGCGCGTTTTCTGCAGGACGTAGGCCTTTCACAAATTGTGTTGGCGCGCGAGCTGACGCTGCAGCAGATTGCCGCCATCCGCGCCCAGACCGACCCGGCGCGTTGCACGCTGGAATTTTTCGTTCACGGTGCGCTGTGCGTGGCCTACAGCGGGCAGTGCTACATCAGCCACGCCCACACCGGGCGCAGCGCCAACCGAGGCGAATGCAGCCAGGCCTGCCGCCTGCCTTACCAGGTGGTGGACGACAAGGGCCGCTTTGTGGCGCACGACAAGCATGTCTTGAGCATGAAGGACAACAACCAGAGCGCCAACCTGGCTGCTCTGGTGGATGCGGGCATTCGCAGCTTCAAGATCGAAGGCCGTTACAAGGACATGGGCTACGTGAAAAACATCACCGCCCACTACCGCACGCTGCTGGACGCACTGATCGAAGAACGCCAGGGCTCGACGCAGCCCCAGCACTTTCCTCTCGCGCGCGCCAGCAGTGGCAGCACCACGTTCACCTTCTCACCCGACCCCAACCAGAACTTCAACCGCGAGTTCACCGACTACTTTGTGCAGGGTCGCAAGGACGACATTGGCGCCTTCGACTCGCCCAAGAACCCCGGGCAACCCATTGGCTACGTGACCCAGATTGGTCCCAAATGGGTGGAACTTGAATCCATCGTTGCCGACACCGTGCTACACAACGGCGACGGACTGTGCTACTACGACCTGCAAAAAGAGCTGGTCGGACTGGCAATCAACCGCGCAGAAGCAGTGGGCAAGACCAAGGCAGGCGGCACGCAACGCTGGCGTGCGTTTCCCAAGGACGAAGTGACCAGTCTCAAAGACCTGCGCAAAGGCACCGAGGTCAACCGCAACCGTGATGTGGACTGGGTACGCGCGCTGGATAAAAAATCCAGTGACCGCCGCATAGCGGTATGGGCTGAACTGGAGCGCACCCCGGATGGCGTCGCACTGACCTTGACCGACGAAGACGGCAACACGGCCACCGCGTGCGCCACCCTGCCCCACAACCCAGCCAAAGATCCGGTGGCCAATGCACAGTTGCTGGAGCAGAACATCGGCAAGCTTGGTGCTACTATTTTTGTAGCTGCTCACGCAAGTTCGACGGGGGCTAGCGACCTGTTTGTGCCTGCATCCACGCTCAATGCCCTGCGCCGCGACGCTGTGGAAGAACTGGAAACTGCCCGCGCACTGGCACTGAACCGCTTGCCCCGAGCGGCTGCCGTGGAGCCACCAGTGGCCTTTCCGGAAGACACGCTGACCTACCTCGCCAACGTGCACAACAAGGCAGCCCACGCTTTCTATGCCAGACACGGGGTCAAAGTCATTGACGCTGCGTATGAGAACAACGAAGAGCTGGGCGAAGTCAGCCTGATGATCACCAAGCACTGCGTGCGCTTCTCTTTGAGCCTGTGCCCCAAGCAGGCCAAGGGGGTGGTCGGCGTGCAGGGCCAAGTCAAAGCCGAGCCGCTGCAACTGATCAACGGCAAAGAGAAATTGACGTTGCGGTTTGACTGCAAGCCTTGCGAGATGCATGTGGTGGGCAAAATGAAAACATCGGTTCGCAACCAACTAAACCAAGCAGCAGCAGGTGGCGTTGTGGCTGCACCGGTGACGTTTCACAAAACGCGGCCTTTGCATTAAAGTCTGGCCAGCGCATCCAGCGGACTGGCGAGTGGCGCAAGGTGTGAACCGAAACAGGCTTGAGAATCTGCGCCGCTGCGCAAGCCAGCTTGATGGCACGTTGCAAACGCTCTTCGTACAGGTGGTGTCGGCGCTCAATGCGTGAGCGTGGATCAATCGACAACTTGGGAGACGGAAACACCCAGAACCATCCCCAGCGCTCGCCCAAACCAGGGTATTTGACCGCCAGCGCATCTGGCACCTCCACACCGGGTTGGTGCTGCTGCCGGTCATGCTCCCACACCGTGCGCGCATGCGCCGACTGGGAGCGCAAAGCCAAGTCAATCGATTGAGGCAACATTACCACCCGGTCTTTGCCGCCCTTGCCATCACGCACTATCAACACACGCCGATCAAAATCCGCATCCTTCACACGCAGGCGCAGCCCTTCGTTAAGTCGCATGCCCGTGCCACACAACAGCTTGGCCAGCAACAGTTCAACCCCCGTCATGGCACCCAGCAAGGCAGCCACCTCGGCCACGGTCAAAACGGATGGAATGCGCCGCGGGCGAGTGGGGCGCTGCACATCGTCAAGCCATGGCAATTGAACCCCCATAACTTCCCGATACAAAAACAGCAGGGCACTGAGCGCCTGGTTGTGGGTGGACACGGACACGTTACGCTGGGTGGTGAGCATGGTCAAAAATTGCTCCACCTCTGCGGCCCCCAAATCGCGCGGATGGCGTATTTGGCCGTTGCGTCCATGCCAGCGGACAAAGAATTTCACCCAATACAAGTAAGCCTCTTCGGTGCGCAAGCTATAGTGCTTGTACCGCAGAACCTCCCACAACTGATCCAGCAAGCGGGGCGACTGGGGAATGTAGGAGACGGGTTTGGCGGACATCATGAATACTGTAGTTTTATCAGTATCAACAATCCAAATGAAGGCTGCAAGCGGCGTTGCACCGCTTTCCGCTGTTTTGATCAAACCCTTCGGCCTAGTTTATTTCGTCGTCTAGCTTGGGAATGCCAGGATAGGCGCTCGGCTACATAACGTTAACCATGAAGAAGAGCGTGCGGACGGTCGCTGTTTTTTTCTGCGTATCGCTGGCAGGCGCGATAGCTTGGTGGTTTGCTGGCAAGCCATACTCTCTCTCGGAAGCTCGCCTCCTATTCGCACTGCGCGCCGGCGGAGATGGCCCGACGCTCGATCTAGGCCGGCTGATGCCCGGAGAATGGGAGCTCGCCTGTGACGCACATGGATACGGAGGTGATTTTCGCGTTGAGCGGTACGGACGAACCTACCCTGCGGTAGGACAAATGCAGGACGGAGCTTGGGGAGTCGTATTCATCCGACCTGACGGCACGTTTCAAACTGCGGCGTCCACTTGCGGCGCGAGTGGTGTGATACTGGACCTTAATGGCTGCGTACCGAGGGGGGAAGCCATCTTGCATCGAACCGAAAAGGCAAGTTCCTGTCCAACTCTAAAGGCGCTTCATGGTTAACAAGTTCGTCGATTGGACCCACAACGGCGGGACGCGCTCCTGCCGTTCTTCACAACGGAGTGCGCCGTTGCGGTCCACTCACGGCCAACGTTATGGGGCATCAATCCACGGCTGTTCTTGATTTCTGAATATTGGTAGCTACAATTAAGCGGTGCGTTTCATCTTTGACCCTGACAAAGACAAGCTGAACTTGGCCAAGCACGGCCTTTCGCTTTCTTTCGCTG
>CAJAVE010000002.1 GCA_903945325.1 uncultured beta proteobacterium | reverse complement strand
TGGCCGCGCTGACGAAGGCCAATGGAATCTGCAAGCCAAAGAAGCCCGCAATGGCAAGGACGTCAAACTCAAACTGAGTGTGATGGAAGCCGACGCAAAAGGAATGGGTGCCAGCACCCAGACGGCCAAGGTGGGTTTCCCCTACTTCGGCGGCATCGTGTCTGAGCATTTCCCCAACAACGCCACCGGTGCCGGTGCCAACAACGTGCTGGTGCGTACTGTACCGGTGCAAACCATCTCTTTGGGCAAAGAAGGTGACAAACGCGAAGCGCTGGTCGCCACCGTGTTTGACTTGCAAGTGGCCAACTATGGTGTGGCACGCGGCATTCCTGGTGAACTCGCCGCCAAGGATTTCAACGACAACACCCCGTACACCCCGGCTTGGCAAGAGGCCATCACTGGCACCCCGCGTGAGCAGCTCATCACCGTGGCGCGCCAGTTTGCCGACAACGCCGACAAAACCCATGGCAAGTCGATGGTGATCATTGGCGCGGCCATGAACCACTGGTACCACGCCGACATGAATTACCGTGGTGTCATCAACATGCTGATGATGTGCGGCTGTATCGGCCAAAGTGGTGGCGGCTGGGCGCACTATGTGGGCCAGGAAAAGCTGCGTCCGCAAACCGGCTGGACCGCGCTGGCCTTTGCACTCGACTGGATTCGCCCACCCCGGCAGATGAACAGCACCAGCTTCTTCTACGCCCACACCGACCAGTGGCGCTACGAGAAGCTGGGTGTGGACGAGGTCTTGTCACCGCTGGCCGACAAGTCCAAATTTGGCGGCAGCATGATCGACTACAACGTGCGCGCCGAGCGCATGGGCTGGTTGCCATCGGCCCCGCAGCTCAAAACCAACCCGATGCAGGTTGTCAAGGATGCGGTTGCCGCTGGCATGGACCCGAAAGACTACACGGTCAAAGGCCTCAAAGACGGCTCACTGAAGATGAGTTGTGAAGACCCGGACCACCCCAACAACTGGCCACGCAACATGTTTGTCTGGCGCTCCAACATTTTGGGCTCCAGCGGCAAAGGCCACGAATACTTCCTGAAGCACCTGCTGGGCACCAGCAATGGCGTGCAGGGCAAGGACATGGGCAAGGATGAGGCCAAGCCCGAAGAAGTGGTCTGGCACGACAAAGCCCCGGAAGGCAAGCTGGATTTGCTGGTGACACTTGATTTCCGCATGAGCACCACCTGTCTGTACTCCGACATCGTGTTGCCCACCGCCACCTGGTACGAGAAAAACGACCTCAACACCAGCGACATGCATCCGTTCATCCACCCGCTCTCCACCGCGGTGGACCCGGCCTGGCAATCGCGCAGCGATTGGGACATCTACAAGGGGTTTGCCAAGAAGTTCAGCGAAGTCTGCATCGGCCACCTGGGCATCGAGCGCGAGATGGTGTTGTCGCCCTTGATGCACGACAGCCCTGCCGAACTGGCGCAGCCTTTTGGTGTGCAGGACTGGAAACGTGGTGAGATTGACCTGATTCCCGGCAAAACCGCGCCCAACATGGCGGTGGTGGAGCGGGATTATCCCAATGTCTACAAGCGCTTTATCGCCTTGGGGCCGCTGATGAACAAGGTTGGCAACGGCGGCAAGGGCATCAGTTGGGACACCAAGATTGAAGTCACCCAACTGGGTCAGCTTAATGGCTTGACCACCGATGCGGGGGTGACCTGCGGCATGCCCAAGATCGAGACCGACATCGACGCTTGCGAAGTCGTGCTGCAACTCGCCCCGGAGACCAATGGCCATGTGGCGGTGAAAGCCTGGAAAGCCCTGGGCAAACAAACCGGCCTGGATCACACCCATCTGGCGCTGTACCGCGAAGACGAAAAAATCCGTTTCCGCGACATTCAGGCTCAGCCACGCAAGATCATTTCCAGCCCAACCTGGAGCGGTATCGAGTCTGAGACCGTGTCGTACAACGCCGGTTACACCAATGTGCACGAGATGATCCCATGGCGCACCCTGACCGGGCGCCAGCAGTTCTACATGGATCACCCGTGGATGACCGCGTTTGGTGAAGGGTTTACAAGCTACCGCCCACCGGTGGATTTAAAAACCACGGCGGGTATCCAGAACATCAAGCCTAATGGTCACAAGGAAATCGCGCTGAACTTCATCACACCACACCAGAAGTGGGGCATTCACTCCACCTACAGCGACAACCTGATGATGCTCACGCTCAACCGGGGCGGCAGTGTGGTCTGGCTCAGTGAAGATGACGCCAAGAGTGCAGGTATTGAAGACAACGACTGGATCGAGGTCTTCAACATCAACGGCGCGATTGCGGCCCGTGCTGTGGTCAGCCAGCGCGTCAACCCCGGCATGACGCTGATGTACCACTCGCAAGAGAAGATCATCAACACTCCCGGCTCTGAAATCACCGGGGTGCGCGGCGGCATTCACAACTCGGTGACACGAATTGTGCTGAAACCGACCCACATGATTGGCGGTTACGCCCAGTTCAGCTACGGCTTCAACTACTACGGAACCATCGGCACCAACCGTGACGAGTTTGTGGTTGTGCGCAAGATGGCCAAAGTGGACTGGCTTGATGACGAAGGTTCATCCGAAGAAGCGTTAGCCGCCCACAACTAATCAGTTTGGAGAAACACATGAAAATTCGCGCCCAAATCGGCATGGTGCTCAACCTGGACAAGTGCATCGGTTGCCACACTTGTTCGGTCACCTGCAAAAACGTCTGGACCAGCCGTCCCGGCATGGAATACGCCTGGTTCAACAACGTCGAAACCAAACCCGGCATCGGGTACCCGAAAGAATGGGAAAACCAAGACAAATGGAACGGTGGCTGGCAGCGCCTGCCCAGCGGCAAGATCGAACCTCGCCAGGGCTCCAAATGGAAGCTGCTGATGCGCATCTTCGCCAACCCGAACCTGCCTGAGATTGACGACTATTACGAACCTTTCACTTTTGACTACGCGCACTTGCAATCCGCGCCAGAGTCCAAAGCCGCACCAACCGCGCGCCCGCGCAGCCTGATCACCGGCAAACGCATGGAGAAAATCGTCTGGGGCCCGAACTGGGAAGAAATCCTGGGCGGTGAGTTCTCCAAACGCAGCAAGGACAAGAACTTCGACGATATCCAGAAGGACATCTACGGACAGTTCGAAAACACCTTCATGATGTATTTGCCGCGCCTGTGTGAACACTGCCTGAACCCGGCCTGTGTCGCATCTTGCCCGTCTGGCTCCATCTACAAGCGTGAAGAAGACGGCATTGTGCTGATCGACCAGGACAAATGCCGCGGCTGGCGTATGTGTATCAGCGGCTGCCCGTACAAGAAGATTTACTACAACTGGAAATCTGGCAAGGCTGAAAAATGCATCTTCTGTTACCCACGCATCGAATCGGGTCAGCCCACGGTGTGCAGCGAGACCTGTGTCGGCCGCATCCGTTACCTGGGTGTGTTGTTGTATGACGCAGATCGCATTCAGGAAGCAGCAAGTGTGGAGCGGGATCGTGACCTGTACCAGGCGCAGCTTGACATCTTCCTCGACCCGAATGACCCGAAAGTCATCGAGCAGGCACGCATCGACGGCATTCCAGACAAATGGATGGAAGCCGCGCGCAACAGCCCGGTCTACAAGATGGCCGTGGAGTGGAAAGTCGCCCTGCCCTTGCACCCCGAGTACCGCACGCTGCCGATGGTCTGGTATGTGCCACCACTGTCCCCCATCAGCGCGGCGGCCAACGCCGGCAACATCGGCATCAATGGCGAAATTCCGGATGTCAAACAACTGCGCATTCCGGTCAAGTACCTGGCCAATCTGTTGACCGCCGGTGACACCTTCCCGGTGGAGCGCGCGCTGGAGCGCATGCTGGCCATGCGCGCTTACCAACGCGGCAAACATGTGGACGGCAAGCCCAACATGGCGGCCTTGCAGCAGGTGCAAATGACGCCGCTGGAGGTTGAAGAGATGTACCAGGTGATGGCGATTGCCAATTACGAAGACCGTTTTGTCATCCCCAGCACCCACCGCGAATACGCTGAAAACACCTTTGATGTGCGGGGTGGTTGTGGGTTTTCGTTTGGCAACGGTTGCTCGGATGGTGCCAGTGAAGCCAGCTTGTTCGGCGGCACCAAGAAACGCACCATCCCGATCAAGGCGGAGGTTTGAGCCATGGCACTTTTTTCACCCAACATCACTGGAGCGTCGCGCAGTCTGCGGGTGCTGGCCCGGCTGCTGTCTTACCCGGATGCCCAACTGCGTGGCGATTTAAACGACATGCGCCAGGCGCTGGTCGCCGAGCGCGCCCTACCTACGGCGCGACTGGCTGAGCTTGGCGCGCTGATGAGCACGCTGGAGACTGGCAACGCGCTGGAAAACGAGGCCGAATACGTGGAGGTTTTTGACCGTGGCCGCGCCACCTCTTTGCACCTGTTTGAACATGTGCATGGCGACTCGCGCGATCGCGGCCCGGCCATGATCGACCTGGCCCAAACCTACGAAAAAGCCGGGCTGTTTTTGGGCCCCGATGAAATGCCCGACTACCTGCCGGTGGTGCTGGAATTTGTCTCAACCCAGCCTCCCACCGAGGCCAGAGCCTTTTTAGGCGAAATGGCGCATATTTTTAACGCCATCTTCAACGCCTTGCAACAACGCAGCAGCGCTTACGCCAGTGTGCTGGGTGCTTTGCTGGAGCTCAGCGGCGAGAAGGCCCACCCGGTCAAGGTCGCCGCCGACGAGCCCTTGGACACCACCTGGGAAGAACCGGTGGTGTTTGATGGCTGCTCCGTCAAAGGGCAAACCAAGCCCGACCAGGCCCAACCCATTCACTTTGTCAAAACCGACGCAGCCGCCAACCGTCAACAGGCCGCCGCATCCGCTGGAGTCACACCATGAACGCACTCGACAACTTCCTGTTTGGCGTGTATCCCTACATCGCCCTCGCCATCTTTTTGCTGGGCAGCCTGCTGCGCTTTGACCGCGATCAGTACACCTGGAAAAGCGATTCCTCACAAATGCTGAAAGCGGGTCAACTGCGCTGGGGCAGCAACCTGTTTCATATCGGGGTGTTATTCCTGTTCTTTGGTCATACGGTGGGCATGTTGACACCCCACTTTGTCTACGAACATTTCATCAGTGCCGGAAACAAACAGCTCATGGCCTTGGTTAGTGGCGGACTTGCTGGCTTGGCAGGATTTATCGGTGTCACCATACTGTTGCACCGTCGCCTGACCGAGCCGCGCATTCGCATCAACTCCAAAACCAGCGACATCGTGCTGCTGGTCTTGCTGTGGTTGCAACTGGCGCTGGGGCTGGCCACCGTGCCACTGTCAGGACAACACCTAGACGGCAGCATGATGATGAAGCTGGCCGGCTGGGCGCAACATATCGTGGCCTTCCAGCCCGGTGCGGTGGAACTGCTGGCCGATGCAGGCTTTATCTTCAAGTTGCACATGTTCCTGGGCATGAGCATCTTCGTTGTATTCCCGTTCACCCGACTGGTGCATGTCTGGAGTGGTTTTGCCTCGGTTGGCTACCTGTTTCGCCCCTACCAGGTGGTGCGGGCGCGTCGCCTGAATGTGCCCGCTGGCAACAACATGCCACCTCGTCCTGATGCACGGGTTTAAGGACTTGACCATGACAAACGTCACACTCGAACCCACCGTGATCGCCTGTATCAACGGCATCGCCCTGCATTCGGCCGATGAAGCCCTGAGTCCCGATGAACTCCGCCAGCGCGCCTGTTCTGAGCTGTTGCGCCAAGCGGCAGTGGCGCAGTCTCTGCTGTCGGCTGACGATTTGCCAAGCCCGGACGGTGTCTTGAGCGAAGCGGCCAGTACGGCCATTGAGGCCCTGTTGGACAAGAATCTCCTCATCCCAGAGCCGTCTGAAGAAGCCTGTCTGCGCCACTACACCGCCCACCAGGCCAGTTACGCCATTGGCGAGCGGGTCAATGTGCGTCACATTCTGTTTGCCGTGACCGAAGGTGTGGATGTGAGCCTGCTGCGCAACCGCGCCGAGACCACCCTGCTCAACGTGCGTTGCCATGATGGCAAAAACCAGGACGAGGCTTTTGCCAAAGATGCAAAAACTCTGTCCAACTGCCCCAGCGGTGCTGACTGCGGCCAGTTAGGCTGGCTCACCAGCAAGGACTGCGCACCCGAGTTCGCCAAGGAGATTTTTGGCAACAAGGAAGTGGGGGTGTTGCCGCGCCTGGTGCACAGCCGCTTTGGCCTGCATGTGGTCGAGGTGTTGGCACGTGAAGCCGGTCAAGACCAGCCGTTTGAGTTGGTGCGCGGCGCCGTGGCCATGTCCTTGCGGCAAAAAACCTATGTCACAGCGCTCAGGCAGTACCTGGGCTTGCTGGCCGGGCAAGCGGAAATCGCCGGCGTTGACATCGACGCCTCTGACTCCCCCTTGGTGCAATGAACCGCTTGCCACACCTCCATGAACATTTCAAGTTTTGATGACCTGCTGACGGCGGCCCGCGCGCAACCCTCGGCACAACGGCTGCTGCTGGTGTTTGCCACGGCTGACCTGCCCGACGACGCCACGGTGCAGCAGCGCGCTGACTTTGATGCCGGAATGGGCGGTGCCCTGCTGCCCGCCATGTGTTTGGACAAAACCCCACATGAACTCATTAGTTTTGCCACGGTGGCGGCTGAAGCAACCCAGTTTGCGGTGCCATGGCGCATCGTGTTTGCCAGCACCATGTCAGGGTTTGGCGACCAGGCGCCCACCAGTGAAAGTGCGCAACCCGTCCTGGAACGCATGGTGGCATCGATCAAACTCGGCGCGTTTTCCAACATGATTGCCTTTGACACCCATGGCAACTCAGTGGCGCTTAGTTAGCGCCTTGACATGAACATTGATCCTGAACTGTTTGACATGGTCAAGTTTCTGGCCAGCTCACCGCTGTTCAGTGGTTTGCTGCAAGAGGAAGTGACGCGGATTGCTCAAAGCAGCCAACTCAAGGCTTACACCAAAGGAAGCTACATTTTTCGGGTGGGTGAACCCTGTGAGGCCTTTCACATCACCGTATCGGGGCAAGTCAAGCTGTTCGTGGTGTCTCTCGCTGGCCATGAGAAAGTGATCGAAATCATCAGCGCGGGGCAGAGTTTTGCAGAGGCCCTGGTGTTCCTTGACAAGCCGTACATTCTGAGTGCGCAAGCGCTCACCGACACAGTTTTGGTCAACGTCAGCAAACAAGGCATTGTGGGTGAAATCAGGCAGGACCCTCGCTTTGCCTTGCACATGCTGGCTGGCATCTCGCGACGGCTGCATGGCCTGATTCAGGATGTGGAGGGTTACGCGCTGCGCAATGGCATGCAGCGTCTGATTGGTTTTTTGTTGCGCGACGTGGAAAACGAGTCCCCGACAGACACAAACACACTCACCGTGTCACTGCCCGCCAGCAAAGCCACAATTGCCTCGCGCCTGTCGCTGACCCCCGAGTACTTTTCCCGGGTACTGCACGAACTGGAAACCCATCATCTCATCCAAATCGAAAAGCGCGAGATTCACATCAAAGATGTGAAAAGACTCGCCAGCTACGGTTCTTGATCACACACTCCACGCCCCTCACGCCAGCATATCAAACCCCTGCGCCGCCACATGCATGAAGGCGCGAGTCAGCTCGGCCACGGCGGTATACCCTAAACCTGTCGTTCTTGAATGCCCGGTCCTGGCCAGTGGCGGGTGCAGCCGAACCGCAATTCGGGACCACATAGCCGATGGTTGATGCGAGGGCACGAATGTCAGCAATTTGGAAACTCAATTCACTTCAGGACTGCCGCCGGTCGTGTTGACCCGCATGGTGCCCTTTGCTGACGGCCACGGGTTGAGGAACCCTGTCATTCAGATTCCATCTGCAAATCGGGAAGCCGACGATGTGAGATCCATGCCACGTTATCCAAGTGTCCGACGCATGGGCTGGCATTCCCGCGCTCAAGAAAGCCTAT
>CAJAVE010000001.1 GCA_903945325.1 uncultured beta proteobacterium | reverse complement strand
CCACAATAGTGTTAACAAAAGGGTGCCGGCCGACCCCGCACGTTCGCCTGCGACTGAGGCCAGGGACTGGATACCCGCTACGCCAGCCGCGCCCGGTGCCGCGCCACCTGCGCACGCACCTGCACGGGTGCCGTGCCACCCAAGGTGTTGCGCGCGTTCAGCGAGCCACGCAGGCTCAGACATTCATACACATCCTTTTCAATGCGGGGGTTGAACTCCTGCAGTACCGCCAGTGGCAGTTCGGACAAATCCACTTGGTGTGACGTGGCGGCTTTGACGGCGTGGGCAACGATTTCGTGTGCATCGCGGAACGGCAGGCCCTTCTTGACCAGGTAATCGGCCAGGTCGGTGGCGGTGGCGTAGCCCCTTAGCGCGGCCTGCTCCATGGGTGCTGGGTTGACGGTGATGCCGCCTTCCTTGACGCCAGTGGCCGGGTTCAGCTGGCCGCCGACCATCTCGCTGAAGATACGCAGCGTGTCCTTCAGTGTGTCCACGGTGTCGAACAGCGGTTCCTTGTCTTCCTGGTTGTCCTTGTTGTAGGCCAGGGGCTGGCCCTTCATCAGCGTGATCAGGCCCATCAGGTGGCCGACCACGCGGCCGGTCTTGCCACGCGCCAGTTCGGGCACGTCGGGGTTCTTCTTCTGCGGCATGATGGAGCTGCCGGTGGTGAAGCGGTCGGCAATTTTGATGAAGCCAAAGTTCTGGCTCATCCACAGAATCAGCTCTTCGCTCATGCGGCTGATGTGCACCATGGTCAGTGTGGCGGCGGCTGTAAATTCAATGGCAAAGTCTCGGTCACTCACTGCGTCCAGGCTGTTTTGGCACACCTGTGGGTTGCCAGCGGCGTCCACCATGCCCAGCGTGCGGGCTACGCGTTCGCGGTCCAGCGGATAGCTGGTGCCCGCCAGCGCGGCGGCGCCCAGCGGCAGGCGGTTGGTGCGGGCGCGTACTTCGCGCATGCGTTCGGCATCGCGGCTGAACATTTCCACATAGGCCAGCATGTGGTGGCCAAAGCTCACCGGCTGGGCGACTTGCAAATGGGTGAAGCCAGGCAGGATGACGTCCACATTCTTGTCGGCCACATCCACTAAAGACTTTTGCAGGTCCACCAGCAGTTCACCAATCAGGTCGATCTCGCTGCGCAGCCACAGGCGCACATCGGTGGCGACCTGGTCATTTCTAGAGCGGCCGGTGTGCAGGCGTTTTCCCGCGTCGCCCACCAGTTGGGTCAACCTGGCTTCGATGTTGAGGTGCACGTCCTCCAGGTCCAGCTTCCATTCAAAGTTGCCAGACTCGATATCGGCGGTGATCTGTGCCATGCCGCGCTGGATCGAGGCGTGGTCCTCTGCGCCGATGATGCCCTGGGCGGCCAGCATCTCGGCGTGGGCCAGGCTGCCGGTGATGTCAGCCTGCCACATGCGCTTGTCAAAGAACACGCTGGAGGTGTAGCGTTTGACCAGATCGCTCATGGGTTCAGAGAACAGCGCCGACCAGGCTTGGGACTTTTTATCGAATTGGTTGTCTAGTTCTTTGTGGGACATGGGGAGCAGGGCTGGTAATGGAGTCAAAATCCGGATTCATGAAAGACACCCAAATATTATCGGCGTTCCAGGAGTTGACCCCTGCGGCAGATGCGTCCACCAGTGACATGCCACCGGTTGCGGCGGCTCTGGTGTTCGATGCCTGCCAGACCGGTGTGGTGCTGAGGGCGGTGCTGTTTGTCGAGGTTTGCGTTTGTGTTGCCGTGGGGTTTGGTGCGCAGGGGCTGACAGACTGGATGGTGCGGGTTGCATTGGTCACCGGCGGAGCATTGCCAGCCGCACTGGCGTGGTTGCTGCTGGCCTGTATGACGAAGCGGTTGTTGGCCAGTGTGGCACCCCTTTTTCAATATGCGACGGCTGTGGCGCTGGGGGCCGTAGCGGGTCTGTATGGCTGTGCCATGTTGGCCTGGTCCGGGCTGGTGCTGTCGCCACCATGGGTTGCCAGTGCGTGCAGCGGGGTCTTGTTGTCTTCGCTGCTGGTGGCCGCCCTGGTGCTGCGAAGCAAGGGGCAAATGCCGGCCCATACCTCGGCGCGGCTGGCAGAGTTGCAGTCGCGCATACGCCCCCATTTTTTGTTCAACACCCTCAACAGCGCCATTGCACTGGTTCGTGCGGAACCGGCCAGGGCCGAAGCGCTGCTGGAAGATTTGAGTGACCTGTTCAGACAAGCGCTCAAGGATTCGGGCGAACCGGTGCGTCTGGCCGAGGAGATCAGCCTGGCACAGCGTTACCTGGACATTGAGAAGGTGCGCTTTGGCGACCGCCTGCGGGTGCAGTGGGCGCTGGACCCGGCTGCGGACGATGCCAAATTGCCACCCTTGCTCTTGCAGCCTTTGGTGGAAAATGCGGTTCGTCACGGTGTGGAGCCCAGCCCTCTGGGTGCCGATGTGCGTATCTCCACCCAACGCAGGGGGTCGATGGCAGTGATCAAGGTGACCAATACCGTGCCAAACGGGCAAGGCGTGGCCGGGCAAGGCTTGGCCCTGCGCAATGTGCGCGAGCGCTTGGCCCTGTTGCATGACGTGCACGGCCAGTTCCGCAGTGGCCTGAAGGATGGCGTCTACCAGGTGCGCATGGAGGTGCCGTTGTGACCCACGACGCAGGTGCAATTGTTGTACTTAACGCACTGGTGGTTGATGATGAGGCGCTTGCGCGCGCGCGCTTGCGAACGCTGCTGGGGGACTGCCAGGCACCAATGGTGCGCTGCGTGGGTGAGGCCAGCAATGCGGTTGAGGCGCTGGCGCTGGCACAGCACCATCGGGTGGACGTGGCTTTCGTCGATATCCACATGCCCGGTGCCGATGGTCTGACACTGGCGCGCTCCTTACGCTCGTTGGAGCACCCCCCTGCATTGGTATTTGTGACGGCGCACACAGAGCATGCGGTGGACGCGTTTGAGCTGGAGGCGGCGGACTACCTGACCAAACCCGTTCGGTTGGAACGTTTGCAAATGGCGCTACAAAAAATAGAGCGCCTTGCGCAGTATCGACGTGGCCTAGAGGCTGATTTGCCTATAAATGATGTGCTGATCATCCAGGAGCGCGGACGCACCGAGCGCCTGCCCGTGACCCAGATTTTGTACTTCAAGGCCGAACTGAAATATGTGACGGTGCGCACCGCAACCCGCAGCTACATACTGGATGGCTCTCTGAATGAACTGGAGGAACGATTTGCAACCGATTTTGTGCGCATCCACCGCAACGCGCTGATCGCGCGGCGTGCCGTGCGTGCGCTGGAAAAACACTTCGATGCCGAAGAGGGCGAAGGCTGGGCCGTGCGGCTCAACGGAGTCGATGAGCTTCTGGCGGTATCGCGCCGCCAGCTCGCCGCCGTGCGGGAACTGGTCAAGGCCTGATCAGCCCGTGTTGCGCAGTCCGGCTGCAATGCCGTTGATGGAGATGTGGATACCGCGCTGCACCCGTTCATCGGCCTGGCCCGCGCGGTAACGGCGCACCAGTTCCACCTGCAGGTGATGCAGGGGGTCGATGTAGGGGAACCGGTGGCGAATCGAGCGTTGCAGCGCCGCGTTGTTGGCCAGGCGGTTCTTGTCACCCGTGATGAGGGCCAATGCTTGCGCCGTGCTGTGCCACTCGGCTTCTATAGCCGTGAAAATTTTCTTGCGCAGGCGCGTATCGCCTACCAGTTCGGAATAACGCGACGCCAGCGCCAGATCGCTCTTGGCCATCACCATGTCCATATTCGACAGCAGCGTCTTGAAGAAGGGCCACTGCTTGACCATTTTTTGCAATAGGGCCGTTCGCTCTTGTTGTTGCGCAGGCGTTCCCGTGGTGACAAAGCTGTGAACCGCCGAGCCAAAGCCGTACCATCCCGGCAGCGTGAGGCGGCACTGGCCCCAACTGAAGCCCCACGGAATGGCGCGCAGGTCCTCGATGCGCTGTGTGGCCTTGCGTGAGGCGGGGCGCGAGCCAATGTTGAGTTCGGCAATTTCGCGGATCGGCGTGGAGCTGAAAAAATATTCGGTAAAGCCCGGGGTCTCGTACACCAGCGCCCGGTAGGCGGCCATGCTGGCGCTGGACAATTCGGCTGCCGCGTCCAGGAAGGCTTTGGTGGCGGATTTGGTGGGTTGCAGCAGGGTGGCCTCCAGTGTGGCGGCGACCAGGGTTTCCAGGTTGCGCCGCCCGATCTCGGGGTTGGCGTACTTGGAGCCAATGACCTCACCCTGCTCGGTCAGGCGGATCTGGCCACGCACCGTGCCGGGGGGTTGTGCCAGGATGGCTTCATAGCTGGGACCGCCGCCGCGCCCGACGGTGCCGCCGCGGCCGTGGAACATGCGCAATTTGATCGGGTTCGTTGCCGCCAGTTCATCGAACAGTTCCACCAGCGCAATCTCGGCGCGGTAGAGCTCCCAGTTGCTGGTAAAGATGCCGCCATCCTTGTTGCTGTCGGAATAGCCCAGCATGATGTCCTGCTCACCGCTGCTGCGCTGTACCAGCGCGGCAATGCCCGGCAGGGCATAGAACTCGCGCATGATGGGGGCGGCGTTGCGCAGGTCTTCAATGGTTTCAAACAACGGCACAACAATCATGTCGCACACCGGGTTGCGCAGGACCTGGGTCGAGGCATTGCCAGGCGCCAAGCGTGGGCCATTGAGGATGCCACGCAGCAAGCCCACTTCCTTTTGCAGCAGCAGTACTTCCAGTAAGTCGCTGACGGATTCGGTGTGGCTGATGATGTAGTGGCGAATGGCATCATTGCCAAAGCGTTCGCGCATGACCTTGGCCATTGCAAAAATCGCCAGCTCCTTTTGCGTGTGATCCGAGTAGTTGACGCCATGCACCGTGAGCGAGCGGGCATCGCCCAGCAGACCCATGAGCAGGCTGCGTTTGGCTGACTCATCCAGTGCGCTGTAGGTGGACTCGATACCCGCCGTGGCTAGCAACTCTGCGATAACCTCTTCGTGTTTGTCCGAGCTTTGACGCAAATCCACTGTAGCCAGGTGAAAGCCGAATACATCGACCGCACGCAGCAACGGCTGCAGTCGCTGCGCGATCAGCGCTGTGCCATGGTTGGCCCTGAGGGACGCCTCAATGGTGCGCAACTCGGAAGCGAATTCCTGGGCCAGTTTGTACGGGTTCTGCGGTGCGACCGCATGGCGTGCCGCCTCGGTACCAGTCAGTTCCTGCAATGTCGCGGCGAGGCGGGCATACACGCCGGTCAATGCCCGGCGATACGGCTCGTCCATCCGGTGCACGTTGGTGTCGGGCGAGCTTTCTGCCAGCGCCTGCATATCGGGCGAACAGTCGGCCAGCATGGCCGAAACCGACAACTCGCCACCCAGGTAATGCACTTCGGTCAGGTAGTGGCGCAGTGCCACTTCGGCCTGACGACGCAGCGCGTACTCCAGCGTTTGCGCGCTCACGTTGGGGTTGCCGTCACGGTCGCCGCCAATCCACTGACCCATGCGCAGGAAACTGTGCACCGGCTGGTTGCCCAGCAACTGTTCCAGATTGGCGTAGAGCTTGGGAATCTCGCGCAGAAAGGTGGATTCGTAGTAGCTCAGGGCATTCTCAATCTCGTCTGCCACCGTGAGCTTGCTGAACCGCAGCAACCGCGTTTGCCAGAGTTGCATCACGCGGGCCCGCATCTGCGCTTCGTTGGCGGCCAGCTCGCGGGTCGTCAGGGCGTCTTTCTTGTTTTCGAAGAAAGCGCCGCGCATTTTGATTTCGTCGCGCGCCGTGAGCAATTGCGCGATCGCCCGCTCCGCATCCAGAATGCTTTTGCGTTGCACTTCAGTGGGGTGGGCGGTGAGCACCGGCGACACATAGCTTTCTGACAAAGTGGCCGAAATGGCTTTGGGCGCAATACCGGCCCAGCGCAGACGGGACATGGCCACGTCGATGCTGCCTTCCTGGGTGTCACCTGCACGCTCATGGAGAGTGCGCCTGCGGATGTGGTGGCGGTCTTCGGCAAGGTTGGCAAGATGGCTGAAGTAGGTGAAGGCACGGATCACGCTCACCGTTTGGTCACCGCTGAGGCTTTTGAGCAGTTTTTTTAACGCCTTGTCCGCTTCGTGATCGGCATCGCGCCTGAAGGCGACCGAGAGGGTGCGGATCTTTTCGATCAGCTCGAAGGCAGCGGCGCCCTCCTGCTCGCGGATCTCGTCACCCAGAATCCGGCCCAAGAGCCGGATGTCTTCAACCAGGGGGCGTTCGTTGTCTTTTGCGCGCTTGGCCGGCGCGGGGGCAGGTAGGTGCTTCATAGTGCCCATGCTAGCATTGACCACTCTCAATTGTTTACAAACAGGTTACGACTTACAGGCATGGTTTCTCACACATTTACGATCGCCACCCGCGAAAGCCGTTTGGCTCTGTGGCAGGCCGAGCATGTCAAGGCATTGCTCGAACAAATGGGCCACCGGGTCACTTTGCTGGGCATGACCACGCGTGGCGACCAGATTTTGGACCGGTCGCTCAGCAAAGTGGGCGGCAAGGGGCTTTTCGTCAAGGAGCTTGAAGTGGCGCTGGAGGAAGGGCACGCCGACCTGGCGGTGCATTCCTTGAAAGATGTGCCCATGGAGTTGCCACACGGTTTCAGTCTGGCCTGCGTGATGGAGCGCGAAGACCCGCGTGATGCCTGGGTGTCCAGCCGGTACGCCACGCTGCAAGACCTGCCGCAAGGCGCAACAGTGGGTACATCGAGTCTGCGGCGCATGGCATTGTTAAGGGCTTTGCGGCCCGACTTGAAGATTGAACCCCTGCGGGGCAATCTTGATACCCGCCTCAAGAAGCTGGACGATGGTCTGTATGACGGCATTGTGCTGGCGGCGGCCGGTCTGAAGCGTCTGGGGCTGGAGGCCCGAATTCGCGCGGTATTTGAGCCCGAACAGATGTTGCCGGCTGCGGGTCAGGGTGCCTTGGGGATAGAAGTTCGCTCCGACCGAGCCGACGTCGCGGAGGTATTGCAAGCCTTGCTCCATTCGCCCACCTGGTTGGCCGTTTCCGCCGAACGCGCGGTCAGCCGTGTGATGGGTGGCAGCTGTTCGATGCCGCTGGCGGCCCATGCCACTTTCTTCGGTGACGAAATGAGCATACGAGCCACTTGGGGCGACCCTGAAGGCTTGCAGCCACTGGTGCATGCGAAAGCCAGTGCAACCGTGAAGGACGCAGCGACAGCCACACGCTTGGGCGAGAGCGTGGCTCGCGAACTGCAAGCCAGCGTCAAATACCAGGCAGACTTACAGGGCTGATTGCATGCGCGTTCTCGTCACCCGGCCGCGAAATGAAGTCCGCAAGTGGGTCGATGCATTGTCGGACGCCGGGTACGATACGCAGGCCCTGCCGCTGATTGACGTTTTGCCCGCGCCAGATCCGTCGGCCGTAGCCGACGCCTGGCAGCGCTTGCACACGTTTGATGCCGTTATGTTTGTCAGTGGCAATGCAGTGGATCATTTCTTTGCATTAAAACCATCTATAGCTCCCGAATTTACTGAAGATGATGCTACTAAAATTAGAGCATTCGTAACCGGGCCCGGCAGTTTTTCAGCCCTCAGACGTGCGCAGGTGGATGCGCAGCGCATCGACATGCCGGATCGCGATACCGGCCAGTTTGATTCGGAGGCACTGTGGCAGGTGGTTGCGCCCCGCGTGCACAGCGGATACCGGGTATTGATTGTGCGCGGCACAGGCAGCACGGCTAACCCGGGGGGCAGCATGCAAGAAATCTCAAACGGTAACGGGCGCGACTGGTTTGCAGACCAGGTGCGCGCAGCCGGGGGCGTGGTGGAGTTTGTCGTTGCCTACCAGCGTCGGCCGCCTGAGCTTCTGGCCAGTGAACGTGAAGTCGCTTGCCAGGCTGCAACGGATGGGTCTGTCTGGTTGTTTAGCAGTTCAGAGGCAATAGCCAATTTGGTTGCGGCCTGCCCTGAGCAGAATTGGACGCGGGCCAAAGCGGTTGCGACGCACAGTCGAATTGCACAGGCAGCTCGATTGGCCGGGTTTTCTGTTGTTTGCGAGTCACGCCCCACACTGGCGGCCCTGACCGCATCGATAGAATCCCTGGGATGAACACAGAGACCAGCGTTTCAGAGGCACAGCAGGGCAGAAGTGCTGCGCAGTGGCTGCATTGGGGCATTGCCGCAGTGGCCTTGCTCGCGTTGCTGGTCAGTGGATTGTTGTGGCAAAAGTTGACTTCCATCCAGGAGCAGCTCGCGCGTCAAAGTGCGCAATCTGGTGCGCAAGCTACTGAGGCCAGTGCCACCGCGCGCCGGGCGCAGGAATTGGCGATGGAGACGGCTGCCAAGCTCACGGTGGCCGAAGCTCGCCTTAGCGAAGTCTCGCTTCAGCGCACGCAACTCGAGGAGTTGATACAAAGTCTGTCGCGCTCACGCGATGAGAATTTAGTCGTCGATATTGATTCCGCAGTGCGACTGGCGCAACAGCAGGCACAGTTGACCGGCAGCGTAGAGCCGCTATTGGCAGCCCTGAAAAGCGCGGAGGTACGGGTGACGCGTGCCGCGCAGCCCCGGCTGACTCCATTGCAGCGTGCCATCGCCCGCGACTTGGCCCGCATCAAGGCGACGGCCCAGGCTGATACGCCAGCCTTGCTGGTCAAGTTGGACGAACTGGTTTTGTTGGCCGATGATTTACCAGTGGCCAATGCGGTGACAACACCCCGCAACAATGAATCACTCAAGCGTAAACCCGAAGAGGGTATTACGGCGTGGTGGGGGCGGCTGGGCTCGCTGGTGCATGAAGAGCTGCGAAACCTGATCCGTGTGAGTCGCATCGAGTACCCGGATGCTGCGTTACTGTCCCCCGAGCAGTCTTTCTTTCTGCGCGAGAACCTCAAGCTCAAGCTGCTCAATGCCCGATTGGGACTGCTGTCGCGCCAGATCGATTCGGTTCGTGCCGACCTTGCTTCGGCCAACGTGGCCATGGGTCGCTACTTTGACGCATCGTCACGCAAGACCCAGACCGCGATGGGATTGTTGCAGCAGGTGCGCGGCCAGATGAAAGCGCTTGAATTGCCGCGCGTTGACGACACCTTGGCGGCCCTAGCGACGGCTGCCGCAGGGCGCTAACCATGCGTGCGGCACTGTGGCTGATGGCCTTGTTTGCGATTGCGGTGGCGAGTGCGCTATTCGCTGGCAACAACCCGGGAACGGTGACCTTGTACTGGGCCCCGCACCGGGTTGACTTGTCCCTCAATCTGTTCCTGCTGGTTCTGGCTGGCGGTTTCCTGACCCTGCACCTTGCGATGCAGGCCCTGTCTGCGCTTATGAGCATCCCACAACAGGCGCGTCGTTGGCGCCTGTTGCAAAAAGAACGCGCTATCCATACGGCTTTACTGGATTCGCTGTCCCATCTGGTGTCGGGGCGGTTTATTCGGGCACGCAAGACTGCCGACCTGGTGATTTCTCTCGAAGAGTCGGTGCAACGAAGTGGCGAGCAGCTCGCCTATGGCGGGCGCTTGCGAACCTTGACCCATTTGATTGCAGCGGAAAGCGCCCATGCGTTGCAAGATCGCATCGTGAGAGACGCCCACTTTGGTCAGGCACTGGAAGAAGCCGCGGGCCGGGACGCGCAAGAGGCCCGCGAAGGTGTTCAGTTGCGGCGGGCACGCTGGGCGCTGGACGACCGCGATGCTCCGGCCGCCATGCAGTGGCTCGATCAGCTACCGTCCGGTGCGTCGCGCCGGACAGTGGCTCTGCGTATGCGATTCAGAGCCGCCCGCCAGGCTGGTGAGCCGCATCTGGCATTGGAGTCGTTGCGTTTGCTAACCAAGCACCGCGCGTTTTCCGAAGTGGCCGGCAAGAGTATTGCGCGCGGACTGGCCGTCGAACTGATCGGCACCGCGCATGACACGGTTCAAATGCAGCGTGCCTGGGATTTGCTGGAGCGATCTGAGCAAAGCATTCCGGATGTGGCCTGTGAGGCGGCTGAACGCTTGTTGTTGCTGGGTGGCGAGGCATCGGTGTCCCGCAAATGGTTGTTGCCTGTGTGGGACGCGATGGTGAACGACACCGTCCCGCTGAATCTGGCGCTACGCATACGGGTGGCCAGAGTGCTGGAGCAGGGTTTTGGCGTCGCCGGTGAATCACCCGATGCGGTTTGGCTTTCCCGTATCGAGTCGGCACAAATGGCCAATCCACGCGATGGGGTGCTGCAATACCTTGCTGGCATGGTGTGCATGCGCCTCAACTTATGGGGTAAGGCACAGCAGTTGCTCAAGCAGTCCCTCCTGACGCTGAATCACTCGGAACTGACCCGTGACACGTGGCTGGCTTTGGCCCAAATGGCCGAATTGCGGCAAGACGAACAGGCCGCTGCAGACGCCTATCGCGAGGCCGCAAAAAGGTGACGTTTGCCGGATTCGCGGCTATTATGCGGCCATGGCTACACTCACCGAACACATCATCAAGCTGACGGATCACAGGGACCGCGAGCTGCTGGAGCTGACCCTGTCAAAGGCACTGATTGACCTTTTGCGAATAGACCGGGTGGTCATTGCCAGAGTGGTCAGTGAAGAGGGGATCAAACGCTGGCTTGAGGTCGCGTCTCTCGATGTACGTGGTGGCGGCAAAATAGTCGACCCGCTGCGGGTTGACTTTCAGACTCTGAGCGAATTGACGGATGAACGGTACCGTTTGCAGTGCCTGCAAAGCCGCAGCCTGGCTGAGCACGCATGGGCAGGCGAGGAAGGGCCACGTATCAGCTATCTCCCGTTGTACTCTGGTTTCGCCAATGAGGATGAGGGCGTGATAGAGGTCCATTCAGGTTCGTCGCTGACGGTGGGGCAGTTGCAGGTTATCGAGGACATGGTGCATGTGTTTCGAAATATGTACAACCTGTTGGCGTATAGCGATCGCGACGCATTGACAGGGCTCCTTAATCGGAAGTCACTTGACGATACTTTTTACAGCGCTGTACTGGAGGAAATGGACCACGGGCTTGAAGGGGCGTCCAACACGCTGCAAGCTTTGGTTTTACCGGTGTCCGAGCGGCGGCATCGGGTTCCACCGAACTATTGGTTGGGTACCGTCAGTGTCGATCATTTTGGAATGATCAATGACAAGAACGGTCACCTTATTGCTGAAGAGGTGTTGCTACTGGTGGCACGCATCATGAACAACACCTTCCGAACCTATGACCGGATTTATCGTTTGGGTGGTGAGCAGTTTGCCGTGCTGATGCATTGCCCTGACGAGGCCTTGGTGCTGGCTGCGTTTGAGCGTTTTCGCACCAACATGGAGAAGTTTAATTTCCCTCAAGTGGGCCGAGTCACGGCTTGTGGCGGCTTTACCCGCGTGACCGCCGACGACTCACCCAGTACCACGCTGGAGCGTTCAGAGCGGGCAGTAGACTATGCCCAGCGCAATGGGCGCAACCAAGTCTATAGCCACGATGACTTGGTGCGAAAAGGCTATTTTGGGGACGAGATCAAGGTGGGTGCGATCGATTTGTTTTAGTCGTTGACCGGGAATAAAAAAAGGGCCTGTTGGCCCTTTTTTTGTTGACCGCCCTTGCTCGGCGGCAAAACCTGTTTACGCTGCAGGTGGTTGCTCAAATGGTAGCGTCATGTCGCGCAGGTCGCGCTTGGTTTCCACCAGAACCAATGGTCCCGTGTCAATGGACACTGCGGCAGGCCGCTCGCGGGGTACATGGACAGGCTTGGGCTCAGCGGCAATGGCTGCTTGTACTGTGGCCACTTTGTCTGAGTCAGAGTTGACCCACTGTAAACCAGAGCCCAGTGCCACTTCCAGTAGCGTGTCCGTGGGTAATGCAAACGAGGCTACTTTTGGCATGCGTGGACTGGGTACAGAAGCGCCGGGGGCGACTGCCGGCGCAACTGGTACCGCAGCGGGTGCCGCAACATCGGCCACTTGGGGCACTGGTGTTGGTACAGGGGACACAATCGCAGTGGTTTCTCCCTCGCTGGCTTGCACTGCGACTGGTTGGGCCGGGATGCGCAGATCAGGGCGCTCTTCGCGCTCGCCCCGGGGGCCACGTTCACGGCCATAGCGATCGCGGCTGCGCTTTTCACGCGGCTCGCCACTCTCATTGCGCGGTGCAGCAGAGGCACTGCTGTCATTGGCGGGGCTTTGCTGGTCTGCCAATGCCGGGCTTGCGGTGCTTTCGCCATCCACAAATCCAAGTTGAGACTGACGGCTTTCACCGTTTGCGTGGTGTGCGTCACCTTCCGTGCGTGGACCACGGCCATTGCGACTACGACCGCCGCGACCTTCGCGGGGTTCACGAGGTTCACGAGGTTCACGGTTTTGGCCATCATTGCTGCGGCTCTCGGTGTTGCCGTCCGCTGCAGATACACCTTCTGGACGGTCTTCCGCGCGAGGCTCGCCGCGATCACTACCGTCGTTTCGATCGCCGCCACGGCCTGATCGGTTTCCACGCTCTGGACGCTCACTGCGTTCCGGACGCTGGCCGCGGTCGGGGCGTTGGTCTTGGCGGGTGGACTCAGGCGCAGCAGCGTTTGCGCCTTGAAGATTGGCATCCGAGGGCATCGCTTTTCCTTCGGCGTCGAAGCGTTCGCGTTGCCCGCCGCCCGGGCGATCTCCACCATTGCCCCCGCGTCCACCGCGTCCACCGCGACCACGCCCGTCCCCGCGGCCTTCGCTACGCGGGCCACGTCCATCACTGCGGCCTTCTGGACGACCTTCGCCCGGTTTGCCACCGGCTCGGTTTCCATCGCGGCTGCGGCCATCGCGACCTTCTGGCGGCTTGGGCGCTGCAGGAGGTTGAACGGGCTTGACCGGTGTAGGTGTATCACCAGCAAACAGGCTCTTGATCCAGCCAAAAAAGCCTTTTTCAGCAGGTACAGGTGGTGGAACGGATGTTTCACGGTGTGGCGCTGCGTGCGCCACGGGTGCGTGCACAGGTGCAACAGGTCGTGGCGCGGCCTGCGGTGCAGGTGCATCGGGCAACACACCCTTGATGATGGGCGTCTGCTTGTTGGTGGGCTCTTGCGAACGGCGGGTCACACCGGTAGGGTCTTCAATCTCGTCAGCCAACTTGTAGCTGGCCTCGATGTTGTCTAGGCGCGGGTCGTCGTGCTTCAGGCGTTCCAGACGGTAGTTGGGGGTCTCCAACGTCTTGTTGGGCACCAACAAAACATTGATGCGCTGCTTGAGTTCGATCTTGGCGATTTCGGAGCGCTTTTCGTTCAGCAGGAACGAAGCCACGTCCACAGGCACCTGGCACAACACGGACGCCGTGCTGTCTTTCAGCGACTCTTCCTGGATGATCCGCAGAATCTGCAAGGCGCTGGATTCGGTGTCGCGGATGTGGCCGGAGCCGCCGCAACGTGGGCAAGGAATGGAGGCACCTTCGGACAGGGCAGGGCGCAGGCGCTGGCGGCTCATTTCCATCAGGCCGAATTTGCTGATGGTGCCGAACTGCACGCGTGCACGGTCCTGGCGCAGTGCATCACGCAGGCGGTTTTCCACTTCGCGGCGGTTGCGCGACTCTTCCATGTCGATAAAGTCGATGACGATCAGGCCACCCAAATCGCGCAAACGCATCTGGCGCGCCACTTCGTCGGCGGCTTCCAGGTTGGTGCGGGTTGCGGTTTCTTCGATGTCGCCGCCTTTGATAGCGCGGGCCGAGTTGACGTCCACCGACACCAAGGCTTCGGTGTGGTCAATGACGATGGCGCCGCCGGAGGGCAGTTGCACCGTGCGGGCGTAAGCAGATTCGATCTGGTGTTCAATCTGGAAACGGCTGAACAGCGGCGCATCGTCACGGTAGCGCTTCACACGCGCAGCGTGCTCGGGCATGACGTGGGCCATGAACTGCTGCGCCTGCTCGTACACGTCGTCGGTGTCGATCAGGATGTCGCCGATGTCGTGGTTGAAGTAGTCGCGGATGGCGCGGATGACCAGAGAAGACTCTTGGTAAATCAGGTAGGCACCCTTGCCACCCTTGGCGGCGCCGTCTATTGCCGACCACAGCTTGAGCAGGTAGTTCAGGTCCCACTGCAACTCAGGCGCGCTGCGGCCAATGCCGGCGGTGCGCGCGATGATGGACATGCCGTTGGGGTATTCCAACTGGTCCATGTTTTCTTTGAGCTCAGCGCGGTCTTCTCCTTCGATACGGCGGGATACGCCACCACCGCGGGGGTTGTTGGGCATCAGCACCACATAGCGACCGGCCAGCGACACAAAGGTGGTCAGGGCGGCGCCCTTGTTGCCGCGTTCCTCTTTTTCGACCTGGACCAGCAGTTCCTGGCCTTCGCGGATGGCGTCCTGGATGCGGGCCTGACTGGCAGACACGCCTTCCTTGAAATACATCCGGGAGATTTCCTTGAACGGCAAAAAGCCGTGGCGGTCTTCACCGTAGTCGACGAAGCAGGCTTCCAGACTGGGCTCGACGCGGGTGACAACGGCCTTGTAGATGTTGCCCTTGCGCTGTTCGCGCCCTTCGATTTCGATTTCGTAGTCGAGGAGTTTTTGTCCGTCGACAATGGCCAGGCGGCGTTCTTCAGCCTGCGTGGCGTTGATAAGCATCCGTTTCATGGAT